>JABDPJ010000222.1 GCA_013042835.1 Lysobacterales bacterium
CGCCACGCGCTTCAGCACAGATCTTCGTCATCGCCGCCGTCAGCGTCGTCTTACCATGATCTACGTGACCAATCGTGCCCACGTTTACATGGGGCTTTGTTCTTTCAAATTTTTCCTTGGACATGCCAGTCTCCAAAAACAACCGCTGTTAAATTTTAAAAAAATATCTAAAGTGACCAATAAAATGGTGCCCATAACTGGACTTGAACCAGTGACCTCTCCCTTACCAAGGGAGTGCTCTACCGCCTGAGCTATATGGGCTAATTCTTAAACCCAATTTTTTAACCAATAACCTGGCGTCACTACCGCGCTACTCTTCACCCACCACGCCAAGCCGGTGGATTTGGAGCGGGTGATGGGAATCGAACCCACATAATCAGCTTGGAAGGCTGAGGTTCTACCGTTGAACTACACCCGCCTATCTGCCAAACCCCGAGCCCAAACACCCAGGTTTCTCACCATTTCAAATGGTGGAGGGGGGAGGATTCGAACCTCCGAAGGCTTAGCCAGCAGATTTACAGTCTGCCCTCGTTGACCGCTTGAGTACCCCTCCATCAAGCAAGCCGCCTATTTTCTCCTAGCAATCTTTAGGTGTCAACAGCCGACAGCCCAAATAATCAAAATAGCCTCCAATCCCATTTTGCACCCCAGGCCCATGCATTGGCATGGCAGCCAAGTGCTTAGCACCGGTCAAACCGGACCAGCCTGATCAGACATTGAATCGGAAGTGCACGACGTCACCTTCCTGAACAATATATTCCTTACCTTCCAGCCGGAGTTTACCGGCCTCTTTAGCACCGTGCTCTCCGCCGCAATCCACAAAATCTTCGAATGATGTCACCTCGGCCCGAATAAAGCCGCGCTCAAAATCCGTGTGAATTTTTCCTGCTGCCTGGGGTGCTGTAGCGCCGCGCGTCACAGTCCAGGCCCTGACTTCTTTCTCACCTGCAGTGAAAAACGTCAGTAAATCCAACAACGCGTACCCGGCACGGATAACCCCGGCGAGACCGGACTCCTTCAAACCGAGCGCCGCAAGAAACTCCTGCCTTTCCTCACGTTCCAACTGGACGACTTCGGCTTCGACGGCCGCACAAACCGGCACGACCCTCGCATTGTTGCGACCGGCATAATCCCTGACCTGCTCCAGCAGGGGATTGTCCTCAAACCCGTCCTCGGCAACATTGGCAATGTATTCGACCGGCTTCATCGTCAACAGGTGCAGGTCTTTAATCAGCTTCCCCTGCTCTTTGTCCAGATCCAGGTTGCGGACACTTCCGGTATCACTGAGACCGTTCAAGACCTCGGTCAGCAGTGCAACCCGGGCTGCGGCGCTCTTGTCGCCAATACGTTTCAGCTTGTCGGCTTTCTGCAGCGCCCGCTCCACGGTCTCCATATCCGCCAGCGCCAGCTCAGTATTGATCACCTCGATATCTGAAACCGGGTCGACGCCGCCTGACACGTGAACGACGTCATCGTTCCTGAAGCAGCGGACCACGTGCGCTATGGCGTCCGTCTCCCTGACATGGGAGAGAAACTTGTTGCCCAGACCTTCCCCTTTCGACGCGCCTTCCACCAGGCCTGCAATATCCACGAACTCCATCGTCGTGGGCAATACCCGTTGCGGCTTAACGATGGCGGCCAACTGATCGAGACGCAGATCCGGAACGGGAACGATTCCTACGTTGGGATCAATGGTGCAAAACGGATAATTTTCTGCGGCGATGGCAGATTCTGTCAACGCATTGAACAATGTCGACTTGCCTACATTGGGCAGCCCGACAATTCCACATTTAAATCCCATGATTGATTTCCGGTTAGGGTCTGTTAAGGAGCCTCTGAGGGCATGGTATCGGCGGTATGCAAATCCTTGACCGCCCTGGAAAGATTTCCCGTCAAAAGGTCCGGCATCACGGCAATGGCATCTCCAATCGACTCCATAATCAGCTTTTCCTCTGCCGCAGGCGCCCGGCTCAGAACGTAGCCGGTAACGGCATCTTTGAAACCGGGATGACCGATACCGATGCGCAAACGCATGAAATCAGTGCTGTCCATGTGCCGAAAAATATCCCGCAAACCGTTGTGACCGCCGTGACCACCGCCCTGTTTCAAGCGGATGGTTCCCGGTGGAAGATCCAGATCATCGTAGGCAACCAAGAGGTTTTCAACTGGAACGCGATAATAATCCACCAACGCCCGCACCGATTGACCGCTGTGATTCATAAAGACAGTCGGTTTGGCAAATATGCAATCGCTACCGTAAAGGCGGCTGCGGCAGATTTCAGCCGAAAGCTTCGTTTGCGATCTGAAGCCGGCCTCAATGCCGGCATTGCCATGCAGTGCGTCCAGAAACCAAAACCCGGCATTGTGCCGGGTCAGGCTGTATTTGGACCCTGGGTTACCCAGGCCGATAATCAGGAATAATCCGGACAATTCAGTCTCCGGCACTTATTCCTTGTCAGCTTCTGGTTCGTCCTCAGCAGGCGTCTCTTCATCGACGTCTTCAACGTCCACTTCGGTCATGGCTTCGAGTTCAGCCTCGGCAGCCTCTTCAGCAGCTGCTGCACCGGTACCCTGAGATTCCTTAATATGAGAGGTATTGGCGATCATCGTATCGTCTGGCTCATCGCCGGACAGTGCTGCAATTTCGACCCCTTCGGGCAGCTTGATGTCCGATAACATCACAACATCACCAATTTCCAGTTCCGACAGGTCCACATCCAGATATTCGGGCAAATTCGCGGGCAATGCAGCGATTTCAACTTCCGTGACCAGGTGCTGAATGACCAAACCGGAGGCCTTGCCGGCCTCTGACAGCTCCTCACCCGTATAGTGAATCGGCACTGACATGCGGAGAATTTCCTGCGCGGAAACACGCAAAAAATCGAGGTGCATGATCTGCGCCTTGTACGGATGATGCTGTACATCACGGACAACTACCTTCTGTTTGCGCCCGTCCGCAACCTTGATCTCCAGGATACTGGAGTAAAAAGCTTCAGAATCTGCAGCATGCCTCAAGGGCTCATGCTCCAGGGTCAAAGTGGCCGGATCTTTTTTGCCACCATAAATTACCGCAGGAATTTTTCCCTGGTGACGCAGGCGGCGGCTCGCACCTTTCCCCACATCGTCACGGATTTCCGCGTTGAGTACGTTTGAATCAGTCATGGTATTCCTCAAAATAACTGACTGCCCCGGTCCGGAGTAAACCCGGTTCGAAACAGTGAAAACCGTTAATACGGCAGTTCATCCACCCCCGCGACCAGGGGCGGCACAAAAAACTAGCCGGGCATTATAACTTATTCACCATGGGTCGGCGCAATAGATTTTGAAATTAAATTCAGACGTTTAGTGAAGGCACAAAATCGGGCAGCCAGGCAGTACCCTCAAGCCAATCCAACCCGGGCCAATCAGCAGGCCGGACCAAATTGCTTAATCGATATACAACGAACTGACCGACTCACCCTCTGCCATGCGGCGAATGGTTTCGGCCAGCATTTGAGCCACGCTCAACTGGCGGATTTTGTCACATTGCTGCGCCGCCGCGGTCAACGGAATGGTATCGGTCACCACCAACTCATCTAGTTCGGAAAAGCTTATGTTATCAATCGCCGGGCCGGACAGCACCGGATGCACGCAGTAGGCCACTACGCGTTTGGCGCCATGGTCTTTCAATGCACCGGCAGCAGTACACAGGGTACCCGCCGTATCCACCATGTCATCAACCATGACGCAGTTCTTGCCCTGGATGTCGCCAATGATATTCATGACCTTGGAAACATTGGCCCGGGGACGGCGTTTATCGATGATGGCCAATTCAGAATCGAGGCGTTTGGCGATAGCCCGTGCACGCACGACACCACCCACATCCGGTGACACCACTACCAGTTCCTCACCCACACCCTGGTGCTGCCAGATATCAGCCAGTGTCAGGGGCGATGCATACACGTTGTCTACCGGAATATCGAAGAAGCCCTGGATTTGATCAGCGTGCAGGTCGATGGTTATCACCCTGTCCGTGCCAACCGTGCTGATCATCTTTGCAGCCACCTTGGCGGTGATTGGCACACGCAGTGAACGTGGCCTGCGATCCTGGCGAGAATATCCAAAGTACGGGATAACAGCTGTTACACGGAAAGCGGAAGCCCGCTTCAGCGCATCCACCATGACCAGCAGTTCTACGAAGTTGTCAGCCGTGGGGGCGCAGGTGGGTTGAATCAGGTAGATATCGCGGCCACGGATATTTTCCATGATCTCGACCGCAACCTCACCATCGCTAAACCGGTCAACGACCGCCTTACCCATGGGAATACCGATCTCGCGGGCGATGTCATTAGCCAATTTCCGATTGGCGTTGCCTGTAAATACCATGAAGGAAGGACTGGCCACCGTGTCACCACCTGGGCTGAAATGTTTAACGCTGCAAAAAAATGGCTGGGACGGCAGGACTCGAACCTGCGAATGCGGGGATCAAAACCCCGTGCCTTAACCAACTTGGCCACGTCCCAATCGTTCTCAAAATTCTTATGATCACAACTAAGCTGACAAGCTGTCTAACAAATGTGATCTATCTACTCCGCCTACGGCGCGGATATTATATCGGCATTTTAATTCGTCTGCTGCTTTGATTGCAGTCTTTTTGTCATCAAATGTCAAAAAAAATGTGCTTCCGGTGCCACTCATTCGTGGTGTGCCCCATGACCGCAAATGCTCCACGAGCTCCGCCAGCTCCGGGAACATCTGCAAAGCGACATTTTCACAATCGTTCCTGCCGGGCTCAAGAGCAGCGAGTGACATATCCAATGGCCTGGAGTCACGTTTGAGTTGCGGATGCCCAAATACTTCCGCCGTAGAAATACTGAGGCCGGGAAAAATCAACACATAGTACCGGGAGCCCAGAGATACGGGATGCAGTATCTCCCCCCGCCCTTCCGCCCAGGCGCTGTACCCATGGATAAAAACCGGCACGTCAGCACCGAGTTCCAGACCCAAATCCGCCAACTGTTGCGGTGTTCTTCCACAGGACCACAGACGGTTTAATACGAGCAGAACCGTCGCAGCATCCGAACTGCCGCCACCAAGGCCGGCTCCCATTGGAATGCGTTTGAGCAGGTCAATATGCGCGCCCGACCGCACACCGTGGCGTTGCCGCAAAAGACGAGCGGCTTTCACACAGATGTCATCCTCTTCCGCGATACCTTCTATATTGCAGTTGCGACTGATCTTCCCGCTGTCGTTGACAGAAATACGCAGCTCGTCACCCCAATCCAGAATCTGAAACAGGGTTTGCAGGTCGTGGTAACCGTCCCCTCGGCGACCGGTCACACGCAGGCACAGGTTGAGCTTGGCGGGTGCCGGCCAGCTTTGCTGCTTCACTTTAGTTCTCAAGCGTTTTATCCAGGTCCAAACGCCACCGGCCTATGGCAAGCTTCACCCGGTAATCTCCCCGACCGGCATTCAATCTCTTTGGCAAAGGAATTCCCTCTACGGTCTGGTAGCGGCTGAATTCGACACGCCAGCCGAACTGCTGCAGGTCCTGCAGCCGTCCCTCGGCGTCGATTTCCTCATTCTCTACAACACCCGGTGCTGCCAGGCCGCGCACCCACCATTGCAGTGCTTCAACCGGCACCGGCCACCCCATGCGTTGCTGAACCAGGTCATCGACACTCACTGCGGTTTGTTGTGCGCCGTTAGCTTCTTTGAGCACCGCACCCCCGGGGCCGGTTTGCAGCTGCCACGCGCCACGACCCATGGCACCGTGGAAGTCCAGGGTGCTGTGCTGGCTTTTTACGTTCCAGCGCAGCTTGCCACTGCCACCGCGATCACCGTCATCCAGCGAGATTTTGCCAACCAGGCCCCAGTCGGAGATCAAGCCAAGCATTTCCGCACGTTTTTGATGGGCTGCCTGGTTGCCAACCACATCTTCTTTTACTGTCACGCCGGTACAGGCATTGAAAAACAGAAGCACAAGGATCAACCAGGGTAACTTTCCCGATGCAGGTCTTTTCAAGGCAACTCACCGAACCGTTGCATGGTCTTGATCAGAACTTCGCTGTCGCTTTCCATTTCCAAACCCAGCTGCCAAAGTGAGCGGGCTTCGTCTTTTTGTCCCCTCGCCCACAGGACTTCACCCAGGTGGGCTGCGATTTCCGCGTTACGCATCAGTTTCCAGGCTTCGCGCATGTAAGCCTCGGCCTCCTCCAGCCGTCCAAGGCGATACGAAATCCAACCCATGCTATCAATGATCGAAGCATCGTCAGGCTGCAGCGCGTAAGCCTGAAGGATGAGCTGCTCCGCCTCGTCGTAACGCTCCGTCAGATCGGCCAGCGTATAGCCAAGGGCATTCAGCGCAGCGGCGTTATCCGGATCTTCGGAGATTATCTGGCGCAAATCACTTTCAGCCAGATCCAGCTGCTGCAAACCAACGGCCAATAAAGCCCGCGTGTAGCGCAGGGCGATATTGTCGGGAAGCTCCGCAAGCGCATCGTGCAAAAGCTGCAGCGCTGCATCCTGCAAACCGGCCTCCTGCAGTATTTGCGACTCCGCCAGGTAGCTCTGGGATTTCACGCTGTTGTCTGATTGGGTTCGAAGTCTTGCCAGCAGGTTGCGGGCATCTTCGACATCATCCAGTTCCGCGAGAAGAAATGCCTGCCGCAAGATGGACCGCAGCGACTGCTGACCCGTGACCTTTTTATACCAGTCAATCGCGTCGCGTTGGTAACCCAGCAGCTCGGCACTTTGAGCCGCCTGGAATGCCGCGTCCGAAGCATTCGCATAAGTGGCTGAAGAAAAGCCCGCATACAAAGACTCTGCGCTTTCCCTGTCGCCAGCATCGAGTGAAAAGACTATACGGGCGAAGCGCATTTCCGGCGTGTCCGGGACCTGCGCCAACACATCCTGGGCCGCGTCCAGATCGCCGCTGCGTTTTAACAATTCAGCATAGGCCATTGCCACCTGCTGATCAGCAGGATCAACCCGCCAGGCTTGCTGGTAACGTTTCAAGGCGCGCGGTTCATTCCCGGTATTAACCGCCAATCGGCCTGACCACGCCAGCAAGTCGGCACGCTCCGGCTCGAGTTCTATGGCCTGGTCAATATAATCATCAGCTTTGCCCAGCTCCCCAAAACGCGCTGCCAGCTGGCTGCGGGCAAAAAGGGCATCCGCGTTCTCGCTGCCATTGAACTTTTCAGACAGCCTGTCCAGCACCTTGTTGGCCCTGACCTGGTCGTTGACCGGGACCAGCAATGCAGTGACGATACGCCAACCGCTTGCGGGATCATTTTCAGTCAGTTTCAGAATCTCGGCGAGCTGGAACTCGGCACCGACATAATCACCTTCTCTCAATCTCGAGCCAGCGGCCAGTTCCCTCGCTTCCAGATTTGCCGGGTCTAACATTGCCCAGCGGTCCGAAGCCAGGGTAACCATCTGCCATTCTCCCGCCGAAACCGCGATCCGGGTAGCGCGTTCGGCGATCTCGGGATCATCGGACAACAACGCTGCCTCCAGGTACTCAGCTGCAGCCGCGGAAAAATCCCCATCAGCGCCCATGACTTCACCGGAAAAGACATGGTACATCACGTCCGGATCGGTTGGTGGCAACTCGCTGGCAGAGGGCCCGCCGTCAACAATTTCAGCGGTCGCGGGTGCTTCTTCCGCAGCCGGCTGCAAGGGTGATTCCTGGGCGGATGAGCATGCCGTCGTCAATAACATGACAAAAATGAGCGCGCCCGTTACCCTTTTCATGAAACAATAGTCACAATTCATGGAACAAAGGATAACTGCTTGAAGCCGGTGAACCAATCCCCGATAACACCTTGTGCCAATATTCGTATCGGTAAACGCTGTCCGGACCTGGCCGGACTTGAATTTGCAGCAACTGGCAAGCAGAATCCCTACGCCCTGTTAAAGTAATCATCATCCATGCCACTGCTCACCACTGGAATAAGCCACCATACTGCCACGCTCGAAACCCGCGAGAAGATTGCAATCGCGCGTCATGAACATGCGGCGCGGATAAAAGAGTTGCGCCAACTCGATGGCGTTGAAGAGGTTGTCGTGGTCAGCACCTGTAACCGCACCGAGATTTACAGTATCGGCCCAAAACAGAGTCGCGACCATGTCCGTCAATGGCTGCAGGCGAAGGGCGGCCTGAGTGATGCTGAAATGGAAGAGCATTGCTATGTTCGTGAACGCGAGCACGCGGTACGTCACCTGTTCCGGGTAGCCGGCGGTCTTGAGTCCCTGGTCCTGGGTGAGTCGCAAATCGTCGGGCAGTTGAAAGAGTCCTGGCAAATGGCTCATGATGCAGGCAGTGTTGGCAAAGTTCTCGACCGGTTATTTCAACGCGCCTTCGCCACCGGCAAACTCATTCGCAGCAAGACACGGATCGGCGAGCACCCCGTATCGGTCGCCTATACGACCGTGATGCTGGCCAAGCAGATTTTCGGCGACCTGAAGAGCAAAACCGTCATATTGGTCGGCGCTGGCGAGATGATTGAGTTGTGCGGACGACACCTGCAGGACAGGGGGCTTTCCAGCCTGATAATCGCCAATCGCAGTGTCAACCGGGCCGCCAATCTGGCCGCGGAATTCGATGCCCACGCGGTGTCGCTCGCGGAATTACCCGATGTTTTGCACAAAGCCGATATCCTTATCACTTCCACCGGCAGCCAGGAACCGATTCTGCATGAGGAAACGGTCAGAACCGCGCTCAAACAACGCAGAAACCAGCCCATGTTCATGGTCGACATCGCCGTGCCCAGGGATATTCATCCCGACGTGGGAAAACTGGGTGACGTGTACTTGTACACCATTGATGACCTGCAGACAGTCGTCGACAAGAACCTGTCAAAAAGAACCGAGGCTGCCGAAGCTGCCACTGGCGACGTGGATGAATCGGTCGATGAATTCATGCGCTGGCTGAACAGTGCACGGGCCGCGGTATATTTGAAAAACCTGCACAAACACGCCCGCATGCATAGCGATGAACTGGTCGGCCGGGCGCTGCGTAAAATCGAAGCAGGAAACGATCCTGAGCAGGTGGTAACGCAGTTGGCAAATACCCTCACAAAGAGAATCTTGCATCTGCCCAGCACCCGCCTGCGCCAGGCGGCGGAAGAACAGGATGATGATCTGCTCAGGGTTGCAAACCGCCTGTTTGAGCCAGAGGACAACCCGTGAGCCTGCTGCCTTCACTTCATGCACGTTTGCACCAGGCGCAGGAACGCTACGAGGAAATCGCCCTGCTGCTGGCCACACCGGACGTGTTGGGAAACCAGAACCGGTTTCGGGAATTATCTGTTGAGTATTCTCAATTGGGACCGGTCGTGGAAACCTGGGAAAAGTGGCAGCAGGCGGGCCAGGCAATGGAAGAGGCCCAGGCCCTGCTTAAAAGTCAGGATGCTGAAATGCAGGATCTCGCGAACGAGGAACTCTCCAGTGCCACGCAGCAGCAGGAAGTTCTCGAAAATGAATTGAATATTCTGTTGTTGCCGAAAGACCCGGATGATGACAACAATATTTTTCTGGAAATCCGGGCCGGTACGGGCGGGGACGAGGCCGCACTTTTCGCCGGTGACCTGTTTCGCATGTACCAGCGTTATGTCGAAAAAAACAACTGGCAGATGGAGATCATCAATACCAGTAGCGGCGACCACGGCGGCTTCAAGGAGATCGTTGCACGCATCGTCGGTCGCGGCGCTTATTCCAGGTTCAAGTTTGAATCCGGAACACACCGCGTACAGCGGGTCCCCGAAACCGAATCGCAGGGCCGCATTCACACCTCCGCCTGCACCGTCGCAATCCTTGCAGAGCGCGAAAATATTGAAGGTGTGGACATCCAGACTGCAGACCTGAGAATCGATACCTTCAGGGCGTCGGGTGCCGGCGGTCAGCACGTCAACACCACGGACTCGGCAATCCGTATCACGCACCTTCCGACCGGACTGGTCGTCGAATGCCAGGACGAACGCTCACAACACAAGAACAAGGCCCGTGCCATGTCGCTGCTAAGCGCCCGCCTGCTGGAGCAGGAGAAAGCGGAACAGGCCCGTGAACAGGCGGAAAACCGTAAACTACAGGTGGGGTCCGGTGATCGCTCGCAGCGCATTCGCACGTATAACTTCCCACAGGGCCGGGTGACCGATCACCGCATCGGGCTGACGTTATATAAACTGGAAGAGTTACTCGGTGGCGGTCTGGACATGTTCATCGAGCCGTTGACGTTGGAGCATCAGGCAGAATTGCTTAACGAGTTGGGGAACTAAATGGCGGTCCGGATTTTAGCAGTACGGATTTTATTGGGTATTCTGACCTGTTGCTGGATCGCTGCAGCCAACGCTGACAGTGATGGTGATCGCTTCAACCTTTACCTTCTCAGACACGCGGAAAAACAGTCGGACGGCAGTCGCGACCCCGCTTTGACCGAGGCCGGCAAGCAGCGCTCGGAACAACTGGCCGGTTGGTTCGAAGACAAGGATATTCAAAAGATCTGGTCCAGTGACTACCGGCGCACGCGCGACACGGTACAGCCGTTGCTGAACCGGTCAGGGCTTGAACTGGCAATTTATGATCCACGCGACCAGGCGGCACTCACTGGAACCCTGCTGCTGGAAAAGCAGAATACCGTTATCGCCGGGCATAGCAACACCATCCCTGAACTGGCCCGCTTACTGTGTCATTGTGACGTAGAGGATATGCTCGAATCAGAATATGAGCGGCTTATTGTGGTGGTCGTTGGCGATGGTAAAACCAGGGTTGAAACCCTGCAACAGGATCAACTGTTCCATCCGTAAAGCACCGCCTGCGGGATTTAAGCACCCCCACGACGATACGAATTGCGCCACAGGTAAGCAGCAACCGCCAGGTTGACAGGCGCTACCAAGGCGAGCACGTCGAGATTGTATTGGCGCACCGGCAAGACCAGTAGAACAACGGCACCTGCCACACCACCCGCCAGCACCACGGCGCCAAAACGGCGCATTGCGGGCAAAAATGCCAGTACCAGGAACGGGTTGAACAGCAGCAGGTTGGCATTCGGCCGCGTCACCCCGTGATCGGTAAACAACCACAGTGCCGAGAGCAACAAGCCGATAGTCACGGCATTCAGCATCCAGGCTTGGCTTAACCCAGCCAACCAGACAGGCGGCATGAATTTGCCGCTCAGCCAGCCCATGCCAGTCAGCATGAGGCCGAACAGCAGGTAACGGTACCAGACCTGCTGCGGTGCCTCGGAGGGCGTCGGCATGCTAGTCGTGAACAGCATCGTGTCGACTTCGAGCAGGGGCTTACCAGTCTCACTGACAGCTGTCGAGAAATCGGCCAATTCATCGGCAACAACTCCCGGCACAAACATCTCATCCCAGCGCGACACCTCGCGATCCACCGGATAACCGAGCCCCAACTCCAGGCCAAGGTAGTACCAGAACTGCATCTGTGTAAGCCGCCGGGTCTGCTCGCGGAAATTCAAGCCGGCCGGCATTTGCCTGGTGCGCTCCGCCAGCGCGCCGTCAAGCGCGATATCAATTGCATCCCGAATGCGCGTCGAGCAATTGTTCAGGTAGTAGTCATAACGATAATCGCGGTTTTCCGGGCGAATCTCATACAGCAGATGATCCCTCAGTGAGTTGTACTGCGAAGAAGATAAATTGAGTTTCTGCACCCTGATACTGCGGTTTTGCTGCCGGTAAAATTCAAATTCCCTGTCCGCCGGTTGTGCGACAGAAAAATAGAGCATCCGGCCGCGCATGAAACGGAGGAAGAAATCCTCCTGCTCAAAATCAAAAAATCCGAAATTGAAAGTATGGTCCAGGTCCAGCGCCGGTTCCCTCAGCCAGATGGCATTGTGACCGAACCGTTCCCAGTAGATTTGACCGGGCCCAAAGGTGACCAGCCAGGCTTCACCACCTTGTTCCGGAGCAGCAGGAATCTCATCAAATGGATCGGAAGCTAAAGCGGTCACTGACCACGCTATCAGCAGCCAGCAGATACACCATCTGCAAACGCGGGAGGTTAGGGCCTGCGGATTCCCGACCAGCGGTCTAGTCCGCGTTAAGGTCATTCATTTCCAGCATGATAATGCGGCGGTTGTCCGCGCCTGTTACGCGGAACTGGAACCTATCCGCCAGCAACACATCTTCGCCCAGTTCCGGAACCCGGCCGAATTCTGCCAGCACCAGTCCACCCACGGTGTCGTACCCCTCGTCGCTGAAATCACATTCGAAGGCCGCGTTGAATTCCTCGACTTCAGCCAGCGCATTGATCTGGTAAAGGTTCGCACCCAGGAACTTGATCGGGGCTTCTTCCTCTTCATCGTGCTCATCGTCGATTTCACCGACAATTTCTTCCAGCACATCTTCGATCGTTATCAATCCGGATACGCCCCCGTACTCGTCGACCACGATGGCCATGTGATTGCGGCTTGCGCGGAAATCCCGCAGCAACATGTTCAGACGCTTGCTTTCGGGGATAACCACCGCGGGGCGAAGAATCTCTTTCAGGTTCAGCGGGCCGCTGTGCTCCGCATATTGGCGCAACAGGTCCTTGGCCAGCAGAATACCCTCAACCTCATCGCGGTCTTCTCCGATAACCGGAAAACGCGAATGGCCGGATTCGAGAATCAGCGGTAAAAACTCCTCGAGAGGGTTCTCCATTGGGATCACGACCATGTGAGAACGCGGCACCATGGCATCGCGAACCTGCATTTCAGACACTGCCAGCGCGCCTTCGATCATGGCAACCGCCTCCGTGTCCAAAATGCCTTTTTCACAGGACTCGTTTATCAGTTCTTTCAGTTCATCTCGATCCCTGGGCTCGGAGGTAAACGCTTTGCCGATGCGTTCCATCCAGTTCTTAGTCCCGGAACCGTTACTCGATTGGTCTTCGCTCATTATCTACAAAATTGACGACGCCAATTGCGCCCTGCGATTACTAGGGTGATTGACACCCCGCAAACCTGTTTTACCAGAAGTATGTGAATTTTTCAGCATAAGAGTTTCAAATCTGCTGTCACGCAATATCGAGGTAAGGGTCAGAAACCCCCAAACCCGCAAGAATCCGGACTTCCGCCGACTCCATCTCAAGCGCATCGGCGGAACTCTCATGATCATAACCCAGCAAATGCAGCACACCGTGGATTGTCAGGTGCGCCCAGTGGTCAGTTTCCGGGCGGCCTTGCTCCGCCGCTTCACGCGTTACGACCGGGGCGCAGATCAACAGATCCCCCAACTGCGCCTGCCTGATCTCCGCCGGCAGACCAACCGGCAATTCCACGGGGAATGACAGGACATTGGTGGCATAGTCCCGCTTCCGGTACTCGCTGTTGAACTGCCTGGCCTCGGTTTCGTCAGCTATGCGTATTGCAAGGCTGAAACCCCCGGGTTGTTCCTCCAGCGCCGCCTCTACCCAGACCTGAAACTGTGCGTCATCCGGTGTATCGCCAACCCTGTCGGAGCGCTGGATTTCAAGTTCAGCCGGCATCGGAACTACCGTCGGTGCCGGCTGCGTCATAGGCCATCACGATCCGCTGCACCATCGGGTGCCGGACCACGTCCTGCGCACTGAAAAAACTGAAGCTTATACCTTCCACTCCCTTCAGAATCTTTACCGCATGTTTGAGTCCTGACAACTGGTTTTTTGGTAAATCGATCTGCGTCACGTCCCCGGTGATAACGGCCGTGGAACCAAAACCGGTCCTGGTCAGGAACATCTTCATTTGTTCAGTCGTGGTGTTCTGGGCCTCATCCAGGATAATGAAAGCATCATTCAGTGTCCGGCCCCGCATAAACGCCAGCGGCGCAACTTCGATTACATTGCGGTCAATCAAACGGGTGACATGGTCAAATCCAAGCATTTCGTACAAGGCGTCGTACAGTGGCCGCAAGTAAGGGTCAACCTTCTGCGCCAGGTCGCCTGGCAGGAAGCCGAGCCTCTCTCCTGCCTCTACGGCCGGCCTCACCAGGACAATTCGCTGGACACGGTCGGTTTGCAGGGCAGCTACGGCACTGGCAACCGCCAGGTAGGTTTTGCCCGTACCCGCCGGCCCGATTCCAAAATTTACCGCGTGTTTATCGATATGGCGCAAATAGCGTTTCTGATTGGGCCCACGGCCACGGATCGCTCCTCTTTTGGTGATGATCGTGACATCGTCAGGGTGAGCCTCCACATCATCGACACCGCCGATTTCCGCAATGCCGGAATCCTGCAAGTGAAGGTTAATGATCTCCGGCGTCAACAGCTCCGTTTCGGAGAGTTTATACATATCGATCAGAAGCCGCCGCGTTGCACGTGCCTGGCGGGATTCACCCTGTATGACGAACAGGTTTCCACGACAGAAAATATCTACCTGCAGCCGGCTTTCCATTTGCTTCAGGTGTTCATCGAATTGGCCGCAAAGATTGGCCAGCCGTTCGGTATCGGCCGGTTCGAGTTCAAGGTTCAGTTTTTGGCTCATGGGCTGTTCAGGCTGCTGCAGTGGACTGGTCGTCAGCGGTCAGGATACGGGCGCGCAATGAATTCCTCAGCGCTTCGGTGATGGTTACGTCAACGAATTGTCCAATCAGGCGCGGGTGGCCATCAAAATTCACTACCCGGTTATTCTCCGTACGCCCGGCCAATTGCTTTGAATCTTTCTTGCTGTAGCCTTCCACCAGGATGCGCTGTACGCCGCCGACCATGTTCCTGCTGATTTCCATTGCCTGCTTGTTAACCAGGGCCTGCAGGCGGGCAAGGCGTTCTTTCTTGACCTCCAGCGGCGTTTCGTCGGTAAGAGATGCCGCCGGTGTGCCGGGACGGGCACTGTAAATGAAACTGAAGCTCTGGTCGAAGTTGATATCCTCGATCAATTTCAATGTAGCTTCGAAATCACGCTCGCTCTCACCCGGAAAACCGACAATGAAATCCGACGACAGGCTGATATCCGGCCGCTGTTCACGCAGGCGGCGAATTTTCTGTTTGTACTCGAGTACCGTGTGGCCGCGCTTCATCATCGCCAGCACGCGATCGGAGCCGCTTTGCACGGGCAGGTGGACATAATTGGCCAATTTGGGAACCTCGCCGAACGCTTCGATCAGGCTGCTTGAAAATTCAACCGGGTGCGAGGTGGTGAACCGGATCCTCTCAATACCGTCAATGGCTGCGACGTAGTGGATCATCAGGGCCAGGTCTGCCCTGCCCCCCTCGTACAGTTCACCATTGTAGGAATTCACATTCTGCCCGAGCAGGTTGATCTCCTTGACACCCTGTAGCGCCAGCCCGGCACATTCCGCTACCACGTCATCCAATGGGCGACTGACCTCTTCACCACGCGTGTAGGGAACCACGCAGAAACTACAATACTTCGAACACCCCTCCATTATCGAAACGAAAGCGCTGGGACCACTGGCGCCGGCGGCCGGCAAATTGTCAAATTTTTCAATCTCCGGAAAAGAAATATCCACAGTGGGTTTGCCGGTGTCGCGCACCGAATCGATCATGTCAGGCAAACGGTGCAGTGTCTGCGGCCCGAAAACCATGTCAACGAACGGCGCGCGCTTGATGATCGCATCGCCCTCCTGGCTGGCCACGCAGCCACCCACACCGATAACAACCTTGCGGCCATCTGCTTTTAGTTTTTTCCAACGGCCCAGTTGTGAAAACACCTTTTCCTGCGCTTTTTCACGAATTGAACAGGTGTTCACCAGAATGACATCAGCATCCGCCTCGTCAGTCGTCAATTCCAGGCCATGCGACGCCGACAATACGTCCGCCATCTTGTCGGAATCGTATTCGTTCATCTGACACCCATGCGTCTTAATAAAAAGCTTGCCTTTCATCCCGAGTCTGCCTTTCTTGCCATCTTTACCTATATACTGAAATCATTGCGCCCGGCCCGGCCGGAACCCGGACCACGCGCCCGCCGGGCGACACTTCAGGTCGCGCGAGTCGAGCGTAACCCGATAGAATACACTCACAACCGACACATAGCCATATCCCGGGGCAATGAAAAATGAGCAATAGTGAGATGGATTTACCCGGCGGCTTGATTACCGCGCTGAAAAATGCAGACAAGGTGCTGGTATTGACAGGTGCGGGCATGTCCGCCGAAAGCGGCGTTCCCACATTTCGTGATGCGCAAACCGGCCTGTGGGCGAAGTATCGGCCCGAGGATCTGGCGACACCGGAAGCGTTCGCCAGAAATCCGCAAACTGTTTGGGACTGGTATGAAGACCGGCGCAAGAAGGTCCGTGAAGTCAGGCCACACGCCGGGCACTCCGCCCTGGTCGAGATGGAACAACACTTTTCAAGCTTCCTGCTGGTGACACAAAACGTTGACAGCCTGCACCAGCAGGCCGGCTCCAGCGATGTCGTTGAACTGCATGGCAACATCATGCGCTCCATTTGCAGCCTGACCGGAAAAGCAATCGATGCTGACTGGATCAGTGCCCATCCAGGCAGGCCACCGGCTTCGCCGCACCATGCGCGCGGCCTCGCGCGCCCTGGGGTTGTCTGGTTCGGAGAAGCCCTCCCCGAACATGTAATGAAGCGGGCCCTGGCGGCAGCGTCTTCCTGTGACGTATGTTTTTCAATCGGGACATCCAGCCTGGTGCAACCCGCGGCCTCGCTACCGTTTGCGGCTTTAAGCGCAGGTGCCGTGATCGTTGAAATCAATCCGGTGCCTACTTCATTGAGTGCCGCGGCCCAATTCAGCCTGCAGGCAACCGCGGCCGATGCCCTGACGGCTATTTTGGCCGGCTTGTCCCGCTGTCGGTAAGCAGGGCGGACCGCTGTTGGGTATAATTGACAGGTTCAGCTTTTCCAAACCCTGACAGGAGAGACCATGTCCCCAACCATGCGCGCATTGGTAAAGCGCGAAGCCGCGCCAGGCATCTGGATGGAAGAGGTTGCCATCCCGCAAGCCGGCACCAACGAAGTGTTGATCAAGGTCGAAAAAACCGCGATTTGTGGGACCGATGTACACATATTCAATTGGGATGAGTGGTCACAGAGCACCATTGAGCCCGGGCTCGTCATCGGTCATGAGTTCGTCGGACGGATCGTGGAGCTGGGTGACGGTGTGACTGGCTACAAGGCGGGTGACCGTGTATCTGCGGAAGGCCATATCATATGTGGACATTGTCGAAACTGCCGGGCTGGCAAACGCCATTTGTGCCCGAACACCATCGGCATTGGCGTTAACCGTAATGGTGCTTTTGCCGAGTATATCGTGGTTCCCGCCACTAACCTGTGGCCTATTCCGGATGCGATCGCTCCGGAACTGGCCGCATTTTTTGACCCGTTTGGAAACGCGGCACATTGCGCACTGCAGTTTGACCTGGTTGGTGAGGATGTGTTGATCACCGGCGCGGGGCCCATCGGCATAATCGCTGCCGGCATCTGTAAACACGTGGGCGCCCGCCACGTGGTTATCACCGACGTCAATGATTACCGCCTCAATCTCGCCGCCGCGATGGGTGCGACGAGGACTATCAATGTCGGACGCGAATCCATCGCCGATGTGGTCGCTGACCTGCATATCGAGGGCTTTGATATAGGCATGGAAATGTCGGGTAATCCCGTGGCGTTCAACGACCTCCTGCACCATATGTTCAACGGCGGACAAGTCGCGCTGTTGGGGCTGTTGCCGTCCGGTACGGGCGTTGATTGGGACCAGATCATCTTCAAAGGTCTGGAGATTCACGGCATCTATGGCCGGCGCATGTATGAAACCTGGTACAAGATGACGCAGATGGTGCTGACGGGGTTCCCATTACACAAGGCCATGACCCACCACATTCCGATCGAGGAATTTGAAACCGGCTTCGAACTAATGCGGGCCGGTCAATCAGGCAAAGTGGTCTGCGACTGGACAGGTAATATTTAAGGAGAAAATGGAATGGTTTCACTGGAACGACTTAACCTGACGTTAGAAGAGATCCGCGACGCCGGCCTGTATAAAACAGAACGAATCATCACGACACCGCAGAGTGTTGAAATCAAGGTACAGAGTGGTGAAGAAGTGCTTAATTTCTGTGCGAACAACTATCTCGGGCTTGCAGACAACCCGGACGTCATAGCCGCGGCGCATAAGGCGCTGGATGACCACGGATTCGGACTTGCCTCGGTGCGCTTCATCTGCGGCACCCAGGATTTGCATAAACAACTTGAAAAAACGATCTCAGACTTTTTTGGCACGCAGGATACCATCCTGTACACGTCATGCTTTGACGCCAACGGCGGACTGTTCGAGACCATCCTTGGTGAAGAGGACGCGGTGATTTCCGACGCGCTGAACCATGCTTCCATCATTGACGGCATCCGTCTGAGCAAGGCAAAAAGACTGCGCTACCCGAATAGCGACATGCAGGCTTTGGAGAAAGCACTGCAGGAAACGCAGGATTGCCGGACCCGCCTGATTGCGACCGACGGCGCTTTCAGCATGGACGGTTATATTGCCAAGCTGGACGAGATCACCGAACTGGCCGCCCGTTACGATGCACTGTTAATGGTTGATGACAGCCACGCCACCGGTTTCCTGGGTAAGACCGGACGCGGTTCGGCAGAACACCACGGCGTCATGGACAAAATTGACATATTCACTTCCACGCTCGGTAAAGCACTCGGCGGTGGCTCCGGCGGTTTTACCACCGGGCGCCAGGAAATCATCGACCTGTTGCGGCAACGTTCGCGCCCCTACCTCTTTTCGAACACCTTGCCACCACCGCTGGTTGCAGCGTCTATCAAGGTGTTCGAGATGCTCTCGGGTTCGACCGGCCTCCGGGACAAACTGGAAAACAGCACCAGCTATTTCAGGGAAAAAATGAGCGCCGCCGGCTTTGATATCAAACCCGGCAGCCACCCGATCGTGCCGGTCATGCTGTATGACGCACCATTGGCACAGGAGTTCGCCGCCCGCTTGCTGGATGAGGGTATCTATGTGATCGGGTTCTTCTTCCCGGTCGTGCCACGGGAAGAGGCGCGCATCCGCGTACAGATTTCCGCCGCCCATGAGAAACATCACCTGGACCGCGCCGTTGAGGCCTTCGTCAAAGTCGGCAAAGAGCTGGGAGTATTGTAGGGAGATGACACATAAGGTAATCGCTGCACTGCAACTCGGCTCCGAGGCCAGCGGGACGCGGGCAACCCTGGATAAAATCCTGTCTAATGAGCAGGCCATTAAAGCTTCGGGCTGCGACTTGCTGGTAATGCCGGAAGCCCTTCTGGGTGGCTATCCGAAAGGCGCTGATTTTGGTACCCGGGTGGGTTACAGAACCAGCGCGGGACGCGAGGACTTCCTGCAGTATTGGCAACAGGCCATCGACCTTGACGGGGCCGAAGTAAGCGCGTTGGCTAAACTGGCGAAAACCTGCAACACCACCATGGTTATCGGCGTAATCGAGCGCGGCGGCAGCACCCTGTATTGCACGGCGTTGTTTCTGTCCAATCATGGCGAAGTCATCGCAAAACACCGCAAATTAATACCAACAGCCAGCGAGCGCCTTATCTGGGGCCAGGGAGACGGCTCGACCCTGCCGGTGGTGGAGACCACTGCCGGACGCGTCGGTGCAGCCATCTGCTGGGAGAACTACATGCCTTTGCTGAGGACAGCCATGCATGCAAAAGGCCTGGATATCTGGTGCGCTCCGACGGTTGATGACCGTGACATTTGGCAAACGAGCATGCGCCACATCGCCTATGAAGGCAGGAGTTTCCTCGTCAGTGCCTGCCAGTATCAGCCGGAACCTGCTGGAGCCGGTCCCGGCGACAACACCTGGCCGGCGGGCAAACCGCTGATCCGGGGTGGAAGCGTTATTGTTTCTCCCATGGGTGAAGTGCTCGCCGGACCTTTGTATAACGAGGAAGGGATTATTTCAGCCGCGATTGATCCAGATGACATAATCAGGGCACGCTATGACATGGACCCGGTAGGACACTATGCGCGTCCGGATATTTTTAAATTGACGGTTGATGAAAGCGAGCGCCCACCGGTGTCCCGGACCTGAAAAGGAAAAGAGCATTTTCATCAGCCCCCCTACATGCCCCTTGTGCGATCTGAGATCAATTATGCCGCTCAGCAGCAGCTTATGAATTGACCCCGGGCTTGAGAATCACCGCTTTACCCGTGCGGCCATCAATCTGGACACCCAATGGCCGATCCAGTCGTACATGCTTGAGATACTCAGTTTCAGAAACAGCTTCGATGGAATTGAGCCAGTCCCAATCAAGAAAATTGTATCGACTGGAACTGTTGATGGTCAGGTAGCCGATCTCGAAAGTAATCAGGTTCTGAAAAAAATGCGTACCGAACGACGGTTCAACCACGAAATCACCATAATCTACCTCGATAATTACCCTGGCTGCAGAAATCTGGTTCCACTTGGTAGGAATACCCAACCAGCGGTCTGATGTGCCCCAGCGCCCCGGGCCGACCAGGATAAAGGATGAATCCTGATCCTTGAACTGCTGGTTGTATTTGCCCACGTGGTCCGCCATGTGAACCATATTGGCGCGCTCAAAATTGTCGGGTTTTACGAAAATGATGTCTCTGATACCATCAATCCGCCCATTGCTCAGTGCCTGGTCTGACTTGCAGAACACCTGTTGATCGTCATTATCGTAAACAGATATATCCTCGAATGATGTCTCTACCATCATTGGCCTGATCTGCAGAAAACGGAATTCATCGAGTTCGTCTGAACCGGAAGTAAACTCAGCGGCAAATTCAATTTCAACCGGCACGTTCATCGCTCCACTGCCGAGTTCAAGCAAGTACTCAAGAATTTCTGCCAGCGGAAAAATCCTGGACTTCAGGATGGGGTCAAACGTGACGATCCTGGCGCCCTTGCGGCCAACCCCGGGATAAATCCTGTCGTTGTCGGCGGAGTATGTCGAACCCACGTATTTAAGTACGCCGTGCTTCTCGGAGTCGGTCATGTTCAATTTAGCCAACCCGACTTCGCCGCCTCTTTCCGGAAATACCGAGGGGTCAGTCATGTCAACGGCGAAAAATTCGCGCTGGGTATTCTTGAGGTAATCCTGCGGTTTGGAAAACTGCGGCAGGACCTTCGGGTTGGATGGAGAGAAAAACAGGCAGTTTTCACCCTCCATGATGGTTTTACCGAGGCCGAGCGCGGTGTAGGCAATACCCTCTTCCGGCTTGATGCGCCCCACCGAATAAAAATTATAGGATCTTGCCATTCCGGAAAGCACCGGGTAATAATATCCATCCCTTTCCTCACCAACGATTTCCTGCAGGATCACGGCCATTTTTTCTTCTTCCGTGCGATTGCCGGTCGCCTCGGTATAGTGCTTGGCATTGCTGAAATAAACCGACGCATAAATCAGTTTGATGGCAGCCAGCAGACGTTCCATGCGGCCTTTGATCGATGGGTGGTTATTGGGCAGGAAATGGGTATCGAAAATTCCGGCAAATGGCTGGTAGTGGGAATCCTCCAGCAATGAAGATGACCTGACTGCCATGGGGTACCTGGCAATGGACAAAAAGGAGCGCAGGTCTTTTTCCAGTTCCCTCGGTATCGTGGCATTGGTGAAAGCCGCAATAATTTCTTCATCGGAGTGATCTTCCAGCGCAAAGCCGGTCAGGTTGTTGATTTCCATGAACTGATCAAATGCACCGGTGCAAACCACGGCGGAACGTGGCACGGAAATCCTGATCCCGGGAAAGGCGTTGTGCACGGGAAAACGGTTGACGAGATTGTTCACAAAAGCCAGGCCACGACCCTTGCCGCCAAGCGAGCCCTCTCCAATGCGCAGGAACTCGGCGTGACCATCATAGTGACCGCGGGAGAAATCCGTCACAACGCCAACCTGCCGGTCGTGCCGGAACTCTTTCAGGGTATTAACGAGGTAGGCCCGCATATCCTTGGGATTGTCAAACTCACTTGCCTTCCTGGGCCGCAAACGAGCCGCCAGTTCGAACTCGGTCCGGGCCATCAACCAGTTGGAGAAATGGTTTCTTTCCGCGTGATAAATCAGCGACCTGCCGTCGATCCTCGCCACGGCTCTCTGCATTTCCCTGAAGTTGCCGGCACGCCCGATTTCTGTTCCATCGGGAAGCCTGAAAATGAAGTCGCCGAAGCCAAAATTCTCATTGATAAATGTGCTCAATTCATTCAACAGGGTCGGTGACCTTTTATTCAAAAACGAAGCATTGCATTCATCGGCCTGCTCCGCCTTGCTGTCATCCGAAGACTGCAGCAACACCGGCAGGTCACTGATTTCTTCCTTGATCACCGCAGCCAGTTGAATGCCGGCTGTTTCGTCGATCCGGCCATCTTTTGAAAACTGAATATCAGATATGACGCCCAACAGGAACTTCTTGTACTTATGGAACAGGGACAGGGCGTCCTCAAAATTTTCTGCCAGCAGGATCTTGGGACGCGCGCGCATACGCAGCAGACGGTTGGCTGAATTGATGCTCTCGGACAGCAAAGCGGAAGTCTGCTGCACGATTTCAGTATAGATCAGGGGCAGAAAAGAGGAATAGAACCGAACTGAATTCTCCACCAGTATGATCACCCGGACGCCAACCAGTTCGGTGTCGGCTTTAACGTTCTTCTTGTCTTCGACGTACTTGATAATGGTGAGGAGCATTTTTGACTCACCATTCCAGAAGAATATATCGTCAAACGCCTCGCAGCCCTGCTCTCTCATCAACTCCAGTTCACGATGATGGAATGCAAGCAGGACAATGGGGACGTGCGGGTTCAATGATTTTACCTGGCGGCTGAACTCGGCTGACTCGATGTCAGTCAGCGAACGAAAAACAATGATCAGATCAAAGTCGTTGGTCTTTAGTACTTCCAGTGCATTCAAGCCGGAGTCAACCCGCTTGAGGGTAGGCGCGCGGGACAGTCGCAACTCGGCGTACTGGGCCATCACCAGCGTATTGAGCCGTCCGTCCTCACGCAGGTTGTATAGATCATAAAGGCTTGAAACGATGAGAATCTTTTTCACCCTGAACGGCATCAATGAGTCGAACTGCATTGACTCCTGTTCAAAATCTTTAAGTTCGATCGAATGGTTCATGGGGTAACAATAGCAAAGCTAGTGCCCATAGTGCAGCAGCATTGGTGATACTGCCGAAATGTCTGTGCTGTGCACAGTGAAATGAAAAGAAAAAGCCGGATATCGGTAGTACCAATACCCGGCTTTTTACGGATAGATCAGACGACGCCCTGGTCCATCATGGAGTCGGCGATTTTACGGAAACCGCTGATATTGGCGCCCATGACATAATTGCCGGGATGACCATATTCGATTGCCGTGCTCGTGCACGCTTCATGGATATTCTTCATGATGTCGTGCAGGCGTTGGTCGACTTCCTCACGGGTCCAGCTCAGGCGCATGCTGTTCTGGGACATTTCCAGACCTGAAACAGCCACGCCACCAGCGTTGGCGGCTTTACCCGGACCGTAAAGTATTCCAGCGTCCAGGAAGTGATCGACTGCCTCGCGCGTGCTTGGCATATTGGCGCCTTCAGCGACGCAGAAGCAGCCATTCTTCAACAGTGTTTCAGCATCCGGGCCATGAAGTTCATTCTGGGTTGCACACGGCAACGCAACATCGACCGGAACATTCCAGACACCGGTGCCTTCATGATAGGTCGCAGACGGATATTCATCAGCGTACTCTTTAATCCTGCCGCGTCTTTCATTCTTGAGCTCAAAGACATAGGCAAGCTTCTCTGGCGTGATTCCATCCGGGTCAACGATGTAGCCACTGGAATCGGACAAGGTAATGACCTTGCCACCAAACTCGGTCGCTTTTTCAGTGGCATACTGGGCAACATTACCGGAACCGGAGACAGAAACTGTCAGCCCGTCCATGGATTTACCCTGGGTCTTTAACATTTCTTCGGCAAAGTAAACGGTGCCATAACCGGTGGCTTCCGGCCGAATCAGGCTGCCGCCCCAGTTGAGGCTCTTGCCCGTCAAGACACCGACGAACTCGTTACGAACACGTTTGTACTGACCGAACAGATAGCCAATTTCACGACCACCAACGCCTATATCGCCAGCCGGAACATCTGTGTCGGCGCCGATATGACGGGACAATTCGGTCATGAAGCTTTGGCAAAAACGCATCACTTCAAAATCGGATTTACCTTTAGGATCAAAATCGGACCCGCCCTTACCACCGCCCATTGGCAACGTGGTCAGGCTGTTTTTGAATACCTGTTCAAAACCCAGGAATTTCAGGATGCCCTGGTTGACGCTGGGGTGGAAACGCAACCCGCCCTTGTAAGGACCAATTGCACTGTTGAACTCAACGCGGAAACCGCGGTTGACCTGAACGCTTCCATCATCATCAATCCAGGGGACGCGGAATACGATCATCCGCTCCGGTTCTACAACACGATCTACGATTTTTGCTTCGACATATTCTGGGTGCCTCTCGAGTACCGGAGAGAGAGATTCGAGGACTTCTTCCACTGCCTGGAGGAACTCTTCTTCACCGCGATTCTTAGCCCTGACTGTAGCCATTACTGAGTTGAGATACTGGTTCATTTTTATCTCCTTGAGTACCAGTTGAATCTTGCCCGTATTATAAAGAACAAGTACTTTAGAATAGTCACTTATCGCCGCCTAATTGAGGCTTTCTTGACGCAGGTCAAGAGGTTTTTCTGCCGCATTCGCTATGTTCTTTGCTGGGCAGCTTGGTTCAGCACCAAATCTCTGATTTTACGTAACATATCCTTCATGCTGCGTGCGGTACCTGGACCACAATTTGCAACAAAAATCGGCTGCTGGATTATACCCGTATCAGCGAATTTCAGACTATCTTCAAAGCGGTCTTCGCCGGAATACCAACTGCGACTTCAGATCACTTTCCCTTGCTTGCCTGCCGTGCATCTGAGCAGTCCATAATTGAGGGTATATAATTAGAAATGCGAGGAAGGGAGAATTTATATGAAACGCCTGTTGGGTTTATTGTCATTGTTCATTGCTCTCAATGCGTCAGCCATTGAAATCAATTCCAAGCTAAGCGGTATCTGGTACAACCAAGACCAGAGTGGCCATGGCTTGAATATTGCGGTTCTGGACGAAAACACCACCATTGTGTACTGGTATGTCTATCACATTGATGGCACACCGATGTTTTTGATTACGGTTGGACAAAACCAGGGTGACCGTGTCTCGGGGGTTACTTACTACAACACGGGCATGAAGTTTGGCGAATTTAATACCGCTGATATTGTGGAAACAGAATGGGGAACGGCAACCGTCTTATTTGAAGATTGCAATAGTGCGACCCTCGAATATTCCTCCAATGTTGTCGAATATGGCAGCGGCAGCATTCAGATGGTGCGGCTAGCTGCCGTGGCTGGTCTAAAGTGCACGGACACTCCTTTGCATGGAAATTACAACGGCAGTTGGGCTGCTAGCGGTGAAGTTGGGTACGGGTTTGCTTCCCTTTTTGCAAATGGGGATATGGTGTTTTGGGCTGCAAGCGACTCAAGTGCAGAAGTTGGTATCGGTCAGTGGTGGACA
>JABDPJ010000223.1 GCA_013042835.1 Lysobacterales bacterium
GGACAGGGCCTTTGACGCCGCCGGCGCTGACCTTGCCGGTTCGCTTGCAGACGCCGTTGAGCTTGCGCAAGCCGATGAAGTCATGGTGATTGGCGGCGGGCAGATATACGCGATGGCGCTGCCGGTAGCGCAGCGCATGATACTCACCATCATCGATATCGAACCACGGGCGGATACCTGGTTTCCTGAATGGGATCAACAGCAGTGGTCAAAAACGAAGCAGAGGCATTTTCCGGTTGCAGAAGACAACGCGCTCGCTTACCGGATAGTCGAGTTCACCCGCACTGAGAGCAGGGACTGAACAGCTTCAGTTTTCCTTGCACCTGACCTGGAACAGGGCGCGGTCTTCAATCCTGAACAGGCTCAGCTTGCCACCCCATACACATCCTGAATCCATGGCAATGTAGCGTTTCTTAATGCGCAAGCCCAGTGCTGCCCAATGCCCGAAAGCAAGTGTCACATCCCTGGTCAGCCTGTGTTTATGCTTGAACCACGGCTTGTACTGCCCCGGCTGGCTGCCCGGTGGCCCTGACACCTTGTAAATTCCACGCCCGAGTTCGTCACAGAATCGCAGGCGCGTGAGGATATTGGTGATCAGGCGCAGGCGTTTCCAGCCGGTCCGTTCTTCCCGCCAGCGCCGTGGCTTGTTGCCATACATCCGGCTGAAGAATTCGCTGCGCTGATCAGACTGCAAAACAGTGGAGACCTCATTGCCCGCGTTGATTGCGGCACGCCAGTCCCATTGTGGAATCACACCGGCATGAACCCGCAGCATCTGGTGTTCCTCGGACCAGACGGCCAGCGGTTGGCTGCGCAACCACTCCATCAGTGCATCACATTCGGCCGCGGCGAAAATGGCGTCGAATTCCTTATTACCCGACTTCCCTTCCGGGTAAATTTCGTAGTTGGCCAGCAGGTGCAAGTCGTGATTGCCAAGGCTGACACTGACCGATTGTTCGATACTCTTCAGCAGGCGCAGAACCTCGAGGGACTTGCCGCCCCGGTTAACGAGGTCACCACATGACCAGAGCCGGTCCGCCGCAGGGTCGAAGTTGACCATTTCCAACAGGCGCTGCAGCGAATCATAGCAGCCTTGTATATCACCGATTAGATAGGTAGACATCGCGTTTCTTGGCAGGGTTAGTGCAGCGGCGCGTCGGGCGTGTGCAAGGTAAACTCTGGAATATCAGCGCGGAATGACTGGCCTTCATCGGTGACAAAACCGTATGAGCCGCGCATCGAGCCTACAGGCGTTGGAATTACCGCTCCGCTGGTATAGCTGAAGGACTTACCAGGGCCAAGCGCCGGGGTTTTGCCGATGACGCCTTCCCCTATGACTTCTTCAACCGTGCCGTCAGCGTGGGTAATAATCCAGTGGCGGTTGCGCAATGTAATGCCCTGCCGCGAACGGTTGGTAATATGAATGGTATATGAGAAGGCGAACTTGCCTTCGTGGCGGCCCAGGAATTCGGGTTGTGCAACCACGTCAACCGGAATTTTGCTACTCACTAGTGTTTTCCCCTGCAATTTTTGCTGTCTATGGGTTCAGTTTGCATCATTCGGTAAAGCACGGGCAAGCTGTGCAAACTGTTCGAGGCTGAGTTGTTCGGCCCGTTGCCCGGGATCGATTCCGGCCGCCAGGATTTCATCCGCAGTAAAAAGGGCCCTGACGCTGTTGCGCAGTGTCTTGCGGCGCATGGAAAATGCGGCCGTCACTACCTGCTCGAGTTTTTTGAACGAGCCCACCTCTACGGGCGGCGTGTCCAACGGCCGCAGGCGGACAATACTTGAGCAAACCTTTGGCCTGGGTGAGAAGCTCCCTGGCCTGACGTCGAACAGCGGTGTCACCTCGCAGCGGTATTGGGTCATGATCGAAAGGCGTCCGTATGTGCGGCTGCCCGGCCCGGCAGCCATGCGCTCCACCACTTCTTTTTGCAACATAAAGTGCATATCAACGATCTGCCGGTGCCATTGCAAAACATGAAAAATCAGGGGTGTGGAAATATTGTAGGGCAGGTTTCCGATCAGGCGGAAGGGCCGGCCGCCGGTTATCTCCCGGAAGTCGGCCTTCAGGGCATCACAGGCGTGAATGGTGATATTGTCACAGTCTGAAAACTGCTTTCGCAGGTCTGACACCAGGTCCCGGTCAAGTTCCACCAGGTGCAACTCGGCACCACTTTCCAGCAGCGGCCGGGTCAGCGCCGCCTGGCCCGGGCCGATTTCGACCAGCAAATCAGACGCCCGGGGTGAAATTCCGGCAATGATCCGTTCGATGACGTTCTGGTCATGCAGAAAATTCTGACCGAACCTTTTGCGCGGTTTGTGTTTCATTGCCTGGGTTACTTGCACATATCCTGTGCGGCTATCGCAGCCGTATACAGGCTGGTGGCGCTGGCGCGATTCCTGCCGGCAATATCCAGGGCGGTGCCGTGATCGACCGAAGTCCGGACAAACGGCAGGCCGAGCGTGATATTGACCGCCTTGCCAAAGCCCGCGTGCTTGAGTACCGGCAGGCCCTGGTCATGGTACATCGCAACAACAGCGTCACAGCCTGCAAGTCTTGTGGGTGTGAAAGCCGTGTCTGCAGGCACCGGCCCCACGACGTTCATGCCCTCGGACCGGCACTTGTCTATCGCCACGCGGATGACCTGGTCATCCTCAGTGCCCAGGTGCCCACCCTCACCGGCATGCGGGTTCAAACCGAGCGCCTGGATGACGGGTTCGCTGATACCAAAACGTGTGCACAATTCATGATGCGTAATACGCAGGGTCCGGTAAACGTTTTCAAAGGTGATGGCATGCGGTACATCCCTTAAGGGTAAATGGGTTGTCACGAGCGCCACGCGGAGGTCGCCGGCGGCCAGCATCATGACGACTTTTTGTACACCTGCCAATTCCGCCAGCAATTCCGTATGGCCACTGAAGGCGATCCCGCCATCATTGATCACGCCCTTGTGGACCGGACCGGTTACCAACGCGCCGGCATGGCCGGCCCTGACCAGCCTGACAGCTGACTTGATGGTATTGACGACATATGCCGCGTTCGCTGGATTGGGGTGTCCGGGCTTGACCGTTTCCTGCAGCGGCAGCGCATGACAACTGAGCTGCCCTGCGTTTACATGCTCACCGGGTCGCCAGGCGCGGATAGTGATGTCCAGCCCCAAAGTTTCCGCCGTCGACTCCAGCAGGTGCTGGTCCGCGACCGCCAGCAAACGTAATTCAGGGTGATCGTGGACAAGGCGAATCGTGCACTCCGGGCCGATACCGGCAGGCTCACCGGGGGTGAGGGCGAGTACGGGAATGTCCCTGATCATGATAACTACGCAATGACGCCTGGCTGAGGACCGCCTGTACTCAGGAATCCAGGCGGATTTCTACGAAAGCCTCGTCACGCATCTGTTGTAGAAACTGTTCTACTTCCAGGTCCATTTTTTGCTGTTGCAGGTTTCGGCGGGCCGCTTCGCGCAGGGATTCTTCGGTCACATCTTTCTCACGTTGTCCAAGACGCTCGATGATATGCCAGCCACCTTCGGTTTGGAATGGCTCGCTGACTTCCCCGTCCTGCATGGATTCAAGTGTCTGACGTATGCGGTCACCATAGGAATCGGGCAGGAACCAGCCCATGTCGCCGCCCAGGTTGGCGCTGGTGACATCATCGGAGTTTTCCCTGGCGAGTGTTGCGAAGTCCTCTCCATCCAGCAGTTGCTGGTGAATCTCGCGTATTTCCTCCATGGCCTCGCGGGGGCCACGCAGGTCGTTGGTTGCAATCATGATATGCCGTGCGTGCACCTCGGTAGCCATGACCTGGCTCCGGTCACGGTAATCGTTGACTTTCATGATGTGGAAACCTGCCGGGCTGCGAACCGGCGTGGTGAATTGCCCGGCCCGCAGGTTCTTGATCGCCTCGGAGAACACGACGGGTAAGGAATTCAGGTCACGCCAACCGACGGCGCCACCTTCCAGGGCTTCCTGGCTTTCGGAATAGCTGATTGCGGCTGATGCAAAATCCAGGCCTTCCTGCAGCTGCTGATAGACATTGTTTGCCTTCGATTCCTGCATGGCGATCTGTTGCGGAGTGGCGCCTTCCGGCAGGGCAATAAGAATGTGTGAAATATTGTATTCACCACTGCTGAAGTTGTCAGAAGCCAACAGGATGTCAATCTCGGTGTCGGTGATGGGGTCCATGCTCTGCGCCACTCGCTGGCGCAGCCGTTCAGTCATCATTTCCTCGCCAATATTCTGGCGGAATTCGGCAAAATCTTCGCCGTCGTTTTCAATCACCTGGCGTAACTGCATCAACGAAATTCCGTTTTGTTGAGCGAGCAGGAGCATCGACTGGTCGATATCCGCATCACTAATCCGGATACCGGTCTGAAAGGCCCGTTGCAACTGCAGTTGGCGGACTATCAGGCGCTCAAGCACCTGTTTTTCAATCAGGTGCATGGGGGGCAGGTCGCCGCCTTGCTGGCGAATTCTTTCAACGATGCCCGCAATGGCAATGTCCAATTCACTCCGAAGCACGACATCGTCGTCTACCAGTGCGACGATAGAATCGATCTTGCTGCTGTTCTGGGCGTAAACGGTTCCTGTAAACAACCCTGCAAGCAACGCGATGCAGGCTATCCATACCGCGGGGCGGCTAAAACTTCTCATAAAGGCTTATCTCCGGGATTTTGCCAATCTGTCATGTGTGGTCTTTGATTCTGCCAGGCGTAAATAGTTGCCTGCATTTTTTATCGAATAGCGTATTTTACCCCATACTGCAGGCAAACGAAGCATGGATGAAAAATAAGCTATTGCGCGGCTTGCATTGATTGCAAAACTTCTTCCATGCGCTCGAAAACCATTCCCATTTCCTGGCCTGTCGGTAGCGTGGTCAGGCGGAAGTGATTTCGATAGGGCACATTGAAACTGCTGCCCGGTGCGATCAGGACGTGTTTCTTTTCGAGCAGTTCCATTGCAAAAGCCTGGTCATCAAAGGAATTGAACTGGCTGATATCAACGGCCGGAAACGCGTACATCGCTCCATCCGGTTCGTGCACCGATAGAAACTCGCTGTTATTGACACCGTCGATGATGGCCTGCCGGGCCTGGTAAAGCCGTCCACCGCTGGAGGTCAATTCCCTGATGCTCTGGTAACCGCCCAGTGCGGTTTGCACGGCCCACTGTCCCGGTACATTGGCGCACAGCCTAAGGGAGGCCAATAACTCGACGGCGTGCAGGTATTCCTTCGCGTGTTCCCTGTCACCACTGAAAGCAATCCATCCGACGCGGTAGCCGCAAGCACGGTAGATTTTTGACAGGCCGTTGAATGTGGCGCAGAGGGTTTCCCGCACCAGCGTGGCCATGGGAACATGCTGCGCATCGCCATAAAGCATCTCGTCATAAATCTCATCACTGAAGACGACCATCCGGTGCTGCTCGGCAATGCCGGCGATTTCCTCAAGCAATTCCCGGCTGTAGACGGCGCCGGTGGGATTATTCGGATTGATCAGTACGATAGCCCGTGTCCGGCCGGTCAATAAACTGCGGATTTCATCGGGATCGGGTTGAAAGTTGTTTTCCGGCAGACAGTTGTAATAGACCGGCGTGCCGTGATTGAGTGCGACAGACGCGCTCCACAATGGGTAATCGGGGCTGGGAACCAGTACCTCGTCGCCGCTGTTGAGCAGGGCTCGCAGGGCGAGGTCGATGCACTCGGAGACACCGTTGCCCATGAACACATCGTCGGCGGTAACGTCCATCACACCGCGGGCCTGTTGCTGCATCACCACGGCTTCACGGGCCGGAAAAATACCTTTTTGATGACAGTAAGCTTCGCTCTGACCCAGGTTTTCTATCATGGCGAGGCGCATGGTTTCCGGTGTGCGGTAACCGAAAAGGCCCGGGTTGCCGATATTCAGTGAAATAATCTCGTACCCCTGCCGTTCCAGTTCGACTGCACGCGCCGCCAGTTCGCCACGGATTTCATAACGGACGCCTTCAAGAATCCTGTTGGTATTAACCGGTGTTTTTATCACGTCATCACCTCGTATCAGCGATTCGTTGAATCAGTATGCAAGATCATAAAATAACGGGGCTGACCTGCGCCCGATGTTGCCCAGGCCCTTGAGAATCAACTGCAGGTATATTGCATCACGATGATCGCCGTCCCTGTTTCTCAAAAAACGCTTGGCGACCATCCGCAGGGCCCAGCAACAGCTCTCATATTCAAAGCCGGCTTCGGCCGCCAACAGGTCGGAATCCAGCAGTGAATAGTTGAAGCGGCCCAGCACCCGCCAGCGCTCATTGATGGGCTGGTAGTAGCGGATGTCGAATTGATCCAGGCTGCCGCGCCGGTAACGGTATTCGGCGCCGAGACGAAGCCCCGAGGGCGCCGAGTAAGTCGCTCCGAGCACGGCGACATCAAATTGATTGCTCTTCCAGTTCCACTGGGTGCCAATGCGGCCGCTCAGCCGCCTGGTCAGGTGTAATACAAACTCGGCGATGAAGGGCGACGAGTCCTTGCTCAGGGTCTCGTCAAAGGCTTCCGGTATGACCCGTTGATCCTCAAAATAGAGAATCTGGCCAAAACTCAGGCTCCACAATTCACGACCGGCGACCGGGTCTATCGAGCGCGTCGTCAATGCCAGCGTAAGCTGGTTGGCATCCGACTGCAGGTCCGCGCCGGTAAACCGGTTGAAATGAAACAGCTGGCTGAAGCCGAATGTAAAAGGCGCCGTGTCAAAATCCGGCAGGCCCTGCTGGTCCTTGTAGGGAACGTACAAGTAGAACAGGCGGGGTTCCAGTGTCTGCAACTTGCCGTTGCGACTGTCACGCTCAAGGAATAACCCGGTATCAAAACTGACTATTTCAGTCCCACGGTCGGGTGATTTGTCGCCGGATTCGCCATGCCAATTCAGGTCATATTTCGTATAGCGGTATCCGGCGCTGGGCCGCATGTAACCCCAGTCGGTATCAACATTCCACGTCAGGCGGGGGAATATATCAAAACGCGCTCCCGTGGCGCCGATATCCCTGTCGAAATAGACAAGCTCTGCATCCATCTTCAGACGCAAGCCTCCTGAGCCCAGGGGCCGGTCCAGGTCAAAGGCGATACGCGGCAGGCGCCTGTAGGGCTTGTTGAGTGGATCGACCGCATCATCCACCACCTGGAAATCGTCGGCGATGACAGCGAGTCTCCAGTAACGGCCACTGCCGTAAATCCCGGCATTGCTGCGCAGGTATTGTCGTGATGCAGCTGCCAGGCTATTGCTGAAATCCTGGAAAAACTCGTTATCACTTACCCTGTCTACCAGGATCCGGGTTTGCCAGCGCGGATTCAATGCCGCGCCGTGCTCGAACCGGTAGTAGTAGCGGCTGTCGTTGGTTCGGGTGTCATTGCCCATGTAGTCAAAATCCAGCTCACCGGCGGAGCGGGGCGTCATGAACCGGTACTCGCCGGTCAGCATGAAGCCGCGCTCGGTAAAGTAACGCGGCGTGATCGTTGCATCCTGGGCAGGCGCGATATTCCAGTAATAGGGAATACTGAATTCGAAGCCGGTGTCGTTGGCCGTGCTGATATACGGATAAAGGAAGCCGCTCTTACGGCGGTCATCGATGGGGAATGTCATCCAGGGCAAATACAGGAAAGGAATGTCAAAAAACTGCAGCTTGGCGCCTTTGACCGTGCCCACACCTTCATCAAAGTCCAGTTCGAGTTCATTGGCGGATAACAGCCACTCCGGCGTCTCTCCCGGGCAGGTCGTGAACTGCATGCCGTGCAGTATTGAATGAGCGCGCGATTCCACGGTCACTTCATCCGCGCTGCCCCTGGCGCTGGAACCCATCAAGCCGTAATTGACATCGATGAAGCTGCCGCTTTCTTCGAGAAAACTGTACTGCGCCCCGGTGCCGCTGATGTATATGACCGAGTCTTCATAATCGACTTTGCCGGGCATGGTGATGGTTTCTTGCTGCGGGTCATAGCGCAACAGTTCAGTCGTAAGCAGTTGATCGCCGCGGCGTAACTCGACGTCCTCGCGCGCTTCGGCTTGCCCTTCCTTCCGGGCATCAAACTGCCGGGTTTTCACCGAGATTGGAAAGGCCGAACGGTCCGGTACGTTTTTTATCATCGGCGCCAGGCTGGGCCCCGGACACGCCAGGCCGGGAACATCCGTGTCCGCGCTGTGTGCGGTTCCCTGGAAGGACAGCATGGTAACTGTAATGACCGGCAACAAGACCGATGTACTGAAGTTTTTCAGGATCACAAATTAACGCCGCAATTGAACCGGGTAAGCGCGCACATTGTAGCAAGGGAATGGAGTTTCCGGGTCATGATTTTCTTATTACAACATGGTGCTGCTCTTTAAAGGGGCAAGTTGTCATAGTTTGGCTTCGTGCGCAATGGTTGGGCAGGTTTGCGTTAACCATTTACGCCGCTGTTCATTGCCAAGCCTGGATTTCTGCTCAGCCAGGAGGTGGAACTGTTGCCAATTCGCGCCGCTTTCATCCCATAGTAGCCGGAACGCACAATGGCTGCCTGCATAGGTATCGAAAAGCGCGAGCCTGGCGTTATTGAGCGGCTTTTCAAACCAGCCCGCGTAATATCGCCTGCCTTCCCAGCGCTCGCTACTCAGCTGTTCATAGGAATCAAGCAGTGACTGAAAAATTTCTGCTTTCTTTTGCCGCTTCTCCTGGTCCACTTCATCAGACCGATAAAGCCCTGAGAGTTCTTTGCGTACCTGCTTTACAAGACCGGTAAAGTCATCACCGGCACGCTGCAACCGCTGCCAGGACGCGAGATCTGCCTGGCGTTGACTGCTTTCCAGCCAGGTCCTTATCCCCTGTTCCTCGACAAAACTCGCATAGCCTTCATTGAATGCCCCGTCGCCCTTGATGTAAAGGCGCTGATGAGCCAATTCGTGAAACAGGTAGCCAGCCAGCCGGATGTCGGAACCCGTAATCATGGTGCTAAGCAGCGGGTCTTTGAACCAACCCAGGGATGAATAAGCCGTGGTTGGTGCTACCAGGACGTCCATGCCCTTGTCCTCGAGGCGCCTGGCGAAGTTTTTTGCTTTCTGCTGTTTGAAGTAGCCCCGGTAGGGTACACAGCCCGCGATCGCAAAACACCATTGCCTGGGCTGCAGCGAAAATTCTTCAGTGGCCACCACGTTCCACAGCAGTGCTTCGCCTGCAACATCTACGTAGCTCGAATAACTGCCGTTGGCCGGCAAGCCGAGCGTGTCTTCGGCGAATTCCCTGATTGAAATTGCAGTTTCCAAATCTCCGGCCAGTTGCGGACCGGTCGCCGGGTCATCCAGCAGCGTATGAATGTCTTCGCGGGCCTGCATCATTTTCCATTGGCCTGAAGCCGCCTGCAGGTAGTATGCGGGTCCGGCGCATGCGGCCAGGAACCATGCCGTCATCAGTAAAACTGATAAACGCAGCATCATCCGGGCTGGTTTTCTTCATCCACGAATTCAAGTGATGCAGAGTTGATGCAGTAGCGCTGTCCCGTTGGTGGCGGCCCGTCATTGAATATATGCCCCAGGTGGGCGTCGCAATTCGGGCAAAGGAGTTCGATGCGGCTCATGCCATGGCTGAAGTCCGGACGCTGGGTTATTTCCGCGGTATCGAGTTCACCGTGAAAACTGGGCCAGCCACAACCCGAGTGATATTTACTCTCCGCACCGAATAAAGGGTGACCACAACACACACAGTGATAATAGCCGGGCTCCGTATGGTCGCAGTATTTTCCGCTGAATGGCGCCTCGGTGCCTGCCTCGCGAGTCACGCGGTATTGTTCTGCATCCAGTTGCTCCCGCCACTGCCTGTCGCTCTTGGTGATCTTTGTCATCGTATTCTGCACTCCCTGGAAATGAGTCATGTATCCTTGAATTGTGTGGGGTTCGATTCCACTCCATTATGAACGAAGTGCGTGACGCGGGTTCGGAATTCAAGGCATTCGATAAATATTGCGGGGCTTTTTACCGATGAAAAAAGTTTTTGAAGATTTCGACATTACCCTGGTAGGCCACTATCAATCCGTGCTGGAGTCCAACGGAATCGCGACCTACATGAAAAACCAATTCGGTACATCCGGCGCCGGGGAATTACCTTTCGTGGAGGTGATACCGCAGTTATGGATATTGAACGACTCCGATGCCGGTCGTGCCCATGAATTGATCGAAGAACTGCACGAACCGGGCAATAAAGATTCCTCCCGGGCATGGGTATGCCCCAAATGCGCTACTGAAATGGAAGCCGCCTTTACGCACTGCTGGAAATGTTCCGCTGCTCGACCGCCACCCCCGGGTAGCGAAAAGTAAGCACGCCCGGCCAGGTTAGGGGTCAGCGATCCGGCCCCCTGAGTTTGCGAATCTCCTGTTCCAGGCGTTCCGCGGTCAGTTCGGCTGGTGCAATCGGCTCTCCAATGCGTAACTCGATGCGGGCGCGGAACTTGTATGGCCTGCGTTTGAGCAGCGGGTCACGGCGGCTGAACAATGAACCCCAGAGGTTACACAAGGCCATCGGTACCACCGGGACGGGCTGTTTTTCGACGATTTTTTCAATACCGCTCTTGAAGGTCTGAATTTCTCCATCGCTCGTGATCTTGCCTTCCGGGAAAATTCCCAGCACGTTCTCTTCCGCAATTTCTTCCTGGATGGAACGGTATGCTTTTGCGAGTACTTCCGGATCTTCATTTTGTCCGGCAATGGGAATCGCCTTGCCGTACTTGAAGATGAAATTAAGCACGCGCATCTGGAAGATTCTGAAATACATGATAAAGCGCACCGGACGCCTGATAACGCCGCCGATAATTAGCGGGTCAACGAAACTGACGTGGTTCGCCGCGACGATCACGGCGCCGGTTTCCGGGATTTTTTCAATGCCCTTGACTTCCACCCGGTAAATCGTATGGATCAGAATCCAGACCAGGAAACGGATCATGAACTCTGGAACGATACTGAAGATGTAGGCAGCCACCACCATGTTCAGCAGGGCAGTAAACAGGAACAGTTGCGGAATGGTAAATCCGGCACTGCCCAGTAAATACATGGCGATGATGGCCGATATCACCATGAACAGCGCGTTGAGTATGTTGTTGCCGGCAATGACCCGGGAGCGGTGGCTTGGCTCCGTGCGTTGCTGAACCAGGGCATAGAGGGGAACGATGTAGAAGCCGGCGAAAATCCCGATCATCAACAGGTCGGCCACGATTCGCCAATTGGCGCCCACTGAGAAAAAGTCGATCAAACCGGTGTAAACCGCAGGTGACGAGGGGCTGGCGAAATACATGTCGATGCCAAACAGGGTCAAGCCCATTGCACCGAAGGGCACCAGGCCGATCTCCACCTGTCCGCCCGACAGCCGCTCGCACAGCAGCGAACCGGTGCTGATGCCGATGATGAACATTGCCAGCAACGTCGACATCAGCCTTGCATCGCCACCCAGAACATTCTCGGAAAAACTGGGTATCTGCACCAGGAAGGTCGCACCGAAAAACCAGAACCAGGAAATGCCAAGTACACTGTTGAGAACCGTGCGGTTTTCCCCGATAAAGCTGATGTTCCTGATGGTTTCTGCGAAAAAGTTCCAGCTGATTTTCAGCTCTGGTGCGACTGCCGGCGCCTGCGGAATCTCGCGACTGGCAATATAACCAACGACCGCGACCACCAGTGCCGTACCGCTGATCCAGACAGGCCAGTCCGCCTCGACACCCATCAGCAGCGGTCCGGCGATGGTGCCGGCAAGTATGGCGACAAAGGTTCCCATTTCGACCAGGGCGTTGCCGCCCACCAGTTCGCGGCCCTTCAATACCTGCGGAATAATGCCGTACTTGATGGGGCCGAACATGGTGGATTGTAATCCCAGCAAAAACAGGACACTTAGCAACAGGGGCAAATTATCCAGCCAAAATCCGAGCATGGCGGTCAGCATGATAAACACTTCAAAAAGCTTGATGAACCTGATTTGGGTCGACTTTTCAAACTTGTCGGCAAACTGGCCGAACAGGGCGGAGAAAAGAAAAAACGGCAATATGAACACCATGGCGCTGAGGTTCACGATCTGATTGGTGTTCAGCCCGGCCATTTCGGTGCTTTGGAACACCAGCATAGCCGCCAACCCGTTTTTGAACACATTGTCATTGAACGCTCCCAGGCCCTGGGTAATAAAGAACGGCAAAAACCGCCGCTCTTTGAATAGGCTGAACTGGGAGTGGTCAGACACGATGCTTGCTACTGGACTCCTAACCGGCCAGCGAAGTCAGGACGCCCGCGATGGTCGCAGTCATCATGGTTGCCAGCGTGCCACCCAGCACCGCGCGCAAGCCCAGGCGGGCAATGTCAGGGCGACGGTTGGGCGCCAGGCCACCGATACCGCCCAACTGGATGGCGATGGATGAAAAATTGGCAAAGCCGCACAAGGCATAGGTCGAAATAAGGACGGAGTGTTCCGAGAGCGTGTCCTTGATCTGTCCGAGGTGCAGGTAGGCGACGAATTCGTTCAAAACTATCTTCTCGCCAATCAAACCGCCGACGATGGTCGCTTCACTCCACGGAATACCGATTATCCATGCCAGTGGCGACAGGATGTAACCGAGGATGAGTGACAGGGTTAGCTTCTCGCCTATCAATGACTCCAGGCCGGTGACCTCCCCGATTAATTCCAGCGGAAAGTTGATCATCGAGATCAGGGCTATGAAGGCCAGCAACATGCCGGCCACGTTCAGTGACAGCTTGACGCCGTCGGCCGCGCCGTTGGCGGCAGCTTCGATGACGTTGGTGGCGGTCTTTTCAATCTCCAGGCGCACGGTGCCCTTGGTCAGTGATTCTTCGACTTCAGGCCGCAGCAGCTTGGCGATCACGATGGTCGCCGGTGCGGCCATCACGCTGGCTGCGAGCAAGTGCCGCGCGTAGAAGAGTCTTTGCGCCTCGTCGGTCCCGCCCAGCATGGCGATGTAAGCCGCCAGCACGGCGCCGGCAATGGTGGCCATGCCGCCGACCATCATCGTCAGCAGTTCGGACTCGGTCATCTTGGAAATATAGGGGCGGACCACCAACGGCGCTTCGGTCTGGCCGATAAACACGTTGGCCGCTACCGCCAATGACTCGGAGCCGCTGACACGCAGGACTTTTTGCATCACCCATGCCATGCCCTGGACGATTTTCTGCATGAAACCGATGTGGTAGAGCACGCTCATCAGGGAGGCGAAGAAAATGATGGTCGGCAATACCTGGAAGACAAAGATAAAACCTAACTGCTCCGCATCTGACAGTGCACCGAAAATGAACTCTCCGCCGACCATTGCAAAATCAATGACCTTGACGAAAACCCTGCTGATCAGGTCAAAAAACTCGCGCCCGCCAGGCACCAGGATGACGATAATGGCAAACACGACCTGTAAACCGATACCGGCCAAAACCTGCTTCCAGTCGACAGCATTTCTGTTACCCGAGAAAGCGAAGGCAACCGAGATCAAAACGGCCAGTCCGAATATCCCGAAGGCAATTGTGCTTATCATTGGTTGTTCCTTAGTTATTATCAGGGCTCGTTAACTGCAAACCCGCGCCAGGGTCGCAATGTATCGGCTTTACACTTTGCTGGCAAATCAAAGCTTGATACCGGCCCATGATCTGCCCGCCCATTGCTGGATGCAGACGATGGCCTGGCCGCCACGGTAGATGCCGTTCACAATCCATACCCCCAGCAGCCCGAAGCCCAGCAATGGTCCGACAAGGAATGCGAAGGGCAGGAAAAATACCCATTGGGCAATGACGCTGATCCACATGCTGCGGCGCGTGTCGCCGGCACCGATCAATGCGTTCATCAGCACCATGCCGGTGGTCTCCAGGCCGATGACCAGCGCCCATATGATCATGGGCATGTAGGCCAGTTGCCGGGTTTCAGGATTGGTCAGAAATACACCCAGCAACGGGTCGGCAAACGGAATCAGTACCAGGCTGAGCGTGACCCCGTAGATGAGCGCGATCACGGCCGCGTTCCAGCCCCACAGGGAGGCGTCCTCGGTGTCGTTGCGGCCAAGCGCGTTGCCGACCATTGTCGTTGCGGCCAGCGCCAGTCCAAAGGCCGGCAAAATGGCGGTGATATGGAAGGTCATCAACACATTGACGGCAGCCACTTCGGCGGTGCCGATCTGGCTCATGATCCACATCAGCGTCACGAGGCCGGCCGAGAAGAACAGTTGCTGAATACTGGACGGCAGGGATAATTTGAATTGCTGCCACAGCGTGCTGCGGTTGGGCAGGCGGTGCAGGAAACCCTTGTCACGCGCATGGCGAAAAGCGAAGAAGAAATACAGGCCGGTGCCGATGTAGAGGGAAATCGTGGTGGCCAGTCCGGCGCCGACGACCCCCATTTCAGGCGCACCGAGATTCCCGAAAATCAATACCCAGTTCAGGAAAATATTGATCGCATGCATGATTAACAGCGTGCGCAGGTAGACACCTGTCATGTGGATGGCGCTCCAGTAACCGCGGAACGAAAAGTTCATACCCACTGCGACCATGCTGAGGATTCTCACCTGCAGGTACGGTACGCCCTGTTCAATGACAGCCGGATCGTCGCTGAGAAAGACATAGGCTGACGGGATGGCCAGGTAAAGGATGGCGCACAGCGGCAGACCGATGAACAGGGCCAGTATCAGGCCGCCGTTGAGCGGCACCGCGGTCTCGCTGTGCCTTTCCTCCCCAAGGCGCCTGGCGGCAAGCGCCTGTACGCCGGCAGACAGTCCGATAATGAACGAAATCGCCAGGTAGTTCGTGAAGCTGCCGATTCCGGTGGCCGCCAGCGCGGTGTCACCGAGGTGACCGACCATGCCAATGTCAACCAGGTTCAATATGTTCTGGGACATCATTCCGCCCATGATGGGCAAGGCTATCGCCCAGATGGATCGACGCCTTTCCCGGTCGGGAAACAGGCTTCGCATCCGGGCGGTAGCGGTGATCAAGGCTTCATTCTGCGAACAGGAGGGTTTCGCGCGTCGCTGCGAACCTGATCTCAGGCCAGCGCTCCTCTGTCAATTGCAGGTTGACGCGCGAGGGCGCCAGGTAGACCAGCTGATCGGCCGCATCGAGGGCGAGGTTGGAAGTTAACTGGTTGGTGAAATCCTTCAATTTTTTTTCATTATCACTACTGGCCCAGCGAGCCGTTTGCACATTGACGTCTTCAAAAATGGCGTCTACGTTGTATTCGCTCTTCAAACGGTAGGCTACCACGTCAAACTGCAGCACGCCTACTGCGCCAAGGATCAGGTCGTTGCCGGCCAGCGGGCGGAAAAACTGTGTCGCGCCTTCCTCGGACAGTTGCAGCAAACCCTTCTGCAAAGCCTTGAGCTTGAGCGGGTCGCGCAAGCGCGCGCGCCGGAACAACTCGGGCGCGAAATTGGGGATACCGGTGAACTGCAGTCTCTCGCCCTCGGAGAAACTGTCGCCGATGGATATGGTGCCGTGGTTGTGAATACCGATGATGTCGCCGGGCCAGGCCTTATCGACGCTACCACGGTCCTGCGCCATGAATGTCAGGGCATTGGGGATCTTGATGTCCTTGTCCAGCCTGACGTGCCTGACTTTCATGCCCTGCTCGAATTTTCCGGAACAGATGCGCATGAATGCGATCCGGTCCCTGTGGGCCGGATCCATGTTGGCCTGGATTTTAAAAACAAAACCTGTCAGCGCGGATTCATTACTGTGCACTTCACGCCCGACGGTTGCCCGGGAACCCGGTGCCGGCGCATGTTCGATGAAGGAATCCAGCAATGGTGTGACACCAAAATTGTTGATGGCTGAGCCGAAAAACACCGGGGTCTGGTGGCCGTCCAGATAGGCTTTGGGGTCAAATTCATGGCTGGCGCCCTTCACGAGTTCAATCTCGTCACGCAATTCCTGGCCGTCATACTGGCCGAGACGCTCATCCAGTAACGGGTTGTCGATACCCTCGATGATTTCTGCGCTCTGGGTGACGTAGTTCTTGCCGGATTCATACAGGTGTACCGTGTCTTCGAGCAGGTGGTACACACCCTTCAGTCGCTTGCCCATGCCGATGGGCCAGGTCACAGGCGCGCATTGGATGCCCAGCACCGACTCCACCTCGTCGAGCAATTCGATCGGGTCGCGGCCCTCGCGGTCCAGCTTGTTGATAAAGGTGAAAATCGGGGTCTGGCGCAAGCGGCAGACTTCCATCAGCTTGATGGTGCGTTGCTCAACACCCTTGGCGCAGTCAATGACCATCAACGCGCTGTCCACTGCGGTCAGCGTACGGTAGGTATCTTCCGAGAAGTCTGCGTGACCGGGTGTGTCCAGCAGGTTCACAATGCGATTTTTGTAGCTGAACTGCATCACCGAACTGGTCACCGAGATACCGCGCTCCTGTTCCAGCTTCATCCAGTCCGATGTGGCGTGCCGTGCGGCCCGCTTGGATTTGACCGCGCCCGCCATCTGGATGGCTCCGCCAAACAGCAGAAGCTTCTCGGTCAACGTGGTTTTACCGGCATCCGGGTGTGAAATGATGGCGAATGTCCGCCTGCGGGCTAGCTGTTGTTCGAGTTCTGACATGGGTGAGTTTCAGGCCGGTGATACAAGGCGCGGATTTTAACAGAGTCGCCCCTGTTGTGGTGGAACAAGCTTATCTTTTTGGCAATACGCCCTCGATCATCATCTTGTTGGCGGGTGTGAAAGTGCCGCCTGCGGGTGTTACAAAACGGAAGGGAATGGATTCAATGGCCATGCCGGCATTCAGCTGAACCACGAAGTGCAGGTGCGGGCCATTGCTGAAACCGGTATTGCCGGAGTTGGCGATCCATTGGCCGCGGTCGACCCTGGTGCCTTCCCTTACCCGCAGGCTGTTGGGCTGCAAATGGGCGTAGACGGCCATCGTGCCGTCGTCGTGCAATATGCGAACCTGGTTGGAGCGCATCAGGTAGCGTTCAGTTTGCGCTGCGCCATGAAAATCATCTTCCATGTCCATGACGAGGCCGGCGCGGGCAGCCAGAATCGGCGTACCTATGGGCATGACTATGTCCACGGCAAACTGGCTGTGGGTTTCCTTGTGTGTCTGGTCATTGTCAAAACCCTGGCTGATGGGAAACTGCAGGCCGAACGGGAAAGGCGGGTAATAGTTGAACGCGGGGGGCAGTTGCTCCAATGGCGGGCCGATCATGTGCTTATAGGAAAGGCGGAACGTGAAACCCAGTGCCGGGTCGGTCGCCCTTACTTTCAGCAGGCGCTGCTCCGTCTGGGCGGGCAAAACGATCCTGGCGGGCAGCGGCGGTTCGGTCGTTACGTTTTCGGCATCATGAAGTTCCAGTTGCAGTTCAACCGGTCCCCAAAGGTTATTGAAAAAAGAATATTCCGGTTCACGCTGAAGCCCGAGTTTGCGCATGCTGACCGTGGGCCTCGGGTCGGCGGGCATTTCGATCGTGGCAAACTCCTCGTTGCTTGCCGGCGGCTTGGAGCTGAAATGCCACACGCCGTCCTCGTCCTGCCATTTATACAGGTCGCCAGCAACGGCCGCTGTGGCCGCCATTATAATGGCGACGCAAAGAGTCCCGATAATTTTGTGACAGTTCAGCATTCGATGACATTCACGGCCAGACCGCCCCGTGAGGTTTCCTTGTAGTGTTGCTTCATGTCGGCACCGGTGTCCCTCATGGTCTTGATAACCTTATCCAGTGATACCTTGTGTTTGCCCTCGGCCTGCATCGCAAGGCGCTGGGCATTGATGGCTTTGACGGCAGCCATGGCGTTACGTTCAATGCAGGGAATCTGCACCAGCCCGCCAACCGGGTCACAGGTCAGGCCAAGATTATGCTCCATGCCGATCTCGGCCGCATTTTCAACCTGGCTCATGGTTCCGCCCAGCGCCGCTGTCAGCCCGCCGGCAGCCATCGAACAGGCGACACCAACCTCGCCCTGGCAGCCGACTTCAGCGCCGGAAATCGAAGCATTGAGCAGATACAAAATGCCAATGGCGCCTGCCGTGAGCAGAAACTCAATGATGCCGTCCTCGTCGCTTTCCGGGATAAACTCACAGTAATAATTGAGTACCGCCGGGATGACGCCGGCAGCGCCATTCGTGGGTGCGGTAACGACGCGCCCGCCAGCGGCGTTTTCTTCGTTGACAGCCAGGGCGAAAAGATTCACCCAGTCGATAATTTTCAGTGGATCCTGTCCCGGGGATGAGTCTTCCTGGCTGAGTTCTTCAAAAAGCAGCGGCGCACGCCGCTCCACCTTCAGCCCGCCGGGCAGCACGCCACCATGTTTGTAACCCCGCTGGATGCATGCCCGCATGGCCTGCCAGATTTTCAGCAGGCCCAGCCTGACTGCTTTCCGGTCCCGCCACGCCTGTTCATTGGCGAGCATGATATCGGCAATGCGCAGACGATGCTCTGCGCACAGGGATAACAGTTCATCACCACTGCTGAAAGCATAGGGCAGGCGGGTTTCGTCCTTGACCAACCGGTCCGAGGCAGCTTCGTCCTGGTTGACGACAAAACCGCCGCCAACCGAGTAATAGTCGCGCTGCAGCAGTAACTCCTGGCGATCATCATATGCCTCAAAACGCATACCATTGGGATGATGGGGGAGTTTTTTACGCTTGCTGAAAAGCAGGTCTGATTTTTCGGCAAAACCAACCGGATGCTCACCCGCCAAGCTGATTTGGCCGCTGTCCCGTATCCCTTGCAATATTTCATCGATATGATCAGGGTTTACCAGGTCGGGCAGGTTGCCGGAAAGACCCAGCATGACTGCCTTGTCAGTACCGTGTCCGCGGCCCGTGAAGGCCAGGGAGCCAAACAGGGTCACCTGCACACGTGCAACCTTTACCACCAGGTTTGAGTGATCCAGGCGTTTTACGAAGGTGAATGCTGCCCGCATCGGTCCCACGGTGTGTGAGCTCGAAGGTCCGATTCCAATTTTAAATAATTCAAAAATGCTGACAGCCATGTCATGCTTCCGGCGCGAAGTTGCGACAATTCTAACCTGAGAAAAGGCCTGAACGGGGACAAACTCAATGAGCCAGTTGATTCTTTACTACCAACCCGATTGTCATTTGTGCGACGAGGCAGAGGCCCTGATGCTTGCGGTGGGCCTGGCTGAGAGTTATCAGAAAGTCGCTAT
>JABDPJ010000225.1 GCA_013042835.1 Lysobacterales bacterium
CTTTCCAGTCGCGATAGGGGCGGTCATAACCCTGGATGTAAAAACGCCCGTTTGAAAACACCCGCGTCTGCGGCGTGACCAGGTCGAGCTCGAGGCCGGCCAGGCCAACAAAGGGTTTCAGTGTCGAGCCGGGTTCATAGCCGCCCCTCAGAGCGCGATTGAACAAAGGCCGGCCGGGCGCCTGGAGAACTTCGTTGTAAGCACGCTGGCTGATGCCGTGGACAAAAGCGTTCGGGTCATAAGCGGGTTTACTGACCAGCGCAATGACGCTGCCATCCGCAGGGTCGATCGCGACCACTGAACCCGGACGGTCACCCAGCGCTTCCCAGGCGGCCCGCTGCACGGCCACGTCGATGGACAGTATCAGGTCAGTTCCGGGGATGGCATCCTGGCGCTCAAGAACGTTGAGAACCCGCCCCCGCACATTGGTCTCTACCCGCTCGAAGCCGCTGGTTCCATGCAGTTCCTTTTCGTAAGACTTCTCGACGCCGATTTTCCCGATCGTGCGCGTGCCGCGGTAATTACCCGCATCCACGCTGGCGATATCATCTGCATCCAGGCGACCCGTGTAGCCGAGCACATGGGTCAGGAGTTCCCCGTACGGGTAGTTCCTGGCCAGGTAGGGAACCACATCGGCACCGCGAAAACGGTGTCGATTGACGGCAAAGCGGGCCACTTCACGCTCATTGAGGTTGAATTTCAAAGGTACACTGTCGAATTCGCGGTAGTTGCTGCGGGACTTGTGAAAATTCTTCCTGTCATCCTCATCCAGCGGGATCAGGGTAGACAGCTCATCCATCAGGGCTTCGAGGCCCGCCGCTTTACCGGGGATTTTTTCCGGCACGATTTCAAGCCGGTAGGCGGGTTGGTTCTCCGCGATCACGCGCCCGCGACGATCATAGATCATGCCCCGGTTAGGTACCACCGGGCGCACTGCGACGCGGTTGCTCTCCGATCTCGTTGAAAAGCTGTCAAAGGCAAAAATCTGCAACCAGACATAGCGGGCGGACAAGGCCAGCATCAACAGGACAACAATGGTAAAACCGGTCCAGGCCCTGCTGGCGAACAATCGCTGCTCGTCATACTCATCCTTGATGGCGCGATGGCTGGTATTCCCGATCACGACTTCTGGCGGCGCGTTCTGGCGCGCATACGATCAAGCAACAGGAATAACCACGGCCACAAAGCCATGCCTACCAGAGGCGGCAACCAGTATTTCCATGTCGGTAGCTGCTCACCCAGCAAGGCGATAATCCATATCAGGATGATACGGTCGTTGACCAGCAGGCCGAGTACGCTGAGCGCCTGCTGCCAGGGCGGAAAAAAACGCAAGCGTGAACGGAACCGTTGCACCAGGAACGCCATGATCACCAGGCTCAACGCGTGCAGGCCCATCAGGCTGCCACTGAGGATATCCAACACAAGCCCGACCAGGAAAGCCAGGCCAAGGCTGATGATGCCCCTGGTTTCGAGTGACCAGTAAATGATGACCAGCGCAACCCAATACGGCTTGAACGGCTCGAGCACCGCTGGCGCAGGCAGGAGCGTGAGCAACAACGCGGCCGTGATGGTCAGAAAAACCAGGCTGGCGCTTTCGCGGCTGGGCCTCATGGTTCTTCAACCGCCGGCGGGGGTTCCGTGGGCCGCGGCTGGATCAACAGTACCTCGCGGCCCCGGTCCAGCGCAGCCGAAGGCTTCAGGTGAACCATGGCGAACGTTTCACCACTGAGCCGCTCAACCAGCGACACTTCACCGACCGGGAAACCCGGGGGAAAGCGGTCGCCGAGGCCCGATGTCACGATCATGTCGCCGATACTGACATCGGCTTGCAAAGGCACGTTGGGCATCACCAGGTGGCTTGTTTCGCCGCGGCCGTATGCGATGGTGCGCAAACCGGTACGGTTGATCTGTACCGGCAGGGCATGATCCGGGTCGGATATCAGCCGTACGACGGCAAAGTGCCTGTGGACGTCCTCGACCTGGCCGACCACTCCCAGTCCGTCTATGACCGCCTGGCCCGTGACAACGCTCTCGTCTGCTCCCCGGTTTATCCAGATCTTGTGGGAAAACGGATCCAGGTCGACACGCTGCATTTCCGCAAACTGAAAGTCATAGGCCCGGCCACGGGTTGCCTCGAGCAAGTCCCTGAGCCGCTGGTTTTCCTGGACCAGGGCGGCCTGCGTCTGGACTGCGGCCGACGTCTCCAGGAGCTGCTCGTGCAGGCGCTGGTTTTCCGTGATTAATGCCTCGCGGGAGCGGGTATGGCTGACGAGTGCCTGCAGCGCTTGCGCCGGCCACGCGGCTACATGAAAAACCGGCTCAAACGCCAGTTCCATGGCACCACGGATGCGTGGTACATAGTCTCCGCGCTGGTCCATGAACATCAAGATGATTGCCAGCAACATGTACATCATCAACCGCGCCGTGCGGGAACCTTCTGCGCCGAACCAGCGACTGGAGCCTGGTGATTCTGTATGTGCCAAATTCTTATCGTGTGCCTGAGGGACCGGAATCGTTTACCCGGCGCCTGCTATCTTTGCCTGGTTAATTCGTGGTGAAAAAGTCACCGTGATTTTCGTCCATTAATTCGAGTGCCCGGCCACCACCCCTTGCCACGCAGGTCAGCGGGTCGTCCGCGACGAACACCGGCAGACCGGTTTCCTCGGCGATCAGGCGGTCGAGCCCTTTCAGCAGGGCGCCGCCGCCGGTCAGGACGATACCGGTCTCGACGACATCAGCACACAGCTCGGGTGGTGTCTGCTCGAGTGCCGCCTTGACCGCATCCAGGATACTGGCCAGGCTTTCTGTCAATGCCTCCAGCACCTCGTTGCTGTTAATCGTAATCCGCCTGGGCACTCCCTCGGCCAGGTTACGGCCGGAGACTGACATCTCTTCAGCATCTTCGTCGGGCCACGCGCGGCCGATCTGGATCTTGATATCCTCAGCCGTTGATTCGCCAATCAGCGTGCCGTAATTGCGCCGCACGAAGTTGACGATCGCGTCATCGAACTGGTCGCCACCAACTCGTACAGAGTTGGAATACACCAGCCCGTTGAGCGATATCACCGCCACCTCGGAGGTGCCGCCACCGACGTCCAGTACCATGGCGCCGCGCGCCTCGTGAACCGGAATGCCGGCGCCGATGGCCGCCGCCATGGGCTCTTCGACCAGGAACACTTCGCGTGCTCCGGCACCTTCGGCGGATTCCTTGATGGCCTTGCGCTCCACCTGGGTAGAACTGCATGGCACGCAGACCAATACCCGCGGACTGGGGCGCAGGAAACGTGATTCGTGCACCTTCTTGATAAAGTGCTGAAGCATCGCTTCGGTCATGTTGAAATCGGCGATGACGCCATCCTTCAAAGGTCTGACGGTGCGGATGTTGCCGGGTGTGCGGCCCAGCATGCGTTTAGCTTCGCCGCCCACTGCCGCAACCGACTGGGGGCCGCCCGGGCCGCGGTCCATGCGCACCGCAACCACCGAGGGCTCGTTCAGGACAATACCGCGTCCACGCACATAAACCAGCGTATTTGCGGTACCCAGATCAATTGAAAGATCGTTAGAAAAAAGGCCACGAAGACTCTTGAAAACCATGTTGTTATATTCCGGGGAATGATGCCACGTTACGGGCTGATTAATGTATCAGCCAGCCTGACTTTCAGCAAGCGGCGTGATAGTGAAAAACCGCTTGTTCAACGGGGATTTTAATAAAGATACTGCCGCCACTGCAAAATCCGGTAAAATGGAGTGTTCACCTAAACGGTTTTTACAACAGGTAGCAAACAGTATGTCGGCATTAATCTGTGGCTCTTTGGCCTACGACACCATCATGGTATTTCCGGAACGTTTCAAGGACCATATCCTGCCGGACAAGGTTCATATTCTGAACGTGTCTTTCCTGGTTCCCGAAATGCGCCGCCAGTTCGGCGGCGTAGCCGGCAACATCGCCTACAACCTGAAGCTGCTGGGTGGCGACCCCTACCCGATGGCCACCGTGGGTGACGACTTCGGACCCTACCAGCGGCGCCTCGAGTCGCTGGGCATTTCCACCCGCTATATCCGGCACCTCGAAGGTGAATTCACCCCGCAGGCGTTTATCACCACGGATGTGGATGACAATCAGATCACTGCCTTCCACCCGGGCGCCATGCAGGAGAGCCAGCTGAACAAGGTTGGCAATACGGACGGCATAACCCTTGGCATCGTCGCGCCTGACGGCAGGGAAGCCATGCTGCAACACAGCCGCGATTTCGAGCGCCACGGCATTCCGCATATTTTCGATCCGGGCCAGGCCATGACCCTGTTCGACGGCGACGACCTCAAGACCTTTATCCAGCAGGCCAACTGGCTGGTCTGCAATGGTTACGAATTCCAGCTTATCCATGAGCGCACCGGCATGAGCAAGGAAAAGATAGCATCGCAACTCGAAGCCCTGATCATCACCAGCGGCTCCAAGGGCTCCAGGCTGATCAACAAGGCCGGCGAGGAACACATAGAAACCGTCGAGCCAACCGCCGTTCTGGATCCGACCGGCTGTGGCGACGCCTATCGCTCCGGCCTGATTTACGGCCTGCTCAATGATCTCGACCTGGTCACGGCCTGCCGTATCGGCTCGGTCATGGGCGCCCTGAAAGTGGCCGTGCAGGGGCCGCAAAACCATGCGCCGACGATGGATGAAATCGTCGATACCTTCAAAAAAGCGTTTGGATACTCGTTTAACGGCTGATTTAGGTAAAACCAGCCCCAAATCGGCCATTTACGGTTGACAAGCGGGCCGCGTAAATGGAAAATTGCCGCCCCCGACCGCAATGGCGGGGGCAGTTACAAGAAACGGTTAAGGTGATGTAGCTCAGCTGGTTAGAGCGCGGCATTCATAATGCTGAGGTCGGTGGTTCAAGTCCACCCATCACCACCAATAAAACAAGGTCCTTACCGGTCACATAGGTGACAGTTTATTCCGAGGACATGGGTTACAGTTTTGGAGCGAATGGGTTAATCCCCATTGACTCCACTCTGTGCTCGTCCTGATCAAAGAATCCTAGATCATATGAATCCCCCCGGGTTTACCGGAGGCTCCATACTTTGAGAAGATGGAGCTATGAATACATTCAAAAAGCCTCTCAATCCCTCGAGCTTCACTTTTCAACGTGGTCGCCTCTACTAAGCCCTCACCCGCCTGACAAACCAGGCGGCAAACAGCAGGAATGCCACGAAGCTGATGATATTTACCAGCCAATCCGGTCCCATCCAGCCGGTGCCGAAGCCTGCCGGACGGGCGCCCTGGAAAAATGCCACGCCGGCAATGGCGACACCCAGCAAGCCTTCACCGCCGACGAAACCTGAGCCCAGCAAAACACCCTTTTCCCGCCTGGAGCTGATCTGCTGTTCATTTTTTGAATCCCGTTCCAGCCATAATTTCAACATGCCGCCGAGGAAAATGGGCGTCATGGTCGATACGGGCAGGTAGACCCCTACGGCAAAGGGCAGGGAAGGAATTTTCAGCAGTTCGGCCACGATGGCAATGGCCACGCCGATACCAACCAGTGTCCACGGGAGGTTCTGGTCCAGCACACCGTCGATCACCAGTTTCATCAACGTGGCTTGCGGCGCCGGTAATTCCGCACTGCCAAAGCCAAAGGTCTCGGCCAACAGTAATACGGATAAACAGACGAAGGTCGCTGACGTCAGTACGCCGATCAGTTCGCCGATCTGCTGGTAGCGCGGCGTGGCGCCCAGCAGGAAACCTGTTTTCAGGTCCTGTGATGTGTCGCCAGCGATGCTGGCGGCAATGGCGACCACGCAGCCCACTGTCAGGGCCGCGGCCTTGCCATTCAAATCGGTCCAGCCCATTACCAGGAAAACGCCGGCCGTGCCCAGCAGGGCGGCGATGGTCATGCCGCTGGTCGGGTTGCTGGTCAC
>JABDPJ010000226.1 GCA_013042835.1 Lysobacterales bacterium
TCAGACTGGGTTTGGTCCATTTGCCAGGCAAGGGAAATGCGCTGCTTTCAACGGGCAGCGCTTTAATGTATTCGTTAAAGGAGACCTGGACCAACCATGGAGCTGGTCAGACTAATGTGAAACACAGGTTTTACATTTTGGCGCCACTACCCCAAGAGCGGCGCCACGTAAAATCCTACTGGCTATTTCGGCATGGACGCCCAATAAGCCGCCAGGTCCTGCAGATCCTGGTCTTTCAGATCTTCGGTATACAGGTGCATCATGCCGTCGAGGTTCTTGGTTTTGCCACTGTGAAAACCCCTCAACCTTTTCAGGATGTAGGATTCCTTGAGCCCCGCAATCGGTGGGGTTTCAAAATTACCCTTCCCATCCATACCATGGCATTCAATACAGTCGGTTGTCAGGTCCCCGCCCCGGTCGATGTCACCCTTGGCCTCGGCGTTGGCAACCATCATGACCGACATCAGCAAGCCAGCTGTGGCGGCAACCACTGATTTTACGTTTAACATATTTAGTCTCCTGTCAATTGGCACAACTGTACCCTGTCTGCCCCATTCTACCGTAAATTCTGCCGGTTTCCCTTAGCATATCCTAAATTTTCAACACGGCAAAACCTGTATATTCCGGAATCGAAGCCGCGGATGAAGATATGCCGGGCAGGTTTCTTAAACAGCGTTATTGGCTCTGCTGTACATAACATCGAACAGGTCGGTTTTCAGTCTTCTTCAGATGATCCTTCCGGCTCATCTACAAGGCCGATACGCCGGGCCCTCATCTCCCAATTTTTTCGCGCCAGCGCCTGCATGTCGATCGTATTATCCGACTCGTCGGTAATCTCCATGCCAAGCAGGGTTTCCATGACGTCTTCCATGGTCACAATACCGGCCATGCCGCCGTATTCATCCACCACCAAAACGATATGTTCACGTTTGCCGAGAAAGTGGTTGAACAAATCTGAAATTGGAATGCTTTCATGCAGTACGGTGATATTTCGTTTGATGGACCCAAGGGGCTGGTCACCCCTGCCGTGTATCAGGCTCTCCAACAATTCCGCCTTGAGGAAATAACCTGAAACATGTTCCTTGTCCTCATCCTCATACAGCGGGATTCTGGAAAAAGGTAATTCACCGGCCGTCTTGTAGAACTCCTTGATGGTCTGGTGCTCGGAGGCTAACCGAACCACGGTCCGTGGCGTCATGATGTCCCTGGCCTGCACCTTTATCATCTGCAACAGGTTGCCAATGATCTCGGAGTCCTGTGGCTCGACCACACCCTCAGTAACGCCAATCTCAGCCATGGCCAAAAATTCCGAGCGTGAAAACACACTTTGCGATTTGTCTTTTTTCAAGGTCCTGGTGATGACCTGGCTCATCCAGACCAGCGGGTAAAGCACAAAGATGATGACATTGAGCGAAGCCACGGTGAATGGCACGAGTCTTTGCCATTGATTAGCGCCGAGAGTCTTGGGAATGATTTCTGAAAGGATCAGGATACCGAGGATCATGGTAACTGGCACCACCACACCGGTAACCAGCGGACTGGTATCCGCCCAGATCTTGGTCGCCTGCTCTCCCACACCGATGGCGCCCGCCGTATGCGCGATGGTATTGAGCGTCAGGATGGCAGCCAGTGGCCGGTCAATATTGGCTTTGAAAGCTTCCAATTGCTGGCCAAGACGCCCGCCCTGCTGCAGTTTGAGTTGCGTATATGAAGGCGTGATGCTTAGTAAAACCGCTTCCAGCAACGAGCACAGAAACGAAACCAGAATGGCCAACAGGAAAAATGTGATCAGTAAGTTATACATCTGTCCGTATTTAAACCGATTTTAAAATCGCCCGCCACCAGTGCCGCCGCTTACTTCTTGTTCACTACTTGCCGGAGTAGCGCTTTTTCAAAGCGCTGCTGATGAACATGAGGCTGGAAAGTGCAGTAAACAGGGCCACGGCACCGAGGATAATGGCCATACGCATCCAATCCTCGCCCTGACCAATGCGGAACCGGGCAGTGGCCACCAGGGTGAGCACCCACTCCAGGGCGCCCAGTAGCAGGATCGCCTGTATGATCCAGGGCACCCAGAACTTTTTCAGAAACAGCAAAAGGGGTAATAACAACACGATCACGACAATGATTGTCTGACCTGCGCGCAGGAAATGTGCAGCGATTAGCAGAATGCTGATGAATACGGGTAACAATCTCAAAAAGTTCATTGAAACGTTCCTTCTTATTTGGGCAACGCGATGAATCGCCTTAATTACGATTCAGCTGCATTGCTCAACATTGTTTCCTCTAATGTAGAGTAAATGCTGCCGGATGCAGTCAATGAACTTTGATAAAGCCAGACTCGGTCGACTGCAAGATTCAATTCTGTTGCGTGTAAAAAACTGGTGTTTAACTGTTGTTTACGTCTTATCCTTGCCAACGTGACATGTGGCCGAAACTTTTTGCTGTCAAAGTCAAATCCAACGTTTCCTAAAAATCGGCGCGTAAGCTGAAAAATATGATCCATGGCTGTGTCGGGTTCGCCTGTCAAGGCGATAATTCCGGATGCCGCCCCGGGAAATCGCGCGAGTCTGGAAAACCGGTATTTAAATTGCGAGCACCCCTGATATGCCTGCTCAAATTGCCGGCGCAGGATTTCAACTTTCAGGTCCGGAATGTTGCCTATAAAAGCCAGCGTCAGGTGACGGTTGGTTTCAGCAACCCAACGCAAATTTGGGTTGGAATTTTTGATCGGTCCTGATAGTTCGTTGATCTTCTTTTGCAAGTGTTTGTCGACGGGAATGCCAATAAACACCCTCTGCATGCCGGCGCGGACAACCAGTTCAGAATTCCCCCAGTGTTTTCTCAATCCAGGTTTTCATAACCTCGAGTGTATTTGCGTAATCATCGATATCACCACGCACTTCAAGACTGATAATCTGATAATCATCTCCGCCAAACGTACAAAAATTGCGAATTCTCAGTTCAGGAGGTGAGTTCTTGATTTTGTAAAAATTCTGTCTACGTCGCCACTTTAACTTCAACTTGGAATATTGTTCGGCATTCAGGGGAAAATCCACCCAGAACGATCTCATTTTAGGACTATACATACTTGTCGTTTCCTTATTAGTGGTGACCAAGCGGAACCACAACCCACACGTCTTCCCTGTCAGAACTGCTTTTCAATGCCGAATGTTAACCCATATGGCAACAGCACATGGTCGGGATTATCATTCCAAAGCCTGATTCACCCTTTCCCTTGATCTGGATCAGCTTAAACGAACCATCGCAGTAATAGACTTAAACTAGCAGTAGAGTCGATATTTGTTTAAGTTAGGACTGGTCAAGTTTAAAAACACTGAGCTTCATGGTCACAGCGTCTGGGAGGACACCATGGACATTCAGATCGACAACTTCAAAACCGGAGATCCCGCTTTTGCAGTTAACCTCCGCGGCGTTATTGCCTACTGGAATTCGGCCGCCGAACAGTCTCTCGGCCACACTAGCGACGAGGCCGTTGGCAGCAAGTGCTGGCAACTTTTACGCGGGCAGGACTCCAATGGCAACCGCTATTGCGCCAAGCACTGCCCGGTGCGGGAAATGGCCAGCCAGCGTGAGCCGATACATAGCTTTCTTTGCTCTTTTGTTTCAGCATCCAGCAAACCCAGAAAGTATTCAGTTAGCTGCCTGAATGTCGACAACGACAGTGGTGATAAGTTGTTGTTGCATATTTGCCAGCCTGCAAACAAACGTCCTGAAACCGTGACCTACCAGGTTCCAATCGATGAGCATGCCGAACCGCTTTCACAACGAGAAGCTGAAGTCCTTTCGTTGCTAGCCGATGAGGTAAGCACCCAGGATATTGCTGACAGGATGGATATAAGCATCCGCACGGTACGCACACACATTCAACACCTGATGTACAAGCTGCGGGTACACAAACGCCATGATGCGATCCATGTCGCCCGGCAGCTAAAACTGATTTAGATTGCTTGTCATCGTTAATCAACCGTACGAACCGGCAGCAACATCGGTGCCCGAAAAATTCTGTGCAGAAAGCATTACACTGTGCGTGTACTGACCAAAGGATGTCCCCACCACTAGCAACACAAGCCGGTAGAAAGAACCATGCAGCCGAACATCGCAAGATCACCAGAAAAAGCCGCCGAGGGTCAACAGAAAATAGACTGGGTACGCCGCAATATGCCCATTCTGCGGCAACTGGAAGCCGAGTTCAGCCACCAGCAACCGTTCGCCGGTAAACGGTTGCTGGTCAGTGTTCACCTGGAGGCCAAGACAGCCTACCTGGCCCTCGTATTGGCCGCTGGTGGCGCCAGGGTCGCCGTTACCGGCAGTAACCCCGATTCCACCAAGGATGATGTGGTCGCGGCGCTGGATGCGCTCGGACTGCACGTCTATGCCAAACACGGTGCCACGCTGGACGAGATGAACGTCTTCATGAATATGGCGCTGGATATCCAACCCCACGTGGTCATCGATGATGGCGGCGATATCGTTGAGCTTTTGCACGGCGAGCGCAGCGACTTGTGCGCGAATGTCGCTGGCGCCTGCGAGGAGACCACCACGGGTGTATTAAGGGCCAAGGCAAGGGCACAGGCGAGTGAACTCAACTTTCCGGTCATGCTGATTAACGAGGCGCGCTGCAAATACCTCTTCGATAACGTCCATGGCACCGGGCAATCAGTCTGGGACGCGGTCATGCGCAGCACCAACCTGGTGCTGGCGGGCAAGACCGTCTCGATCATCGGCTTTGGCTGGTGCGGACGTGGCTGCGCTTTGCGGGCCAGTGGCCTCGGCGCCAATGTCATCGTTTGTGAAATTGACGCAGTCAAGGCTGCGGACGCCGCCATGAATGGATACCAGGTGATGCCTCTGCTGGAGGCCTGCGGCAAGTCGGATATCGTTCTGACCGTCACGGGCGTACGCAACACCCTATCGCGAAAACACTTCGAGGCCATGAAAGATGGCGCATTAATCGCCAATGCCGGGCATTTCAGGCATGAAGTCGACGTTGACGCCCTGCATGATCTCACGGTCAAGAAGCTCGCAGTCAGGGAAAACGTCGAAGGTTTCAAAACCTCCGCCGGCGCCTGGCTCTATTTGCTGGGTGATGGCAACATCGTCAACATAGCCTGTGCGGATGGCCATCCGGCAGAAATCATGGATACCAGCTTTGCCCTGCAGGCTTTGAACGCACGCTACCTTATCGAGCACGGCGACGCGCTCAGAGCGGACGTTTACAAGGTGCCGGAAGAAATTGACCAACAAGTGGCATCGATGAAACTGACCGCAATGCAGGTAAGCATCGACAAGGCTTGATGAACCCCAACGAGCGGGGAACATACAAATTCTGTAGCAACTGCCTTATCACGCAAAGGCCCCGCCGCGCCGCGTCAAGCGGTACAGCGGGGTATGACATAGTCAGTTTAGGTGCAGATCAGATTCCTGCAACCGGATGGCTTGGCGGCAAGTGGGTTTTGTCCTTTCTCTTGCGCTTGCCTTTGCTCATCGCCTGGTTAACCAATGCCAGCACGGCACCGCATACCATCAGGAAAGAGGCGATATAGAAAGCCATGTCTTCCTTACCGGTAATATCTTTAACCATGCCGGCGATGCGCGGCAGGATCAGTCCGCCGACACCCCAGGCAGTGAACATGACGCCGTAATTGAGGCCGAATGACCTGAGACCGAAATTGTCCTTGGTTGCTGACGGGAACAGCGTCAGGTTGGCCCCGTAGCAAGCGCCGATAAACAACACTGCAACCATTAACGCGAGGGCGTTGTTACCAAAATACAAGGGCACCAGCACCATCACGCTTTGCAATAGGAATGCAAAGAACAATGTCATTTGTCGGCCGATCTTATCGGAAACCACCCCTGCCAGGACGCGTCCGCCGGCGTTGCCGACTGACAACACCACGACCGCGTAGAAAGCAGCCTCACCGAGCGATGCCTTGGCCATGCTGGCAGCCGAGCCGATGACCAGCAAGCCGGCAGCAGCGCCAAATACGTACATGGTCCAGAACATCCAGAAAGTGGACGTGCGGATCATCTGGTGCCAGTCCATATCGACCGGCGGTTTGGCGGCAGCTATGTGTGTTGGCCGCAAATGGGCTTTCGGATCGACCGGTTTGTAGTCGGCGGGCGGATTACGTAACAATTGCGCGAGACTTACCACGATGATGAGAAACGCGATGCCAAAGATGATCATGGTTTTTGATACGCCATAAGCACCCAGCAACGCTTGTGCCGTCGGTGCGATATAAACCGACGCAAGGCCAAAACCGGCAACCACCAGGCCCGCAATCAGGCCGGTTTGAGATGCCGGAAACCACTTGACCGCGGCCGGTGTTGCCGCCGCATAACCAAAACCGATACCAATCCCGCCAAATATGCCAAAACCAACGACGAAACCCAGGTAACTGGAACCTGCCAGCCCGGCTATGATGCAACCGAGCGCGACTGAAATGCCGCCTATCGTAGCGACCCAGCGCGGGCCGATTCTATCCTGCAGGCGTCCTGCCGGGATCATGGCAAGGGCGAACACGAAACAGGCGATCGCATAAGGATCTGATTTTTGGGCTGCGGTCCATCCCCATTCAATGGGAATTGCCGCTTTGATGACTGACCAGGTGTAGAGAACTCCGAGGGCGAGATTGATTCCGGTACCCGCAAAAGTTACTCGCCATCCTTTATTGGGTGATATTGACTGTGTCATTCGGACCGACTCCTTCGTATCTGTCAAGGCAAAAAGCCATGAACTTTTCAGAAAACTCAACAGACCTTGAATTCCCGTTTGGGCGTCCTGAATCCGTGAGTTTTATCGATTTCAGCGAATGATTGATATTCCAGGCATACTCCTATCTGATTCCAATATTAAAAAACTTGTATCCTATTGTTTACAAACGATTAAAATACAAAGTAAAACCTTGTTTGGAGACGACAATTTTAACATCTATTCAACCACTTAGCCTGCTTTGCTAAACGCTTTAGGAGCCTTTGTTGACACAGGTCAATTCAGAGCGCTTCTGTTCCATTATTCATTCTGACGCGTCAACTAAAATGGTATTATTGGATTTCACCGGGACGTGGCGGTTTATCGTGCCCGCCCGTTTGCCAGGTTCGGATTTTGAGCAAACCAACGCTTGCTAATTTCACAGGAAACCACCATGAACGACTCTGAACTTTCCCCGATGCACCGCGGTGTAAAAATTCTCCATGATCCCATTCGAAACAAGGGCACCGCGTTCACTGAAGCGGACCGGAAGGTCCTGAACCTGACCGGATTGTTACCGCCACGCGTCCATTCCGCGGCGGAACAGGAATTGCGTGTACTGGGCAATATCCGCGATAAACCCACCGACCTGGCACGTTACCTTTACCTGATATCGCTGCAGGATCGCAACGAGACGCTCTTCTATCGCGTGGTCATGAATAACATTGAAGAGATGATGCCGTTGATTTACACGCCGACCGTCGGTGCGGCATGCCAGGAATTCCAGCATATTTACCGTCGGCCACGGGGCTTTTACATCTCGTCGCGGGAACGTGGTCATGTGAAGGAAGTGCTGCAAAACTGGCCACATAAAAATGCCCGCATCATCGTCATAACCGATGGCGAAAGAATCCTCGGCCTGGGTGATCTCGGGGCCGATGGCATGGGTATCCCCATCGGCAAATTGTCGCTGTATACCGCCTGCGCAGGATTTCACCCGACAGAGTGCCTGCCGGTCATGCTGGACGTGGGCACGAACAATGAAGCCCTGTTGAATGACCCGCTTTACAACGGTCTGGAGCAACACCGCGAACGCGGAGAAGCATATGATGCCCTGCTGGACGAATTTATCCAGGCGGCACGGGAGACCTTCCCGGGCGTGCTGATCCAGTTCGAAGACTTCGGCAACACCAATGCTTTCCGTCTGCTGGACAAGTACCGTAACAAGATCAATTGCTTTAACGATGATATCCAGGGAACGGGTGCGGTGGCCATGGCCGGCATTATCGGTGCGTTACGCATCACGGGTGAAAAACTGGCTGATCAGCGACTGTTGTTCCTCGGCGCGGGCGAAGCCGGGATCGGCACTGCCGATACCTTTGTCGCCGCGCTGGTTGAGGAGGGTATGAAGGTTGAGGAAGCTCGCAAGCAGTGTTGCTTCTTCGACACCCAGGGCCTGCTCACTTCAAAACGTGAAAAGATCGCCGATCACAAGCAGCGCTTTGCGAGGGACCTTCCGCAAATGGACGACTTCCTCGAAGTCGTGAAAATATGGAAACCCACGGCGATTCTGGGACTCTCTGGCCAGCCCGGAAGCTTCCCCAGGGAAGTGATCGAAACCATGGCCAAGATCAACAAGCGCCCGATCATCTTTGCGCTGTCCAATCCGACCTCGAAAGCGGAATGTACAGCCGAGGAAGCTTATCGCTGGAGCAAGGGCCGGGCCATCTTCGCCAGTGGCAGTCCCTTCGATGCCGTCAAGCTCGGCAACAAAACTCTCGTGCCGGGCCAGGGAAATAACGTCTACATTTTTCCCGGTGTGGGCCTCGGAGCTGTCGTGAGCCGCAGCAGCCGGGTCACCGACGCCATGTTTCTTGCCGCGACTCACGCCCTGGCCAACCTGGTCAGTGAGTCAGACCTTGCCTTGGGATGTGTTTACCCACCGCTTTCCCGGATTCGCGAAGTATCGGCAAAGATTGCATACGAGGTCGCCCGAATTGCCTTTGATACGGGTCTTGCCCAATGTGAAGAACCTGAAGACCTGATGGCTGATATACGCTCCCGCATGTACCAGCCCATCTACCCGCATTACGCCTGACTCGGCAAGCAAACTCCCGGTCATCGAAACCGATGGCCGGGTTCAAACCCAGAGAGTTCGTTTTTGATGCCTGGTATCAGGGCCGCACGCTGTTAAGCCCGACAAAACTGCCGCCGTTGTCCTCAGCCAGTTTTCTCATCAACGCCGCGTAACGTACGGCATTGATGGACAGGCGGCTGCCGCCAAACTGCACCGGAAACCCCACGGTATGGATACGCACCCGGCGATTACCGGAACTGTCGGCACGGTTGAGCCGCTCCACCGTGTCGACCACGGCCTGGATGGAACCGCTGGCAAAATCATCTCCAAGGACGTAGAGGCTGATTTTCTTGTCCTTCGAGTAAAAACGTCGTATGGCGGCCTCGATGCCCTCCACCGGGCTGGAATTGGAAAAGGGGAACCAACTCGAGAGCCGCCTGACAATGGCCTCACGGCGGGCTGGCGTATCGGGAATCCACTGTCCCCTGTACTGCGAGTACATGTAGTCACCCATGTCGTTCATGACCTGGATACCCTTGACGCGTGGATAAATTTCAAGGATTTCCTGAACTTTTCTCAACACCATGCTCCAGGCGCCCTGTCCCATGGAACCGGAAGTGTCAATGATGAACATGATATATTCGCTGTCCACAGGAACCCCGCCAATCGGGCTGTCCGGCGTCCGCCGGACGCTCAGACCAGACAGCCGTTTGACCTCCTCACTGAGGGTTTGCTGAGCCACCGCCAACTGGTTTTCAATGATGGTCTGCGCCTCGTGCTCATTGCGCGTGGCGTCGTGTTCCCCGCGCACCAGTGACAGATCGCCTTTGAGGCGTGCCAGTTTTTCCCGGTGCCGGGAAAGCTGCTCCTGTTGCTCCGTCAGGTCGCGGTTCAACACGGTGGTTTCACCACGGATACGGTAAATTTCAAGCTCCAGCCGCTGAACCAGCCCGGTGAGGTCGACCGCCAGCTTTTCGATCACGCGAGGTTCGGATATCTGGATGATGACCAGCAGCAGGATAATCGCGCCAAAACCACAGGAGACCACGTCGAGAAATGACATGTTGAAAATATCCACCTCACGACGGCGCTTGCTCACGGCCAGTCCCTCGACGGCGTCAGGAAAGAACCGCTGCTTTGAATCGCCAGTTGCCAGAATGCGGCTGCAGCCCAGGCGTCCCCTTCCATCGGCAGCAGAATGGTATTGACCGGGATTTTCGCATCCAGCACACGGACCGCCTTTTCGAAGTGGTCAAGCCGTTTGTCCGACGATACCGTCGTTGACAGGGGTTTGCTGCGCCCCTGGGTGGGCAGGCCGTCAGTAATCAACAGGATGTTATCCGGTCTCGGCTGCAGTGCCTTGACCACCGAAAATGCATGATAAAGACTCGTTCCACCGGCCGGGGCGAGCTCACGTAAGGCATTGACGGCGCCATCCACGTCGGTACGGGTGGAAGCCTGCAGCCACTTGCCATCGGAACCTGCAAGCGCCGGCCTGGCTGCGGTGTTAAAAGTGTAAAGCTGGAACTGCGACGTGGCAGGCAGGTTGCTGACCAGCCAATCCGCAGTTTTCAGAGCCCGCTGCCACTTGGGTGCGTTCTTGCGGCTGGCGTCACTCATGTTGCGGCGCCGGATGATATTGATGATGGTCTCATCCAGCATGCTCGCGGATGCGTCCATCAGGATCAGGATGCGCTCTCCGCCCATCTTCAGGCCGGTCAGGTACTGGCGGTCACCTTCACCCTTGAACTCGCGTACTTTTTCACCGGCATCGCGGTCGGCAGGCGCCACCGCACCGAGGCGTTTCTTCTGCTCATCCAGTGACTTCAGGTCGGTGCTCAACTGGTTGATGTGTGCGCGATTTGCCAAGGTCTCCCTGGACATCTGCGCAATTTCAATCTCGAGGTCTTCGATCGTATTGATGACGCGTTCCGACTGGCCCTGCATCAGGACAATTTCCTTCTCGGTGGCCTGCAGGCTGTTGCGCGCCTCAACCAGGTCCTCTTCACCGATGAGTACCTCCTTTTCAAGGCGCACGGTTTCCGCACGCAGATCTGTGAATACCTCGTTGCGTGTTTTTACCGTGTCATGATTGAGAATCAGCACCAGCAATACCACGGCGCCGAAACCGCAGAACATGATGTCGAGAAAAGACAGTGAAAAGGGTGTGACTTTGCGGCGTGGCATGACAGTGCTTGGATTACCTAGCTTTTCAGTCGACGGATCAGCCAGCTGTCGACGTAGCGCTCGCTATCGAGCACCAGGCGCTCCTGCATCAGCTGGACCTGGTGCACAAAGAACATCAGCACAATGCTGATCACCAGGGCAATGAAGGTCGAGTTGAATGCAACACCGAGGCTTGCGGTCACCCCGGTGATGTCACCCTCAACCGCGCGGTGGGCCTGCCCCAGCGCGTTGCCAATGCCGCGCACTGTGCCGATAAAACCGACCGACGGAATGGCCCAGGCGATATAGCGGATAATCGACAACTCTGATTCCATCCGTTCACCTTCAGATTCACAGACGTCGCGGGCCGCCGTGGAAACGTCCTGGACATTGCGGGTCGCGCCAAAGCGCTCGATTGCGGTCAGCAGCGCCCGTGGCAATAACCATCCCTCGGCCTGGCCCGGCAATGCCGCCACCCGTTTTGCGATTTCGCGGGTATCCTCCGGCCCGATGGGTAATCCCCCGGGTAACTGCAGCAGGTCTTCACCAAGCAGCTTCTGTTGCCGGTACACCTCCCTGCCCTTGTAACCGAGTATGGAGAAAGCCCACAGCATCAGCACGAAGCAGGTCTCCTGCTCAAAATCCTTAATAACGACAAAGAAGGAGCGCTGTGGAACGTAGTCGGGATCAGCCTGTACATAAGCAGTTTCCTGCTCGATAAAATCACGCGCCTGGGGGCGTACCAGAGTGACGTAGACGGCGTGCACCACGATAAAAGCGATGAGCAGTGAAAAAACATGGAAGACCAGTTCTGTGGGAAAGTTTTTCTTCATTTTTTGCCGCTAAATGTCGATGGGGAACGCTACTGCGCTGTCGGCTCCAATTTGCTCGGAGGGTTTGAATTCCTTGACCGTATCAGTCCCGGCCTCACCGGCGTCTTGCTGTTTTTTGGCGGCATCGGACTTTTCATCCACAGGCGCTTGCTTGACCGCCTCCGGTGGAGCCTGGACCTGCTCAGGGTTTTGATTGTCGGCACCGGTCAGCACCGGCATCAGGAAGACTGTCAGGAGCAATGCCAGCGCTGAGGGCAGTAACAGGAAAGGCCTGGCGTATTTGGGTTTATTTGTCTGCATATCGTGCAATCCTGAAGCCTAGGTTGTCACGCGGCCCGCGACTGTAATCGCGGTAACTTAAGCGCAACTCGGTAATACTGCCATCTCGCCAACTGGATCCGCGTACGACATGGTGGTCGCCAACAGCGGGGCCGGCGGGATCCGTCACCAGCCTGTCTGACTGGCCCGGGTAGACCGCATAAAAATCATTGGTCCATTCAGCCACGTTGCCGCCAAGGTCATGGAAACCCTCCGGTTGCGCGCTGAAACTGCCCACCGGCGCGGAACTGCGGTAACCATCATTATAGCCCTTCACGATGTTTGCCAAGGTGTCAGCAATCTGCGCATCTGCAAAATTACCCGTAACGGCCTTGGGCGGGTAACCCTCACCCCACGGATAGCGCGCCGCGCCGCTGCGGCCTGAGACGCGTGCTGCGTACACCCACTCCGCTTCTGTCGGCAGGCGGTAGCCATTGGTTGCAGACGGCAGCGCCTCCATGCGGCCATCCTTTTCACCATAAGCCGGATTCAGCTTATCCTGCTCGCTCAGCCAGTTGCAGTATCGCGCGGCATCATCCCAACTGACATTGACCACTGGCTGCCGGTCACCGTCAAGTGACACTCCCTCCGCGGTACCGGACCGGTGCTTACTGTCAAAGCGCCGGAATTCGGCATTGCTCACCTCCCGGCTTGACAGGTAATACGGCCGGGTGAGTTCGACCAGGCGCTGGCTTTCGTTGGCGCGCCGGCCGGCTTCGCGCCTCGAGGCCCCCATTTGAAACGTTCCAGACGGTTCCAGCAATCGCATTTCCTGCCCGCCGGCGGTCTTTAACACGGCCGGCCGCGCCTCTTCCTTGACCTGCACCACGGTGTTCAACGCCACATCAACGTTCTGGCTGGTCGCAGTTCGCGGAGTCACCGTCACAGTTTGCGGCACGTAACCCGGTTTGCTGAACACCAGTTCATGCGGGCGCGTGGTCAGCCTTAAACGCTGGGTGCCGCTGCCGGAACGTTTACCATCCACCGTCAGACTCGCATCTGCTGGTATTGAACTCGCGAACACGATGCCGTATTCCGGGGTCAGGTCCACCTGCAGTTCCTTGCGTTCATCCGGCTCGAGGCTGATGGTCCGTCTGGCAACGCCGTAACCCGGCTTGTTCAATATAAGTTCATGTGGCGTGCCGGAAGCCAGCGTAACGGCGACCGGCGTAGTGCCATGGAAATTGCCGCCGATGCTCACGGTGGCGCCTTGTGGCCGCGTCTCCAGGGCGAGCGTGCCATCGTTCGGTTCCAGGATGATTCTGTCCAGCTCGACCGGGGTGCCGGCCACGAAACTTGCAAGCATGCGCCGGGATTTGAAGCCGGCAAGAGACAGTTCGATTTCCCGCTGACCCTGGATGATCTCCGTGACCAGCGGCGTTTGGCCCACCGGCTCGCCATCTATATTGACCTGCGCAGTCTCCGGTTCGCTTGTTATAAAAACCTCTGCCCACGCCGGTTGCAGTGCAAGTTGCAGCGCCTGGAGCTCGCCAAACCCGGCTATTTCCAGCTCCCGGCTCTCGGCCAGGTAACGATCGGTTTCTATCAACAACTCGTAGGTTCCCCGCTGCAGGGAAATGATGTTGTCGCGCTCAACCGGCAGCTCTGCATCAGCCACAGAGACCCTGACCGGCACGGATGGATCAACCATGATCTGCAAACGACCCGGCAATTCCTCCAACTCAAAATCGAAAGCCCGGAAACCGCCGGATGACACTTCAAAGCTTTGCCGCAAAGGCTGGTAACCGGCCAGCTCAGCCTCGACGGTATAGGTGCCCGGAACGACCAGCATCCTCGACCCGAACGAAACCGCGGGCGGAAATCCGCTGACGGACTGGTCATCTGGCTCAGGGTTGATATTTATGGCCACCGGCGTGGCGAAGATGACAAACACGGCGATCAGCGCCAGCAGGCTAAAAAGCGCGAGCAACAGGTAGCGAAGCCTGCGCCGCTTGACGGCTGGCATCGGGTTTGAATTAACCGGGATTACCCTGGTCGTCTCATCTTCCTCAGGGTCTGGCGGCGGCTCGGCCGGTGGTTGCAATTCCAGTTCGTCACGGCTGTCCCCGACCTTGATGAATACCTGGTCGCCCTTGATGTCCCACTTCAGAAGCCAGTCGCCCAGTTGCACCCTGTCACCGGATTTCAGCCAGGCGGAGGTATCGATGAACTCATGGTTGTGGAACAACTCGACATCCGCGTCAGCCGGCTGCAGATAGGCATGGCCATCGGCAAGGGCAATATGAGCCACGACCGTCCCGGCGGGAAGACCCGGCAGGCTGATGTCCGCTCCGGCACCGCCGATGGCCAGCGGAAAGTCCGCCGCTTCAACACGCCGGACACCGCTCACAGTGTCGATAAAGAAGACCCGCCTCATATCGGTTCCTCACAGCGGATAACCAGGACCGGCTGGTTCGAGCCGGGTTTGAGCGTAACCGTGCGGCGCACGTCACGGTAACCGGGCCTTGAGCCGATAATCGTGTAAGTGCCCGGCAGCAACTCCAGTTGCTGACTGGTGAACTGTCCGAGGCGGCCGATATGATAGATCAGAACCTGGGTCAGGCCATCAGATTTCAGCGTGATGTTTAACGGTATCCGGGCGTCGGCAAGCAGGCGCTTCAGGCGGCTGATCTTATCCGCAAGCAGGGGTTCCGAGACCGGTGCGGCGCCGGCCGCAGCAATTAACTCTTCTGCATTTAGCCTCGGTTCATCTGCAAACAACCGTTCCGGCCGCTCGAGATAGTGGTCGAATTGCCCGTGCAGGCGCACCCTGTCTTCCGCGAAGGCCTTGCCCTGGCTGGCAAAACCGGCCTGGGGCACTTTGGCCAGCACCTCCCGGTAGGTAGCGGCCGCCCCGCTCCAGTCTTCCTCGCGCTGCTGGCCAGCCGCCTTTTCGCGCTGGCCGTCCAGCCACAACCTCTGCCGGGTCTGCGCCAGCTGTTGCCGCGTGTTGCGCACCGCCTCGTCACCGGGCTTGAGGCCAGCAGCCTGGTTCAATGCCACCTCGGCTGCACTTATCCGCTCCTGATCCAACGCACTGAGTGCACGGCTCATTGCCTCCCGGAATGCGAGCTCCGTGATCTGATCACTGACGCTATTCAGCGCTGATTCTGCCGGCCCATAGAATTCATCCAGCGCAAGCGCTTGCTGGAAAGCGTCCCGGGCGCCTGACAGGTCGCCGACGGACAGGGCCAACTCACCAGCCTCCATCCGGTTCAAAACGTCAGGCCGGGCCGTTGCGCGCTGCAAGCCGGCCAATGCGTCTTCATTGTCCGCTTCAATGGACAGGGCAAGCTCAAAATATGTCCCGGCTGCGCTGCTGTCACCGGCCTGCAGGGCCTGCCAACCCGAATTCAATGCAATCTGAAGGCGCTGCCCACGCTCAGACTCAAGCAAAACCAGCAGCGTTTTTGCACCTGACAGTACCTCGGCAGACTCGGCAAACCGGCGTTGTCCGAACAGTTCGTTACCGCTGGCTGAAGCGTCCAGTGCCCGGCTCCATTCCGGTTCGCCCCAGACCGGTGCATTGGCCAGTTCGAGACGGGCCTGAAGACGGAGAAAATCCTGCAGGGACTGCTCCGCGTCTGCCCGGGCATTCGCCGCCTGCTGTGCCTGCTGTTGAGGCGATACAGCCGCGACCGCCCCGGCCGCGTCCTGGCCAGCTCCGTCACGATCAGTGGACACCATTTTTGGCAATACCAGCAAGACGGCCAAACCGAGAGTAATGACAACTGCCAGCGCAGCCCAGATTAGGCCACGTCCACCTGTCCTGTCCGCAACGACCACATCGTCAGCGCCAGGAGGCCGAGACTCGAAACCGGGTTGACCTTGCTTGGGCGGTTCCATGGGATCCAACAGCCTATTCGGCGACGGGTGGCAGACCGGTTTCTGTTGCGTAAATCTGCCTCATCAGTACTCGCCATTGTTCGTACTGGGCTTCGGCAGAGCCCGTCAATTCAATAGTCTCACCCTCGATCTCGAACACCAGTGGCCGGGTTTCGGACGAAAACGAAAGGCCCAGTTCCTCGATGGATTCGCGGTGTATGACTGCTTCAGAGCGCTTGTCCACACCCGACTTGATTGCCGCGGCGCCACCCAGAACCATGACATCGCTCAGTGTATCGAGCGCGGGGTCATAACCGTCACCCGCTGCAGCGACAAAAACTGCGCCGACGATCGACGCTACGCCCAGCAGGGTCCGGTTCAACGCGGCTTTCTCGAGCGCTCTTTGTTTCTCTGATTCATCACTGCGCGCCTTGCGCCACTCGGTATAGGGCTCCCGCATCTCGCGATGGAAGTTATCAAAATGGCCATTCAGCGTATCGATCATCATCAGGTCGCGTTCCTTGATAGCCAGCACACGGCCATACATCGGATCATTCGAACTCGGCAGGTGAACAATGTCGAATTGACCCTCTTCATTGATGTCCAGGTAGCCCGAGAATGCATCGGGAGCAATGTTCGCAGCAAAGCGCAACTCTTCTATCCTGCGAATGGCCGTAATATCCTCGGGCGTTAAAGTCCTCAAAAACCTGGCAAGATCGTTGGCGACCGTGTTGTAGAGTGGTTGAAACGCGTCCCCGAAAAGCGGATTGGCGCGGTAGAAAGAAGCCTCGACGCCATCGCGGTACTGCCTGGTGAACCATTGTCGGCCGCTTGCATCCCGGGCTGATATTTCAAGATCCAACTGCTCACCATTGGAGGCGATAATCCCGCCCGAGACCAGCAGTTCACCGCCACCGATGTCCCGTGGCACCACGCGCACTGCGCCCCAGTAGCCGGTTTTCTCCATGGTGGCGCGCAATTCTTCCGGCATATAACGGGCCTCTGCCTCGCGGATGTCCATGGACAGGCCATTCGCCTTTTTCTCATTTTTTGGCAAAACGCCGGGGTCGAACACTTCAATCGATACATTGAGTAAGCGGTTCTCGGGAATTTCCGCCGCAGCCTTGTCAAGCGGCACGGCTTCTTCAATATTTCGACGCGGGCCCGTGCTGCTGCAGGCGATCAACAGTGATAACGACAGGATCGTCAATAAAAGAAAAAAATGTTTCATGTGAGGTTTCTCAGCGAGTGCCCTGTTTGTACTTTCTATACTCTTCCCAGAGTTTTGCCTTCAGCTCGGGATCGGTTTCCTTTTCAGCCGCCTCGCGCAGCTGGCGGGCCACGACATCGTCATCGCTGCCGTCGGGAATATCCGCGGGCTGATCCTGGTCGTTGCCGGTATCGCCGGAGCCACTGCTGCTGTCGGACGGCCCTCCCGCGACCGCCCCCCCGGCATTGGCGCCGGTGCGGTCGCCGGTCGCAGTTTCACCTGAATCCCGGCTTTCGCCTTGTTCTGCGCCTTCGGTACCGTCGGCGTTCTCACCGGCACCCTCTGCGCCGGCACCCCCGCTTCCATCTCCGGACTCGCCGGATCCGGCGCCTCCGCCATCACCGGAATCTGAATTGTAGTTCGGCGTGTCTGCCTTGATCCGTTCCTGTTCCCGCAAAAGTTTTTCGTCGTAATCACCCAGGCCCTTGGCCAACTTCTCGTCTAGCGCTGCCACCTGCTCCTGCAGCGTCAGCTCCGACTGGGTGGCGATGTCTGCTGATTGCGTCACCGGCGGCAGGATGACCGGACATGGCAGGTCCTCTGGAAAAGGAGAACCTGACAGCATTACTGCCTGGCAATCTTCGAATACCCGCCGCTGCAACCTGGCGACGTAGGCCGCATAGTCGGCCGCCTGCGTTCCACTGAGCCCGTAAAGCTCCCGCTGCGTGCGATAGTCATCCTCCGCTGCCTGTAAAGCTGCATAATCGAGCCTCAGCTGCTCAACTGATTCCTCGGTAGCCGTCCAGGCAATGATGACCATCAACGACGCCGGCAGGATAACCAGCGAATTAAAGAGCCGCAGCGCGCTTTTCAATTTTTGGGACATAGGCATTTTACCGGGTGAATCGCATTCTTCCATTCTGATTATAGCGCCAGTGATTTGCCCCAGTTGTGAACAATTGCAACAACTCCCGGCATGGTCAGCAGCGGGGCAAATCCGCAAAACGGGCAGTTTAACGAAGGAATATACACGCCGCGAGTGAATTTGCACTGAACAGCGCCGTTGGTACGCTTGTCGACAGCAATGAATTCAAGCGTTTATTGAGTTATTTGACCTACATCATACAGCTTCACCTGCGAATGTGTTTTCCTAGGTATGGACGCTCTTAAAGTTCAGTGCTGCAAATCCGCTTCACGATAAACACCTGCAACCCACCGAGCGTGCCTTACGTGGAGATATGGAAATGAACAGAAAGTCCCTGATAGTCATGGTCGCAAGCCTGGTCCTGGCCAATGCCAGTGCTGCATTGGCTTGTGAGTACAAAGCGGGCGAAACTAAATTCGCAGATTACGCAATCTGCAGGTACGGCGAAGATAGTGTCCAGATCGTCAAAATGCCTGAAAACTCCGTCTGGGAAAACTGTATTTACTACCTGGAGGCATTCCGGCCTCCAAAACTGCTGGCGGTTACCAAGACCAAGAATGGCAAAGAAGTGGTCAGTATCAATAACCGGGCCCAGATCGGTAATCCATGTTACCTGACAAAGAAGTACTGTGATGCCGCGTTGGACGCTTTAGATCAGTAACAGGGCCAGCAACAGTTCACCTGCGACCCGTCCGTCCCGTTACGGGTTGAAATCAAGCGCACCGGTGCCGTGCCAGGTGCGCCGACCGGTCACCAGCCTTAGCTGCCCTGGCTAACCAGAGCATTTACTTAAATGGGAGATCAAACCTTGCTCACCCTGTACATTGCCAACAAGAACTATTCGTCCTGGTCCTTACGCCCCTGGGTTCTGATGCAGGTACTGGGCATTCCTTTTAGCGAGAAACTGGTGCCATTGGAGGCCGGTTCCTGCTGGGACAAGTACCGCACTTTCAGCCCCAATGGCCTGGTGCCCTGCCTGCACGATGGCGCTCTAGTGGTATGGGAGTCCCTGGCGATCGTCGAGTACCTCGCCGAACGGCACGACGGCGTTTGGCCGCAAAACACTGCGGCACGCGCCTGGGCGCGCTCCGCGGCAGCTGAAATGCATGCAGGTTTTGCACCGCTGCGCAATGAATGCGGCATGAATTGTGGTCTGCGGGTGCTGCTGAATTCAATTTCTCCCGCGCTGCAGGGCAATCTCGACCGGCTGGACGAGTTGTGGACCGCAGGGCTGGAACATTTTAACGGACCCTATCTGGCGGGTGACTCCTTCACTGCGGTCGATGCCTTTTATGCGCCCGTTGCGTTCCGCATCCAGACCTACGGCCTGCCGTTGGGTGAGGCCGCCGCCGCTTATTCCCGGCGCCTGCTGAACATGGACGCCATGCGCGAATGGTACGCGGCGGCACTGCTCGAAAAGTGGCGTGATCCCGATCACGAAAAAGATGTCAGGGTGTCCGGGGAAGTCACCGAGGACCTGCGCGCGCGCCCTCAAGACTAATTCACAAACCGCTCAGGCTTCCGGTTTGCGGGCCAGGATCCGCCAGCGCACCGAGCCCGACTCGTTGGGAGTGCCCGGTGCATCCTGGACGGGTTGCCCCTGGCCCGGCGGCGCAAACGTGTCCAGTTTAAAACCACTGTTTTCGAACAGGCTGCGAATCTCCTGCGCCGTGCGGATCAGGTAGGTCCAGTGAAAACGGCCGTAATCCACGGCCAATTGCCGTGCCAGTCGCGGCTCGACAGCATGGCTCTGAAACAAGGCTTCTGCCCTGCGCTGGGTGCGGTCCGCCAAAGCCTCCACCTCGGCATCCGAGTACCTGATGATCGGCTGCCGGTCTTCGGTCCTTGCCCTCTGTGCCGTTAACACGGCACCACCCGGCCGCAGGTTTAACCACCACCTGTCAACCAGCCGCTTGCGCTCGGATTCATTGAAAAAACACAGGAAAGAATGCGTGCAGATCAGGTCAAACCTCTCAGCAGGCTGGTGGAGCAGGACATTTTCCTTGATGACCTCCACGTCGATTCCAAACCGCTCTGCGTACCAGCCATTGAGACGTAGCGGGGTCCCGCACAGATCCACCACGGTGACCCGCATATCCTGCAGATATGGCCCGGCAGCGGCCGCGACCCTCGCCAACAGGGCGTAATCCGCCGCACCTGAAATCAGTATACGCCTCGTACCCGCTTCTATCAGGCGGGACAGCGCGGGCAGGAAAAAGTCGTCATCCGAGAGTATCGAGTGGAATACACCCAGGTAACGCAACATCTGCCAGGAACCGTGGTACCAGCCGCATCCCGGCTGTTCCCCGTCACCCTGGTCACATTCATGCCGGGACCACGCCAGGGCGAGCGGCGCACTGTCCTGCAGGGGTTCCCTGGCCACCATTGGTGGGGTGATTTCAGGCCCGTGCATCTTGCTTCAGCGCGGACTGAGTGGCCACAAAACGTTGGTGCAAAGTCTGGAATTCCTTGCGGCTGGAAGGCAGTACCACGAGGTCCGAAGCGTCCGCCATATCAAGAATTCTCTCGATGGCCTTACCGGCATGGGGTACCACGTCGATCGCGGTTTCCGCCACTCCCGCGGCCATCAGTGCCGCCTGCAAAATCCCAGGTACCTCCTGCGGTGCCCTGCCGCGGGTGTTGGGATATGACCGGCAGACATAGTGATCGAATTTACCCGCTGCGACCCTGGCCATCTCGGCAATGGTTCCGTCAGTCCGGTCGCCGGCGCAGGCGATCAACAGCAGGCGCCGGCCCTCTACGTCCAGGCCACTGGTGAACTCCGCCAGTCGCGCCAGTCCGTCGGGGTTATGGGCAAAATCCATTACCGCGCTGTATGGCAGGTCATGGTAAAGATTCAGTCGCCCGGGGGTATGCTCGAAACCCATCCTGAAGGACTCCATGGCAGTGCACAGGTGAGTTGTGGAAACACCGAGCAGATAACCCGCCATCATCGCCGCAAGCGCATTCTCAAGGTTGAATCGGGCGGCGCCGCCAAAGGTGCAGGGCATGGCTGAAACGGCCAGCAATACCTGCCTCTGGCCGCCGTTGTAAAGAACCACGTGGTCCTCGCCGTCGTGCTGTTCGACCACGCAGAAAAGGTCCTGCCCGGTGCCATGTTCAGCCAGCTCATCCCTGTTCCTGGTCGACGAATACAGGCCTGTCCTGGATGCCGTCATGAATGGAATCATCGACAGGCAATGCGGGTCATCGGCATTTAACACGGCACCGTCCTGCGCCCTTTCCAGCAGGCTGCGTTTGATTTCAACCATTTCCTCGATGGTCTCAATTTCCCCTTCTGCGAGGTGCTCCTCGGTGACATTCAGGCAGATGGCAACATTGCAATGTTGGAAAGCAAACCCGCGTATGGCCATGCCCCGGTGGTGAGCTTCAAGTACGGCGGCATCCACCAGCTTGCTTCCCAGTACCCTGGCGTGGCCGATAAAAGCGCTCGCGTCACCATGTGAGACGGGCTTGTTATCAAGAAATATACCATCCGTGTTAACCAGCCCCGAGCGGTAGCCTGCTGACTGCAAAATGCAGTTCAACATGTGGGTGGTCGTGGTCTTGCCATTGGTCCCTGTTACCGCAACCACCGGAATCTGAGCGCGCGCGGCGTCAGGAAAGAGGCCTTCGACGAGGTCTCCCGCGACGGCATCGAGCAACCCCGGTTCCCCGTCGCATGGACTGAGAAGTTCATATAAATCCGGGGCAATCTCGAAATCGACCACGGCCGCGTCCGCCTGCGCCATCGGCAGGCTGATATCAGTTGCCCGCAGCGTGACGACCAGGGGTGGAAATGCCAGCTTTCTGCTGATAGTGCGTACACATTCAATGAACTGCTCGTGAACGTTTTCGGCCAGTTGCCTGCTGCTGCCGGCAGCGTCTGCCAGGGCTGTTACCCTGCCATTGACAACCAGCAGATGGAACAGGCTGGAAGCCCCGTTTTCCCGCACCTCATCCTGGAGCAGTGGAAACCCCGTTTCCCTGATGAATGCGGCACGTTGATCAGCGTTTCTGAGCAGTGCTTTCAACTGATCGTCAGCCCTGTCGAGATAGAATGTTCCGTCCAGGATCCTGGTACCTGTGCCGTGGCCAAGACTGAGCAGGCCATTCCGGCGCACCCGGAACGCGAAACTCATCTTGCCCGTCAATGGTTCGCGTTCAAGCTGCATGCAGGGAATGTTTCGTTGCCGTGCCGCCCTGATTATGGCTGCGGTTTCGAAAGGCAGAGCACGTTCCCTGGCAAATCCGCAAAACACGCGATATTGCTGAGCCGGGTTGTGCATGTTTCCCGTGAAAATTCCGACCGCTATTTTAACCGCCGCCATGCCGACTTCGGAGTGCTCATGCTCCACGAGGGCGATGCATCGCTTCTTTTCCGAATCACAGGACACGTCAACATAGTCCACCCGGTGGCCATTCTTACGCTGTAACAAAAGCGCTGTTTGCGCCAGCAGGGAAGCGTACCATTCCATCCGCTGTTCAGGCAGGGGCAACAGTGGAAAGGCCTCCCCCTCAGCCAGGATGCCGGCGCCAAGCAGTTTCCGCCTGATATCTTCAGGCCGTCCGGGAAATCCGGAACCCGGGTCGTCGGCAAAATCCAGCCGAACTTCCACCACGCGCTTATCGGCGCGTCTGCTGGGACCAAAAAAGGGAAAAAACAGGATTCGGGGCATGTCGGCTACCTTAATCAAAATCCTGCACAGTATGCAACCATGGACGACGCGGGCCGGCAGCCCGCCAGCACGGCGTCAGCAGTCGCTGACTCCGGCCATCGAAGCACCCGATCAGGTGACCGCGGCGGTGACGGGACTGTCCTTCGCCGGAAATACGGTAGCCATACCGTCCAGGTAGCGCCATTGTGCGTCGATATGGGCATTCAATGCATCGGGGTCACCCCAGATCTGCCTGAAACGGCGCTGCTGCTCGATATAAGAATCCACGGCCATATTGTCGGGCCGCTGGTTGATCCGGTAACGGCAGCCATCAAATATTTCATAGAGTGGAAACAGGCCGCTACGCACGGCGATTTCAACCAACTCGGTGCTCTGATCAGGCTCCGATTTCCAACCGGTCGGACACGGCGACAGCATCAGCAGGAAACGAAAACCCTTGATCGATCTTGCATACCTGATCTTGCGCAGGAAATCCTCGCGGTGACTGATAGACAGGGTTGCGGCATAAGGTACCCTGTGGGCGGCCATAATGGCCATGATGTCCTTCTTGCGCTCACCTTTGCCCGCAGGTGTGGTGGCGGTTACAGCACCGATCGGAGTCGCACCACTGCGCTGACCGCCGGTATTGCCATAAATCTCGTTGTCGTAGCAGATATAGATGATATCTTCATTGCGCTCCGCGGCGGCTGACAAGGTCGCCAGGCCAATATCGTAGGTGCCGCCATCTCCTGCCCAGCAGATCACGGGATTGTCTATATCATTCATCTTCGCGACCGCGCTGATACCGGTTGCGACGGCCGGCGAACTGGCAAACGTAGTGGCCGTGGTCGGGACACCGTAACCGCTGGTCGGGAATGCCCCGGCGGTGACGATTCCGCAGCATGACGGGATGACCAGCACCGGCTGTTCGTCGCCCAGCGCCTCGTCCAGCCACTGCAGGCCGATCGACATGCCACATCCGGCGCAATTGGTATTGCCCGGTCTTAACAGGTGGTTTTCATAAGGTTTAGAGGGTGTGGTCGCAGTCATGCTGTATCATCCTTCCATTCCGGATCAGAGGCCGTCGTTCGCTCGCTCATGTCATCAATAATCGCATTGATATTTTCCGGCGTTACGTCGCCGCCGCCCAGGCCAACCAGGTAATCCTGCAACAACATATCCGGATCATGGCTGAGCGTGGCAGCGACTTCCTGCCAGAAAATTCCACCGGAACCCGGAGAATGGTTGCGGTCAAGCACCGCTACGCGTTTGGCCGGACCAATAGCTTCCAGCAATTCCTTGCGCGGAAACGGCCTGAATAACTTGGACCGTATCATGCCTATTTTTTCGCCTTTTTTGCGCCGCTCGATGACCACGTTGCGCAGTGTGCGCGCCATCGTGTTGCAGGCAATGAAGATGGTTTCGGCGTCCTCCGTCTCAAAGGCTTCGAGCGCCCCTGCCGGTCGCCGGCCGAAGATTTTCTCAAACTCGTCACGCGCCTCTTCCAGCACCGTCATGGCATTCTCCATCGAGTGCTGTATCTCCCAGCGATGGTGCTCTGTTTCGCTGGGCCAGGTCATGCCGCCGAAGGTCGATGGATGGTCGTGTTTGAGCTTGTGCGGAATAACGCACTCCGGCAGAAAGGCATCGACCTGTTCCTGGGTTGGCTCATCGACTACCATCTGCGTATGTGAAGTGACAAACCCGTCCATGGCGACGATGACCGGCAACATCACCCGTTTGTCTTCCGCAACGCGGAAGGCCATCAATACGGTATCCTGCAAATCCTGGTGGCTATCGCAATAGAACTGCATCCAGGCCGCGTCGCGCATCATCAGGCTGTCGCCCTGGTCTACCCAGATGTTCCAGGGCGGGCCCAGCGTGCGATTGACAGCGATCATGACGGTAGGCAGCCGGTAGTAACCGGCCGCAAAGATATTTTCGGTCATGTACGCCAGCCCGTTGGAAGAACTGGCGGTAAAGGTCCGCGCCCCGGACAAGGCCGCACCAATACAGACACCCATCGCACTATGCTCCGATTCAACCAGCACAATCCGGCCTTTGCTGAACGGGAAACCGGAAAGGTATTCGATAATCTCGGTTTGCGGCGTAATCGGATAAGCGCCGGCGCAACAACCCCTGGCGTTCCGATTGGCCTCGCCCGCGAGTGCAAGGGCATGGCCTGCAGCATGGTTACCGGTGGCAAGTGATCTGCTCATGAAAAGCCTCCTTCGGGCTTATAGGTTCGTCATGTATATGGCGCCGCGCGGGCAGGCGGTCATGCAGACGCCGCAACCCTTACAATACTCGAGGTCAAAGTAATAACCCTCTTCTTCACTGCCTTGCCTGAGAATGCCCTCGGGGCAGTACTCAAGACAGCGGTCACAGGAATTACAGACACCACAGCTTAGACAACGCAGTGCTTCACCGACCGCCCCCGTGCCATCGGGCCCGGCCTGGAAGCCCAGGTGAACCTCATCGAAGCAGCGCCGCCTTTCAGCCGGGCTGAGCGTATTGACCTTCTCGGGTGGCAAGTGCTCAAAACGCTGGAACTTGATCGCTTCAGCGCTGGCAACGGGTTCTTCCGGTGGCGGAAACAGGTCTTCGCCCGACAGCGTGCGATGGATATGCCTGGCGGCCCTGACGCCGCAACCGATCGCGGCTGAGACCGTACCGGCGTTGGTCGCAAAATCACCGCCCATGAAAAACGGTGCGCCACTTAAACCAAGCAGTGCTTCGCCTTCCTTGATCACGGATCCCTCGGGCAGAATGGAAATGTCATGGGACTGCCCCAGTGCCAGGATCACGAGGTCGCAACGCAAGTTGAAACGGGCTTCCGGACTGGTATCGGCGACCGGCCTCGGTCTGCCACTGGCATCCGGCGGGCCAAGCACCATACCCTGGCAGGTCAACAGGGGCCCCTCATCAGAGTCGGTCAGGCTTACCGGTGCAACGAGTTCATCAAGGATGATTCCCTCTTCCAGCGCCTGTTCAATCTCTTCATGGATTGCCGGCATCTCGCTGCGGGTCCGGCGGTAGACTACACGCACCTCGCTGGCACCGATCCGCAGCGCGGAACGGGCGGCGTCCATGGCAGTATTGCCTCCGCCGATGACGATGACGCGCTGGCCATCCAGGCGTTGGTTGCCCTGGCGTACCTGCTCGAGAAAATGCAATCCCTGTACCGGCTCTGCCGATGCACTATTACCGAGGTCCAGGTCACTCACATTCTGCAATCCGGTGGCCACAAAGACCGCCTGGTATTCGCGGCTCAGGCGCAACATGTCTTCGCGCCTCAGCTGGCAACCCGTATGCGGTGCAATATCGTATTGCAGGATGTAGTCAATTTCTTCATCCAGCACGTCGCGCGGCAGGCGGTAGGCCGGAATACCGGTGCGCATGACACCACCCAGTTCGTCACCTGCCTCGTATAGCGATACCGGATAACCCAGTTTTGCCAGCTGGTAAGCCGTGCTGAGCCCTGCCGGTCCGGAACCCACCACCGCGACTTTCTCTTGCCTCGATGAGCGGTTGGGTGCAGTCCGCACGCCAAGTTCAGCTGCGGCACGTTCAATTTCCCTGACGTTTACCGACGTGTCGTATTCCGCCCGGTTGCAGGTTTCCATGCACGGCGCGGGACAGACGCGGCCGCAGATGGCAGGCAGCGGCGATGTTTCGAGTATGATCCCGAGTGCCTTGTCATAGTTTTCCTTGCCGACTGCCGCCACGAACCCCTGCACGTCATTACCGGCGGGACAGACGTGGTTGCAGGGCGGCGTCAACTGGCGCCGCTCAGGTTTTCGCGTGGCCCAGCTGCCGGTCTTGATTTTTGGCATTCCACCGACGTCGTCATCGAACAAATCGGCAACCCTGGGCTTGCTGGTTACCTCAGGCGGCTTGACAATTTCGCCCGGAATTTTTTGGGAACGCACCATTTTGTAGGCTTCCCGGGCACAGGTTTTGTTGGTTCCGGCAAAGTTCAAATGCTCGAGGCCGGCCAGCAAATCCATCAGTGACAGATCCAGTACACGCGCCACTGCGCCCGCCATCGTGGTGTTGACGATCGGCACGGTGCGGGTACCAAGTCCGTTGGAAACGGCGATACTGGTTGCATCGATCGTCGCCACTTCGCGGCCGGGAAAAAGCTCCTTGTAATCCGTATTGTCATCAGGGGTATTGACAATAATGGAGCCGCCGTTCTTCAGGGTGGCGTCCATACCCGGCACGATCAGTGTGCGATCCAGCACAATGAGATAATCGGGATTCTGAACCTGGTTGTGGTTGGTTATTTCGTTATCATCTACGCGGGCAAAGGCCTGAATCGGTGCACCTGAACGCTCAGCAGCATAGACACCGAAGGCCTGCACATACTTGCCCTTGAGAAAATAAGCCGAGGCAATAATCTTGGCGAGCGTAACGCCGCCCTGCCCTCCACGCCCACAAATTGTAATTTCCATCATCGTGGCAGTTTCCATCCTGTTTTCTATGTTCGAATTAGAATGTAACCAGAAAAACTCCGGGCTCGTAACGCTAAAAATCACCCTCAGTGGAACGATACACCCACCGGCTTAGACAGGCCTTGACGTTAATCAAGTACAAAGCGTTTAAGCTTGAACAGCCAATCGCCGTTTATGCGTCAAAGACCCGTCAGCACAGGTATCCGCGCCTCGGCTTTAAGCCAGGCGCGGGTGGTTCCGGGCGATTAGTTACAGGGCCTGGCCTGCTCGCTCCAGCATTAATTTTCGCGTGTACGGAATCAGCCCGCCTGCGTCGATAATCGCCTGGCGCGCTGCGGGCAATGGTTGAATGTCGAACGATTCACCGGAAGCCAGGTTCCAGACCTTGTTTTCCCTCACCTCGAGTTCATCTCCTTCGGCAGCATTGATGTCCGGACAGATGATCATTTGCAGGCCCACGTTAATCGAGTTTTGCAGGAATATGCGTGCAAAATTCCGCGCCACGACAGTGATGTCATAGCCCTTGATGCAGGAGGCGGCCTGCTCGCGTGAGGAACCGCAACCAAAGTTGTCCCCGGCGACGATGAAGCTGCCCGCCGGCACGCCGCCTTCATTGAGCAACTGGTTGAACGCCTTGTCATCGGCGAATGCAAACTGCGGTGTCTCAGTTGGCAATACCGTTGCCATGAATCGGCCCGGGTAGATGATATCGGTCGAAATATCGTTGGCCAGTTTAAGTACGACTTTGCCCTTGGACATATCAGTTCACCTCCCTCGGATCGGTAATAACGCCGCTCAGGGCGCTGGCCGCCGCAACTGCCGGTGAGCAAAGGAATACCTCTGCACCGGGATTGCCCATGCGGCCCTTGAAATTGCGATTGGTGGTGGCCAGGGCGACTTCATCGTCGCCAAGGGCACCCTGGTGAATGCCGAGACAGGGCCCGCAACCGGGGTTGCAAACCACCGCACCAGCCTTGATCAGGTCGCCGAGATATCCCGCATCCATCGCATCGGTGTAGATGCGCCATGAGGCAGGAAATACCAGCAGGCGCGTACCTTCTGCCACCTGCTTGCCCCTGAGGGTGCGGGCCACGATTTCGATGTCATCCAGGCGGCCGTTGGTGCAGGAGCCGACAACGATCTGGTTGATCTTCTTACCCTTGACACCATCGATCGGCTTGACGTTGTCGACCGTGTGCGGACAGGCAATTTGCGGGCCAAGCTGCGCGGCATCAATCTCAACCACGCGGTCATACTCAGCATCGGTATCCGCAGCCAGCAGCTCGAGCTCGCCTTCAACTCCCGCCTCGTCACGCAGGTAACGCACCGTTTCCTCATCCGGTGGCACAACGCCGGCAGTCGCACCTGCCTCAACCGACATGTTGCAGAGCACCAGGCGGCCGGAGGTCGGCAGGTTGCTAATCGTCTCACCATGGAATTCAATAACCTTGAAGTTCGCTCCTTCGGCGCTGAGGGTGCCAATCACGTGCAGTATCAGATCCTTGGCGTAAACACCGTCGGGCAACTGCCCGTTGACCACGACCTTGATCGTGCCGGGCACCTCCACGTTCAGAATACTACCGAGCGCCCAGACTGCGGCCATCTCCGTCGCGCCGATACCGAATGCAAAGGCGCCAAGGGCACCGTGCGTCGTTGTATGGCTGTCAGTGCCCACCAGTATCTGGCCGGGGCGGACATAGCCATTTTCGGGTAATATCTGGTGGCAGATTCCACCCACGTCACCGCGCACATCGTGAAACTTGGAAATACCCTGCTGTTGGACAAAGCCGCGGGTTTTCTTGTGGTTGGTCGCGGTTTTTGACGATTCCGCCGGCACGCGATGGTCAAAGATGATCGCGATCCGGTCCGGGTCCCAGACGCTCGGCTCCCGGCTGGTGCCCCGGTAGATTTCATTGAACTGGTTGATGACCAGTGCCGCATTCTCGTGTGACATTGCGAGATGCACCGGCAACTCGAGAATATCACCGGTCGCAACCGAGTCCTTGTCACAGGCACGGGCCAGCAATTTCTGTACGTACGTCATAGCCATAACAATCTCCTTTTCAGGTGCCTGTCAAATTACGTTTCCAAATTACGTTTCCAAATTACGTTTCAAATAACATTTTTCGCCTTCAATTCGGCCACTTCATCCGCACTGACGCCAATATCCGTCAGGATCTGTGCAGTATGTTCCGAAAGCCTTGGCGGCGGAGAAGTGATATCCCCGGGCGTTTGTTCAAATTTCGCGGTCAGGTTAAACAGCGGAATCGTCCCGACGCCCTCGACTTCCACATCTTTGAGGGTTTCGCGGTGTTTGACCTGCGGTTGGTTCAGTGCATCCTCCAGGCTCAGGATCGCGCCGCTCGGCACACCGTTGCTGTTCAACAGGTCGACCCACTCCATGGTGCCGCGCGCGGCGAGTTTAGCCTCCAGCAGGGGGGTCAGCGCCTTGCGGTTCTGCTTGCGGATATCCCGTTTCTGGAAACGCTCATCGGTTTTAAGCTCTTCCAGTCCGAGGACGTCACAGACCGCCTCCCATTGCTCCTGTTTGTTGGCCGCAATATTGATATGACCGTCACCGGTGCGGAACACACCGGACGGCGCCGCGGTGAAATTATCGTTGCCCATGGGTACCGGTTGCTTATTTGCAATCAGAAGGTTGGCCGCCACCCAGCCCATCAGGGGCATGATGGAGTCGAGCATGGCGACGTCGATAAATTGACCTTCGCCGCTGCGCTCGCGGTGGTAAAGCGCCGCCATGATCGCGAAGGCGGCATTCAGGCCACCTACCGTGTCACAGACCGGAAAGCCGGTGCGCAGCGGGTTAAGCCTGTCATCACCGTTGACAGACATTTCCCCGCTGAGACCCTGGATAATCTGGTCATAAGCCGGTTTTTTGGCATCGGGCCCGGTCTGGCCAAAACCGGAAATTGCGCAGTAGATCAGGCCCGGGTTGATGTCCTTAAGGACCGCGTAGCTCAGGCCGAGGCGCTCCATCACACCGGGCCGGAAATTCTCAACCAGCACGTCGGCGTCCTTGACCAGTTTTCTGAAAATCTCCTTGCCCTCGGGAGTCTTGGTATTGAGCGTAATCGACTTCTTATTGGCGTTCTGCGCAAGAAAACTCGTCCCCATGAGTTGCTCATTCAACTCGGTCATGGTTCCCAGTTTTCGCGCCAGGTCGCCACTGCCGGGGCGCTCGACCTTGATGACCTCGGCACCCATGAGCGCCAGGTGTAATGTCGCGAAAGGTCCAGCCAGCACGTTCGTCAGGTCGAGGACCCGGACACCTTGCATAATTTGCTTGCTCATGCTGCCTCCTTGCTACGCAGTGCGCCGGTTTTGTACACGCATCCCGGCATTTCACGCGCGAAGAAACCCGCGACATCACCCGCCACGCTGATCAGGCGGTCCACGTCTATATCTTCCCGCAGACCCTGCAACTGCAAAGCGTTGACAAAGTCCTCGGTAGCGACATTTCCCGCTGCGACCTTGGTAAACGGACAACCGCCGAGACCGGCAAAAGAGGTTTCGAAAGATGTGACGCCAACCCGCAATGCGGCCATGATATTAGCCATGCCAAGGCCATAGGTGTTATGGAAATGACTGGTGCACTCAACCTGTGGATCGAGTGCAAGCACGGCGGAAAACAGCCGCTCAACCTGCGCCGGATGGGCGTGGCCGGCCGTATCGGCCAGGCTGATGTTGTACAGGCCCGCCTCCACGTAGGCCGACGCCATTTCCAGCACGCGTTCCTCGGCGATCGGGCCTTCAAACCCGCAACCAAAAGCGGATTGCACTGAAACCTGTACCTTCTTGCCGGCCTGCAGGACCTCCTGACCGGCGCCAATGATCCGCCGGGTGGCATCCATGCTGGGCATGCGGGTATTTTTCAGGCTGTGGGTCTCACTGGCGGAAGCGCCGAGGCAAAACATCTCCACCCCGCACTCCATGCCGCGCTCCACACCCCTTTCATTCAGGGCGAGTCCGGCCAGGGTGACCTCAGACCGCTTGTCGGCGACCAGTCGTTTGACCAGTTCGTCGGTGTCGGCCATTTGCGGCACCTTCACCGGGTGGACGAAGGAACCCACCTGCACAATATCAACGCCGGATTCCATCGTGCGGCGAATCCAGTCCTCCTTGGTATCCGTCGGAACGACCTGCCGCTCCATCTGCAGCCCGTCGCGCGGGCCCACTTCGTGGACGACGATATGTTTCATAGTGATCTCCGTTTACAGTTTACCCGCAATGGCTTCGGCCATCTCGAGGGTGGTCGCCGAACCGCCCATATCGTAGGTGCGCACTGCACCTTCCTGGATAACCGCGGCAACGGCGTCCTCGATACGCTTTGCAGCATCCGCCTCTCCCAGCCAGTCGAGCATCATCTTGGCCGTCAGAATGGTCGCGATGGGATTGACCTTGTACATGCCGGAATATTTGGGCGCCGAACCGTGGGTGGGTTCGAAAACGGCCAGTTTTTCACCGATATTTCCTGAACAACCGAATCCCAATCCCCCAACCATTTGCGCACACAGGTCGGAAACAACGTCACCATAGAGGTTGGGCGCCACCAGCACTTCGTAGTTGAATGGATTTTTCAGTAGCCACATCGTGATGGCATCGATGTTGGCATCGTCCATGGCGATGTCCGGGAAATCCCTGGCAACCTCGCGGGCCGTTTCCAGGAACAGGCCATCGGTAGCGCGCACGACATTGGCCTTGTGGACAACGGTCACTTTTTTGCGACCGAATTTACGCGCGTACTCGAAAGCCGCACGGATAATCCGCTCGGAGCCCTTGCGGGTATTGATCTTGCAGGAAACTGCGTACTCATCGCCGGACAGGCCGTCGAAAGCCTGGAACGCAGGCGCAAGATCGGACAGCACTTCACTGAGCTGTTCCGGCACAGGGTTGAATTCAACGCCCGCATAGAGATCCTCGGTGTTTTCACGGAAGATCACCAGGTCAATACCCTCCTGGAAATTGAGCGGGTTTTCAGGGTAGGCCTTGCAGGGCCGCAGGCAGACATACAGGTCAAAAAGTTGACGCATGCGAACGATGGGTGACCGGTACTTCAGACCCTTGCCCTGGAGCTCGGGCACCAGTTCTTTTTCAGTCTCCTTCACGGGCTTGGAGGTAATGGCTCCAAACATGGCAGCATCGACATCATTGAGCAGGTCTATGGTTCTTTGCGGAAAGGCATCACCCTCGGTGCGCCAGAATTCCCAACCAATATCACCGTGGATATACTCCGCATCAAGGCCAACACGATCGAGCACGATACGTGCCGCTTCCATCACTTCCACGCCAACGCCATCGCCGGGCAGCCAGGCGATCCTGTACTTGCTGTCCATACCATGAACCTCCGTTACATTTGATGCCCGTCAACGCCCGACGGGCAGGGCGCAAAAACCCATTTCGATCGAACCCGGAAACGGATTCAGGGATGAGGTTACTCCCCTTGAATTGACTCGTAATTGACTATGATCAATTGAAAGATCGAAAAAATGCGGTGCGGAAATGCGGATTATCAGCGCTGGCTGCAGGTTGCCTGCCAGCGCTTGATGACCAACTTCACCCGTTGCTGCATTTCTGACCTGAGATGGTTTCAATCAAGCTGCAGTCTTAACCGCAATTGCCCGTGAAAAGTGTCGAGGCCGGTATCATCGTCGAGCAGCTGTTGGAAGACCCTGTGCTTGATGAGCATGGCGTATGGCATGGTCGGCAGATACGAATCACGCAGGAAATGAATCAGTTTGAGTGTACGAAACGCATCGAACCAGGTATGCATCTGGCGCATAAACTGAGCGGAACTTTTGCCCTGTCTGAAGGCATGCTCAAGCGCCCGTTCCGTCCTGATCGCCCGCAGACCTGCCAGCAAATGCTGCCGGCCATGACTGTCGATATGAACGCCGGGATGATCGGTAAAGGTACTCGAGCTGAGCGAACTGGACTGTGACTGCCAGATGCCTGGAAGACACTGCAACCAGTACTTGAGGAGCTCAAATACGGTCGGATCGTAAAATTGGAAATCAGTTACCGGGTCAGCCAGGGTATTGATTTTGTTGACCGCCGCGCCGGTGCCGAACGGCACACGGTCCGAGTAGCGTGCTTCGATTTCAATCGGCTCGCAATCAGGGCCCGGCGTGGTTTCAAACACGGTTCCGACCTTGGCCAGCTTGTTGAGCAGGTAAAAATCCTCTCCGGCCTCGCGCTTGGGAAAGCCCCGCACCTTTGCGTAATGGGGTGCACTGACGGCCATCGTGCTGCCTATCGTGTGAAAGGCGTAAGGCGAACCGGCAAATTTCATCCCGGCGACGTAATAACGCAGTGAAAGCTCGTAAAGCTGCGTTGCGAGGATAACGGCCGCATTCTCAGCCCTGTCCGGATCGTCACCGTGCCGGTAGGGATAGACCAGCGCGGCATATTGCGAACCCGGGTCCTGCAGTGCGTTGCTGAATCTGAAATAAGTGTCCGGCAACTCGACATCCGCATCACTGCAGTGAATCCAACGGGAACGGATATTGCCCTGGTAAATCAACCGGGTTGCCAGGTCGGCGCCAATCTTGCGGGCCAGCCCGACACCGCTTCCCGCAGGCAGCCTGAGACCCGCGGAGAAACGGTCCACAAGCAGGATATCCCGCGGCACCCGCGCATCGTGCAACAGGCTCAGGCCGGTTTCCGGCGCCGATTGCCACACGGGTTTCAGACCGTCCTGCACCGCGGCCGCGAGCGCCTCGTTTGCTTGTGACACCGTCCGGTTTGCGGCTATGGATTCATTGATAATCAGGATAAGCAGGCTGCGTCCACCGCAAGGCGGCACTGCGCGAAGAAAATCGGCGCACTCATTACAGGCCGGAACCACCAGGACATTCTCCCAGCGTCTGCCTGTAAAGGCCGCATCAAGCTGCCCGGTTTCCGGTTCGGCGTAATGCTGCAGGTATTTTTCCATGCTGGTTTACCTGCTGAAAACGACCTTAATGCAACGCAAGGCGCAGCGGTAAACCAGCGACAATTTCAGCTTCCGCCTGCAAAAGCTCATCCAGGCGCGTCCGCACTTCTGCGGCATCGAAATACGTTTCAGCCAATTGCAGGAACAGGTCCTCATGCGCCTGTTCCGAGCGCGTAATCGCAGCATAGAACCGCCTCAGGTCGCCGTCCGGCAAAGCCTCTGCGATCAAACCGAAACGTTCCGCACCGCGGGCTTCTATGATGCCGGCTATCAGCAATCGATCCAGCAGGTAGACCGACTCCCCCTGCCGGGCTTGGCGGCGCAGGGCATTGACGTAAGGGTCTTTTTCGTCGGGCAACAGGGTCAGGCCGCGCGCTTGCATGATTTTTACCACTGACCTGAAATGGCTCAGCTCTTCCAGCGCGAGGTCGATCATCGCGCTGACAAGTTCGGGCTTGTCCGGGTAATGAACCACCATCGTCATGGCCATGCTGGAGGCCTTTTTCTCTGCGGCAGCGTGATCAGGCAGGAAGACATCGATTGCGGACGCAATGTTTTTCGCCCACTCCTCCGGCGTTTTGAATTTCAGCTCTGGCATAGGGACATCACCGTTGAAGATTTGAGGACGGATAACAGGCCTGCATCTACAGCTTGCTGCGCTGGTCCAGGCTACCTGGATTTCCAGATATCATCACGGCCGGCGAGGTCATAAAGCGCCTCGGCATAGCCGATCAGCTTGCTTGTATAGGCTTCCATGTTGCCATCGGAGTCCTTGGCCGGCGCCTTGTTTTTCGCCACCTGCAGCAAGCGGTCCGCATCCATTTGCCATTTCAATGCAAAGTGCCTGGCGGCAGCCTGTGCGTTCGCAGCCAGGGACCCCGGAATATGGTCAGTGACTGCATTATCGCCGGCAATCGTCCAGATGAATTGGCTCTTGTTACTCGCGTCCCAGACCTTTGCGATCAATAGGTTGCCGGGTGAACCCCAGATCGGAGCGGCTTCCACTGCCGCGCCCCTGATGGCGCCGGTTTTGATCATTTCCCGGACCACGTTATCGAGAAGCGGTTTAAACCACGCTTGTTTTTCCTTCATCATGTTGTTCCTGTCAATCGTTGCTCTGTGAGCGTTGCTCACCTGGCGCAATAATAACCTGAATCCCGAAGTGCGGCACGGTTGGTCAATGAAAACCGGCGTATCGACAGGTGGGTTGGCCTGGTTGAGCGTGTATCCTGCGCGATGACAACAGAAAGCTTGCATTAAGGACAACTCACGCTATCAATCCATAGCGAAGCCGGTTTATGCTTTCGCGAAAGCTTTAACGCAACGTGCAATGTCCAACCAGGCCATAAAAAGGAATGCGTGCAGATTTCGCGACAGGCTCAGAATGAAAATAACCAACAAACGCTCCATACTTGCTGATCAATACCTCGTGCTGCTGGGGTTGCAGAGAAGAGAACCTGACCTTGAGTTCCTCAACAGTATCATTCGGGCCCACGTTGCCCGCTTTGCATTTGCCAGCGTCGGACCTCTGCTCGGAGATGAGCTGCCGCTGGATTTCGAATCACTGTACCGGCGAATCATCGTGGATCGGCGCGGCGGGTACTGTTTTGAGCAGAACGGTTTACTGTTTGAATTGCTGGAGGAGTTCGGCTTTGCTGTCAACCTGTACCTCGGTCGGGTTATCTATAACCAGGACATTCATCCCGGCCTGACACACAGGATTACCCTCGTTGACATCAATGGCGAACATTATGTCGCCGATGTTGGCTTTGGGCCGCTGGGGCCCGCCAGCGCCGTGAACCTGTCGGGCCAGAGGTCTGTCGACGGCTTGCGGATATTCCGCGTCGCTGAACGCGACCCCGGGATCTTTCATATGCAGACGCTGAAGGATGGAGATTTTTATTCGCTTTACAAGTTCGAACTGGCACGTTACGGACAGGCAGATTGCGAGGTGGGTCACTTCTATTCACACAAGCACCCGGCCGCCAGTTTTGTCAACCACCTGGTGGTTTCAAAAATCATGGAAACTGAGGTGCTATCACTCCGTAACCGGGAATTAACCGTGATTCAGAAATCCGGAGACCTGAAGCGTTCGCTCGATAGCAGCGAAGATATGAGAAAAGTTCTGAACCGGAAATTTGGCCTTGAGGTCAATAAGGCCGAATGTGAACAGCTGTTCAAAAAGGCGTCTGAATCAATGACCGTTGAGGCCTGATTGGCGAAATCCCGGGGTGAATCCCGGGGTGAATTCCGGGGTGAATTCCGGGGTGAATCCCGGGGTGAATTCCGGGGTGAATCCCGGGGTGAATTCCGGGGTGAGTCCCGGGGTGAATTCCGGGGTAAATCCAGGGGTCAGAGCAAATTACTCTGACCCCATTACTCCGTCATTTTAGTTTACGGCCAGCTGACCAGGTACCCGTAACGGGTATCAGGCTTTTCGCCTTATCACCATGAATGCGAATAATCCGAGCAATCCTGCCAGCAGCACGAGGCTCCAGTTCGTCAAAACCGGCACCGGTTTCGATTGAACCGGAGCGGCGAATTCAATGGCGCTCATCTGGAAAA
>JABDPJ010000227.1 GCA_013042835.1 Lysobacterales bacterium
CGTCACCCCTGATCAATGGCCACTATTGGGTGGCTTCGCAAAAGTATGCGCTTGATATCCTGGGTCAAGACAAGTTGGGCAGAAGCGCCACGGCGTTTGCCAGCCGCGAAGCATTGGACAGCTTCGCAATATTTTCTTCACCCCTGTTCAGCCCTTGTGATGGCACAGTGGAAATCGCCGTCGATTCATTTGAAGACCAGGTACCGCCACTGGCCGACAAGGAAAACCTCGCCGGCAACCATGTTTTGATCGTATGTGAAGGCGTCGAAGTTGTTATGGCGCATTTGCAGAAAGACAGTTTAAAGGTTCAGCCGGGTGATGCTGTCACAACGCAAACCATGCTGGCCAACATCGGAAATACGGGGAATACCAGCGAACCGCATTTGCATATTCATGTTGAATCGCGGGGGGAACCCAGCCGGATTCTGGATGGCAAGAGCTTACCTTTCACCCTTGATGGTAAATTTCTTGTCAGGGGCAACAGGCTTTAAACCAAAAGAACCTGTAGTCGTGGGCAAGTGCGAGTATGGATTCGATAACGCCTTGTCCATATAACTTGCAATGCCAAAAGCTGCACCCGGCCGGGCGCGGCCGCCCCGGGCATAATTTTCTAACCCTTGAGAAAGTTTTAGCGCCGGAGAGCTTCAAGCTCCTGCGCAATCTCAGCGTCCAGTTTCCGGGCAGAAATAGCCACGCCGTCCAGCAGTTGCGCTGACAGGTGAGCCCAATACATACCGTCGCGGAGATAGCCTGCAAAATTTGGCCGGGATCGCATCCGCCCGAGTATCTGCTCAGCATCAGCGCGGGTGGCCCCGATCTCTGGTGTTGATTGCTGTACTTCGGCTAGCGAAGCGGGGGCCCCTTCACCAGACGACTTGAGGAACCGCTGTAAAAGCTCGGGGTCGATGGTACCTGCCCGGATCCGGAACTCGGGGTCTAAGACGAAAGCCAATTCAAGGAAGTAGGTTGCTACGCTTCCCTCGTCACTCCAGGCGATCCACTGTTCTATCTGCAACCCGATCTGGTTGTAATAGTCGGCAATTTGCCGTTTTAGCGCCTGGTTTTTCAACAGCCGGAGATCGCCGGTTGATTTCAATTCTTCGATTGTGAACTTCGAAATCGTGGGATAAAACGTGACGCCTGCGTAATGCGTGTTCATGACGAGCGAATCAGGATCGGGCGCGGCGTCCGGGTCGTGCAGCCAGGCATCTACTTGCCGGGTGATCGCAAGCCGGTTTCGCGCCTGTTTGCTGCTAAATTGCAGGGCTTTGATGTCCGCGTGAACATCGGTCTGGAGGCGTTCAAGGTAACTAATCGCCAAGGCTGCCTCCTGGCGAGCCTGTATCGCCTGATCCGCCCAGAGTGCAATCATTACGCCTAGCGCAATGATGACGAGCTCGCCGAGCGCCAGTCTCCAGCTACCGAGAAAGCGGCCCACAAAACCCATTGTCCGGGTACGGCTATTTGTCATGTCGATCTCCATGCATCCGCTTATCGGGTTATTTTCATAAACTCTCGTTGGGATGCATCAGTGCGTCCAGCAACTCCCGGTTGCTCGCGACCAGCACCAACCCGGCGATCACACCAACATTGGCTACCAGGGTTAAACAACGGCCAATCTTTTTCGAGTCCATGTTTATCTCTCCACTAGACGTAATGCTTCAGTTTAGGAGATGTTCGAGGTTTTTTCCGCTGTTGATCCTTTGCCGTCGCTCATATCTCCGATAAATGCAGATGGCGGCTCTTAGGTCTTGCTCCGGTTTGATGGACACTTTCAATGTCCGCATAATGCGGCAGGAGGTGTTCCATGACAAAGAAGCAGTATCAACGTTACAGCAGCGGACATTCCGGTTACCTTGGACTAAACTGAATTTAGGGGTTGTTTTGACCCAAAGCAGACGGTCGAGTTACTACCCGTGACCGTATGCTTTCCTGCGATGAGGTATATCGTCCAGAGGGACAATAAGCTCAAGGACTTCACGATGGCCGTCGGTCATTCTTCCCACTATGGCTTTAGTGCTACCAATTCGGCGTCATTTCTAGCCAGAATTCCAACAGACCCAGTTTCTCAAGGAAAGGCTCCCAGCGCGGATCTGAATGAATGCTGCGGAACGCTGTTTCGGTCAGTATCCAAGTTGGATAGTCATCGCTGTTTTCCAGCATGTAATCCAGCCATTCAAACGTTTTGTTTACGTCACCACGGTATCCATAGACCATGGCTAGAGAATAGGGACTAGCATTCTCAATTAAGTCGGCAAGAGCTTCATCGGCCTCTGCTGCATTACCTAATGCATGATGAACTATGGCACGAACGAAACTAGTGTCAGACTCTGCCAGGGCAGCCTCTAACTCGCCCTTTAACAACAGCGGTTTCCAAAGATCGTGTTTCCCGTAGGAAGAAGGACTCAAACTAAGCAACTTCCTGAATGACGCTTCTGCATCATCAAGGCGCCCGGAACTCAGGTAGGTCCTTCCAAGAAACCAGTAGAATTCAGGAACGACTGGCTCCATAGCCAAGGCCATCTGATATTGGGAAATTGCGAGGTCAAACTTTCCGGTCAAAAACGCGCCTTTACCAATGGCAGCCACTATAAAAGCATCGTCAGGGTCAAGCCTTAGTGCATGTTGAAAATCCTCGATCCCCTGTTTGAATTCGTGTTTGGTAAAAATCCACGATATACCACGAACATAATAGGCAAATGCGTAGTCTGGGTCGGTGCTGATAGCAGTTTCAATAGCCTGATCGGCAAGGACAACTGCCTCCTTACGCGTTAACCCCTCTGTGCGCCCGCCCCATATGTAAGTATCCGCCAATTCGGCCCATGCCGGAACATAAGCAGGATCGATCTCAACCGCTTGTTTGAAGGCCTCAACTGCTCGATCCAGTGAGTCTTTTGAAATCCGGCGCTTCAGGTACTGTCCTTCGAGAAACAACTGATAGGCCGCAGGGTCCGTTTTTCGTATTTCCGGTATCTCACTTAACAAAGTGACTTTTAAGGCATCAACAACCGCGATCGCTATGTCTTCCTGTATCTGGAAAACATTGTCCAGTTTCCTGTTATAGGTTTCTGACCATAAATGATAGCCATTGTCAGCCTGGATTAACTGTGCGGTGATGCGTAGCTGGTTGCCTTGTTTACGCACACTGCCCTCGAGTACATGGGCCACTTTGAGTCGCGAGGCTATTTCTGTTACTTCGAAATCTTTGTCCTTGAAAGAGAAAGAAGAGGTGCGTGCCGCCACTTTCAATTCAGGGATTCTTGCAAGCAGATTCAACAGTTCTTCGGACAGTCCGTCCGAGAAATACTCGTTGCCCGCGTCGTCACTCATGTTGACAAAGGGCAGTACGGCGATGGACTTATCACCAATGGATTCGGTAAGAGCTGCGGAATGGCCTTCCTGACGCGCCGATTGGGCAAGTTGCCCATCTTCCACAGGGTCGAGCACAAACTTGTCGAAAGCGATGTAACCGAGGGCCAACGCCAACACAGCCAGGCTTACAAGCAAACGTGAAGACAGGGCTTGCCTGGGTGAATGACTGGATGTCAGTGCCGACTGAATTCTGACTTCGGGAACCAGGCGATAGCCTTCCCCCCGCACGCCCTCGATGTAGGTGGGCTGATTGGGATCATCACCCAGGCTCTGCCTCAGCGTCTTCATTCTTTGGGAAAGGTTGTCGGGTGTAATCACCCGCTTGGGTCCCCAGACCTGGTCGATCAGGTCATCGTGTGAGAGCAATGCTGGTGCGGCCTGGATCAATGCCTGAAGCACCCTGAAACTGAGTTTTGTCAACTTGACCGGCTGCCCATCACGCGTTAGCAGGTGCCGGTCCAGGTCCAGTGTCAGGTCAGAAAATTCATAAATCATTCGAATCTGTCTGTTCTCAATATTAATTCAGGTCGACCCACTCAAGGTTATAGCCAATGTCACAAACTTCACGTTGTTACAGGCTTTCATAAGTTTTATCAGCAAATTATCAGCGAATTATTGCCTTCTTATCACGCAGTATTTGTACCGGTTGCCTAGCATGTACCTTAACACGGATATATTTACAGGAGTTCCGTGGGGCTGGTCTGGAATGAGGAACTATCAAGAAGCATGGTTCCCACAGAGTGTGAGGCTAATCGTAAATTCAATCTATAGTGAGGAGACTTGATTATGAAAGTAATTAGATTATTGCTAATTTCGTTTTTCGTGTTATGTGTTTCGACTACAAACGTCGTCGCATCTAAGGAATCTGACAAGAGTTCTGTCATTGACCAAACTTATCCACAAGCAAAAGCAGAAGTCTTAGAAACTTTTGGGGCCATTGCAGGAAGTATAATAGCCGGAGCCGGACATGGATATGATGGCGAATTTATGGATCAACTAATCTCTTTTCATGCTTATGGAGACAAGTTTGTTGAGTTCAATGGAGGACTGACTTTCGATAGTGCGGGTAATGAACATAATGAACGCCAGTTATTTGGTGAAGATTTAGAAATAGACGGAGTTATACAATTTGCTCCCGTAGAGGGAACTTTGAAAGTTGCTGTATATTATGGAAATGTAGCTAATTTAACCTTTATCTCAGATTTTGTACTGATGCATAAGGAATATGGAGAAATTACAATCAACAATCTAATTACTTTGTTATTTGTTAAAACAAAGGGTGAATGGAAATTGGTTCACGAACATCATTCTCCAGTGCATCATTCTCCAGCGGTAGAATAGGAGGCAGGCCCCAATTAATTTACTCCACAGTAACACTTTTTGCCAAATTCCTATAACGGATAGAGATAGATAAATCTTTACATGACACAATAGGAATTGGGAGGGAGATGTCTCTACAGATGTTTCATCTGGTGGATATCTCCCTCTCTTATTATGCTCAACCACCTCAGTAATTATTCCCTGATCAAGACTTTTGGATGACGGCTCCTGGCCGAAAACAAACCTTTGTAAATTTGGAAATTGAGCCAGGTAAATTTCCGCTTTCCATCAAACCGGAGCAAGACCGAATACCGGTCGTTGGCAAAATCATATCCTGACGATACGATAGTGCCAATTTTGAGCCCGCCAGCGGCAATTAACCGCTAATTAACCCGTATTTTGTATGCCACGGGCAATACCATTAACGGTGACCAACAAGGCTTCCAGCAGATTGTCATCCTGGCGTTGCGTTGCTCGCCAGCGCTTCAACAGGTCTACCTGCAGCAAGCTCATTGGATCCACGTAAGGATTTCGCAGGCGGATGGACCTTTGCAATGTGGGTTCATGATCCAGCAAATCGTCCTGCTGCTTGATGCTGAGTATCATCGATTGTGCCAGTTGCAGTTCATCGGTGATCAGGTCGAACACCACCCGGCTGGGTTCAGGGGCCAGCTCACAGTAATGCCTGGCGATATCCAGATCGGATTTAGCCAGCGCCATTTCCACGTCCGATAACATGCTTCCAAAGAACAGCCAGTCGTTCGCCATGGCTTGCAGGGTTTCCATGCCATACATTTCTTTTGCGGCATTCAGTGCTGTGCCCATACCGTAAGCTGCTGGCAGGCTGATACGACATTGCGCCCATGAAAACACCCATGGAATAGCTCTTAAATTCTCAACCCCCTGGCCGGATCGACGTGATGCCGGACGTGAACCGATACCCATGCGTTCAATGACTTCAATAGGTGTGGCATGACGAAAATAATCAATAAACTGCGGGTGTCCATAAACCAGTTTTTGATAGGTTTTCTTCGAGTTTTCCGCCATGCCGGTCATCACCTCCTGCCAAAGCTTTTCCGGTGCGGGTGCAGGTTTTAAACTGGTTTTCAAGGTGGCAGCCGTTGCTAATTCGAGGTTCCGTTCCGCCAGGGTGCGGTTACCATATTTCTGGTTGATGGTTTCACCCTGCTCGGTCACCCGCAAAAAGCCATTAACGGTGCCGGGCGGTGCGCCCAGGATACCGCCTACAATATTGCCGCCACCGCGGCTGACCGTGCCGCCGCGGCCATGGAAAAAGCCGAGATCAACATCGTGTTGCCTCGCAACCTGTGAAAGTTGCGCCTGTGCTGTCGCGAGTGCCCAACGTGCTGAGATCAGGCCACCATCCTTGTTCGAGTCTGAATAACCCACCATGACAATCTGACGTTGATTGCGACTGGCAAGGTGGACCTTGTAGGCAGGGTCGTTAAACAGGCGTTGGAGGATAGCTTCACCCTGTTTCAGGTCACCCACTGTCTCAAGCAAGGGCGCGACATCAAGCGGTATCGAACCATCGGCCTCCACCAGCCCTGCCATGCGCGCCAGGAACAATACGCTGAGAACATCATCTGCACCCTGCGTCATGGAAATGATGTAGGGCCCCAGTGCACGTCTGCCAAAGTGCTTTTGACCCCACCTGATACTGCGAAAGACCTCGATTGTTTTGCCGACTGCATCATCTTCAGGCAAGTCGGGTAACTGGTCTGCCTGCAGTAACGCGGTCAGGCGGTCTGCTCTGGCCTCGGCGCTTTTTTCCAACCAGTCTGCGTCTTCAAGTATCTGTCCGATGACCTGCCGGTGCACCAGTGAATCCTGGCGAATATCCAGCGTGGCAAGGTGAAAACCAAAGGTCTTCTCCCTGATCTGCAATCGATTGAGCTGAAAAATACCGGCATGCTCGCCCTTGTTCATCTCCATCGATTCCCTGATCAGGTTGAGATCAGCGCGGAATTCCTGCGAGTTGTTATAAGCGCCAGGCGAGTTCTCCAGCACCCGCTGCATACGCGTCATCATCAATTGGAGCAGGCAGCGGTAGGGCATATTTCGGACGCGTTGATCAATTTTCTCAGCCTCGTCCGGCAGTAGCTGAATATACTCTTCCAGCCGGCCCAAAACGGCCTCGCTAAACTCGATCTCGGAAAGAGACTGACTGAGAAAACGCGAAAGTGAGCGCATTTCAGGCAGGTATTTTTTTATGATCTCGCGGCGATGGTATTCCAATGACCGGCGAATTGTGATCCCGTCGACGTTGGGGTTGCCATCCATATCGCCACCCACCCAGGAACCAAAGTGGAGCAGGGTAGGTAAGGAAAAATTCTGTGCATCGGGCCAACTGGACTCGATGGAAGAGCGCAGGCTTTCATAAAATGGCGGAACTATCCGGTACAGTACATCGGTGAGATAGAACAATACGTGCTCCATCTCGTTTCTGACCGATAGCTTTTGGTCCGGGTACATCTCCGTTTGCCAGTTACTTGTCACGGCAGCCCTGACACGCGCAAGCGCAGCATGTTCTTCATCGGGTGTTCTGGAGGTATCCAGACGGTCAACCAGCCTGCGCAGAATCATTTGCTCCTTCTCGAGCAGTGTGCGCCGTGTAGCCTCGGTTGGGTGCGCCGTCATAACCGGTTCAATCGTCACGCGGTTGAGTTCTTGCATCACTTTAGCCAGTGGAAAGTTGTCAAGTTCCCGCATCACGGCCAATAATCCTGCCGGCTGTGCCCTCATACCCCTTCTCAGGTAGTCTCTGCGGCGACGAATCCGGTGTACTTTTTCTGCCAGGTTGACGACCTGGAAATAGGTTGTAAAAGCGCGAACAAGGCGCCCGGCTTCATCCACATCCATGTTGTTAAGTAATGCAATCAATTCGCTTGATGCATCGGCATCAACCTCGCGCCGCTTGATTGCCGTGCGCCGCACCGACTCAACCAATTGCAAAAAGCCTTCGCCTTGTTGTTCCGCCAGCATCTCACCTACAAGGGTGCCCAGCACACGCACATCGTCACGCAAGGCTTTATCTTTTTTTGGAAATTGGATTTTACGCATGGGCAAGTTCCGGCTGTTCATTGCAAAAGTGAAGCACAGGATAATGCACCGGCATGAATTTGCACACATCCCGGATGAACTCCATTGCAATCAGGATGTGTGCGTAACCTGGATTTGACTTATCCTTGGATCAGCAAATTGTCCATGTCCCGACTATTTGGCCTGTTTTGCCGTGTTCATGACTTCCATCAATGACAGGTGAGAACATGTTTGCTGAAATTGTCGACAACAAGGGAGCCCGATATGACAGAAATTCACGCCCATGAAGTAATGCACATGATGCTGGAGCAGGAGGGTGGCTTCAGCCGCGAGTCACTGGCGCAGGCCATCATCGAGCGCTTCGGTCCCGGCGCCATGTTCTATGCCTGTTCGGCCGATGGCATGAACGTTCATGCGGTGATAGATTTTCTGCAAAGCCGGGGCAAGTTCGTGCCGCGGGATGACGGTTTCAACACGGCACAGGACAGGATCTGCAACCATTAAGGACCGGCTGGAATAATCCAGCTTACTCAGGTTGCGCGTTTTGCGTAACCTTTATCTCCTCAAAAACACGGTTGCTGTCAAAGCGGCATTCAAAGGTCGTAACATTGGTTCCGCTTCTCGGTGACTGGCCATAAACGACATAGCTGTTGCCCCTTTTTTCCACCGGCAGCGTAACAATAAAATCCGGACCCGTTTCCAGTGTGGTCGTAGCCTCCTGCCGGCAATAGGTTTGCATCTGGTTCTCGGCAACAGGGCTTCTTCCCACGGTGCTTGAGCCCGGATAACCGGAATTGCTCTTGCCAGTGTTACCGGTTGTGCTCTCAGCAGAACTTTTGGATTTACTCTTGCTCGTCTTGAGGTAGGAAGACGCGGCACCATCAGCCTTGCGGAGTTGCTTGTTCTTACACTTTCCAGAATGCTCGCCACGATCAGCGTTACGGTTGTAAATGACAGTGCAGCCATTCGAAAATCCTATTTCAACTCCGCCATCAGGGCGGTCGCTGTAGCCCATGTCCCTGGCTTCTGCGGGAGAGGCAGCGGCGATGGCAATCGCCAGTGGTATTGTGCTGGCAAGAACTGAAAAAATTTTTCTGTTTGCATACCACATACTAGAAACCTCCCTGGTTCTGGGACGCTAGTGTCTCACTATTTCCCCTGTGATTACCACTCAGCAGGCAATTTAGGCTGGGCGACTTGGTTTATACTTTCCACGTACACGGCAATCACGAACAACGCAGGTAAAGACATGAAAAAGTTAACAGCAGGTTTGATAGCTGTCGCGCTGCTGGCTGGCGCCAATATGGTGTATTCCGCCGAATTAAGTGCTGAAGACGCGTCTGAAGCTGCCGGCAATTACATGAAATACTGCGCGTTGTGCCATGGTGCGGACCGCCAGGGTCACGTCAATGATCATGCGCCCTCGCTCCGCTCCGAATCTCTGATGAAGACCGGTTTTCCACACCACATTTACCTGACCGTTTCCTACGGGCGGCTGGGTACGCCGATGGCCGGTTTTATCGACGAGGTGGGTGGCCCCATGAGCAGGGATGAGATTATCCAGATGCTGTACTGGATCCGCCAGGAGTCCGGGGTGACCGAGCAGGTCGATTTGTATCCTGATCCCGTGACCGGCGATGTCGAACTTGGCGCCGGCCTGTATGCCCGGGAGTGCGCGGAATGCCACGGTAAAGAGGGTGAGGGCGTTACCGGTACGGCGCTGGGTAACCCGACCATGCTGTCGTTAACCGAAGACCAGTTTCTTCGCTATGCGATCGAGAATGGCCGCGATGGCACTCCAATGAAGGCGTTTGGCGAAGTGCTGTCCGGCAAGGAAATCGATGCACTGACAGCGTTCCTGAGAAGCCGCGCCACGGGGTGGGCGGTGGAAAAACCCGTCTACAGGGCGCCGCCGGCCGTTGAGGACTACGTCATTAACCCGGATGCCGATGCGCCACAGTTCGACCTGAAAGATGGGCTGTATGTCATGTCCGCGGATTTGTACCAGGCGTTGCAGGACAAACGCCGCATGGTGCTTCTCGACACGCGTGTCATGTCCTACTGGCAGATGGTGAACATCGAAGGGTCGGTTCCCATGCCTTACTACTACGAGTTTGGTGAGTTCGAGCAACTCGCCGGGGACCTGCCCAAAGACGGCACCTGGATCGTTACCTATTGTGAATGCCCGCGCGCGGCGGCTGAATCAGTCAACCGCAAACTCTCGGCGCTGGGGTTCGAAAACACCGCGGTGTTATGGGAAGGCATCCAGGGATGGGTTGCCCTGGGTTACCCGGTCGCGCGCGGTGAGACCACGACGGTTGAGGTTCAGGCCCTGCCTTGACGGCTCTATTTGGGGCTGGAAGGCAAAGGACTGCGTTGCTGACTTTAATCCTTTATTCAGTTAAAAATAGAACCATATATAATGTTTGTTCAGGATCAGCGCATCGGGTTTCATGCACTGACCTTTTCAGTTAAACAGGCCAGGAAACACCCTTTATGCGTCTAATCCGGATACTTTTTGTCTGTCTTTGCCTGCCCGCACTCAGCTGGGCGCAGGCAGGCATCAATGTGCGTGCGCAGACCCTGGGTGAGGTGCTGGTTGATTTCGAACGCAGGGCACCGGCCGAGGTAAAAGCGCTTAACGACTCAAGCATCAGCGCGGAAGTTTCAGCCGTTGTGCAGTCTGTCCATGCCGATGTTGGCAAGGTGGTTGAAAAAGGCGAACTGTTACTCGAGTTGAACAAAAATGATTACCGTTTGAACCTCGAGCAGGCCGAGGCAAATCTCGCTTCCAGCCAGGCACGCCTGGACCAGGCGCTGGCCAAGCTGAACCGGGCGCAGAAACTGGGTGATAAGCAATACATTTCGGCCGACGAACTGCTCGAGCGCGAGACCGATGTCATGGTGTCCCAGGCGCAGATACAAGTCAACGAAGTGGCCGTGGCCATCGCCCGCAGGAACCTGGACAAATGCAGCCTCAGGGCCCCTTTTGACGGTGTTGTGGTTGAACGCATGGCGCAGGTGGGCAGCTTCGTGCGCAACGGCGACCCGTTGCTTGCGGTAACCCAGGTCGACCAGTTCGAGTTGGACGCGGAGATCCCGGACAGCCAGGCGGACGAGCTGCTGAACACCGATTTTCTGCACTTTGAGTCACGCGGCGAAAGCTGGCCGGTCGAATTGTTGAGGCTGTCACCGGTAATCGATGCACAGGCCCGGACACGCAAAGCGCGGTTTACGTTTGGCGGTGCGGCACCTGCAGTCGGCCGCAGCGGTGAACTGGTCTGGAGGGTTGGCGCAGGTATGTTGCCTGCCAACCTGATCAGCCGCCGCGACGGGATCCTCGGTGTGTTTTTACTGGATGGCGGCAAGTCCCGTTTTGAACCATTGCCGGACGCGCAGGAGGGCCGTCCGGTCCGGGTGAATCTCCCTGCCGGCACACAGGTGATAACGATGGGCCGGGAGCGCTTGCAGGACGGCGTTGCGGTCTCGGTGCAGTAGCAGGCTCAAGGGTAAGCTGTAGCCGATATGTTCAAAAGCCTGTTAACCAATCACCCCCTGGTCAATATTCTCTTCACCGTGGTGTTGGTGATGGGCGCGCTGTCGTTCCACAGCCTGCCGCGCGAGCAGGATCCGGAGATAAATTTTAACTGGGTGATGGTGGAAACGGTTTTGCCCGGTGCGTCTGCGGAAGACGTTGAAGAACTGGTCACCGGGCCGTTGGAAGACGCTATCAGGAACGTTCAGGATATTCGCTGGGTCATCAGCAATACGCGCGAAAATTCGTCCAGTATCCTGATCCGCTTCCGGGACCTGTCCGAATCCATGTTCGACAAGCGCGTCAATGACGTGCGCCGCGAGGTTCAGAACAAGGCCAACGACGAGTTGCCCGAGGAGGCTACCGATCCTTACATCCTGGAAGTGACCACCTCCAGTGGCTTCCCAACGGCCATGGTGGTGGTCGAAGGGCAGGCCGATGATGAGCAACTGCGTCAGCAGGCGAGGATCATCAAGGAAGACCTTGAGCGAATTGCCGGCGTCGATGCCGTCATCTCGATCGGCCTGCAGGATCCCGAACTGCACGTGGAGTTCTCACCGCGGGAACTGGCGGCCAGGGGCCTGGTGGCGACCGATATCGCCGATAGCCTGAGGCAGAGCTTCGCCGACACCTTTGCCGGTAAAACGCGGGTTGCCGGCACCGAGTGGCTGGTCAGGGTGGAGGGCACCACCACCAGCCCCGAAGTCCTGTCAAAATATCAACTGGCGCCACAATCGAGGCCCAACAACAAGATTGCCCTTAACGAGGTGGCCGAAATCAAACGCGGGCGTGAGGAAGCCACCCAGCTGGTGTCTTTTGGCGGCCGCCCGGCCGTCGCCCTGTCGGTGATCAAGATTCCCTATAGCAACACCCTCGACCTGGTCGAGCGTGTCGCTGACTATATCGAGCAGAAGAATGCCCAGGTCAAGAGCTTCGGCATCAACCTGGTGCTGGCGGATGACCAGACGTCCCAGACCCGCTCGGCCCTGTCCATCATGCAGAATAACGCCGCCCTCGGCCTCGGCCTGGTCCTGGTTATGTGCTGGCTGTTCCTGGGGATCCGCATAGCGGCCATGGTGACGCTGGGCATCGTGTTCTCAATCGCCGGCACGCTTTGGGTGCTCGACTTCACTGGCAATACGCTAAATGTGTCGGTGCTGCTCGGAATTGTCATCGTACTCGGCATGTTGGTGGATGATGCCGTGGTGGTTGTCGAAGCCATCTATTACCGCCTGCAGCGCGGTATGCGGGGCCTGGATGCTGCCATCGACGCCTTGCGGGAAGTGGGCAGGCCGGTTACGTCCGCCGTATCTACGACCATGGCGGCTTTTCTGCCGTTGATGCTGTTGCCGGGCATCGTGGGAAACTTCATGTTCGTCATTCCTTTTGTCGTCACCGTTGGCCTGGCTGTCAGCCTGGTTGAAGCCTTCTGGATATTGCCATCGCACGTGATTTCGATGGGCAGTAAAGACCGCGGGCAAGGGCACAACGCCGCAACCGCGGCAAAGCGTGACCGGCGGACCCGCTGGACGCACCTGATACGCCTGAAGTACACAAAAATGCTTTGCTACGTAATGCGGCGGCCGGTGCGTTTCCTGGCTGCGGGTGGCCTTGCGTTCATGCTCGCGCTGAGCGCCGTTGCGATGGGCATGATCCAGATGAATTTTTTCGTGGCCGACTCCCTGCGCCTGTTTTACGTCAACGTGGATATGCCCTCGGAGGCACCGCTGGAGGAAACTCTCCGCCAGTCAGTGCAGGTTGAGCAGGAAGTTCTCAAATACCTCGAGCCGGAAGAGATTCGCGCGGTAACCGTCAACGCCGGTATCAAGTTCACCGACGCCGAACGCCTGTACGGCGATCAGTACGGTCAGGTTCAGGTATCGCTAGCGCCTGCGACCGGCGATTCGCGGCGTGTCAGTGAAATTATCGATTCAATGCGCGAACCCCTGATGAAATTGCCGATTGACGGCCTGGTTTCTTTCCAGGAGATGACGGGTGGACCACCTACCTCGAAGCCCGTCAGCGTCAAAGTCCGTTCTGATGATTTTGATGAACTGCGCCGGGCCAGCGATGCCATGATCAATATCGTCAAAAACATCCCTGGCACCAGGGACGTGGTCGACAACGACGTACCGGGCAGGCAGGAACTGGTCCTGGACCTCGACTACAAGGCTATACGGAACGCAGGGCTGACACCAGGCCACGTGGCGCGGTTGCTGCGCCTGCATCTTGACGGTGAAGTCGTCGCCTTTATGCGCGACAGGGGTGAGAAAGTCGAGTTGAGGGTGCGCGGGCTCGACCGGGGCCGGCAGGATGTCAGCTCGGTTCTGGATGATACGATCGCCTTGCCCGGAGGTGGTGCGA
>JABDPJ010000028.1 GCA_013042835.1 Lysobacterales bacterium
CGCCGATGATGCTGTTGGCGCCGATGACGGTGCTTCCTCCCAGAATGGTTGCATTGGCGTAAATGGTCACGTTGTCCTCGATGGTAGGGTGCCGCTTGGCGTGGCGCAAATCCCTCCTGACAGCGAGTGCACCGAGTGTTACACCCTGGTAGATTTTGACGTGATCACGAATGACTGCTGTCTCACCGATGACCACGCCTGTCGCGTGGTCAATAAAAAATGATTCACCAATCTCTGCCCCGGGGTTGATATCCACGCCTGTCAACTTGTGTGCATATTCGGTCATCAGCCGGGGCACGAGCGGAAAGTCAAACAGGTAGAGTTCGTGGCTCAGGCGGTAGATTGCGATGGCATAGAACCCGGGATAGGACAGGTAGACTTCTTCGATGGAATTGGCCGCCGGGTCAGCGCCGGCAATCGCACGTGCATCCAGGTTAAGTTTTTTTAGAATTCCCGGCAGCTGGGCGCAATACGCCCGCCAGATTTTTCCACAACTCCTGTTCGGATCCCAACAGGCGAGTGTGACCAGTTCGTCAAACAGGTCCGCCAGCCTGTGCATGTTTTTTTCCACCTCGGTCTCGGCATCGAACAATGTATAAAACAGCAGGCGGGTGAAGGCCTCAGTTCTTTCCTTGATTCTGAATTTAAGGTTTGGGTGCTGCTTTTGATTGATGATCTCTTGTGTGACTTCTTTCAGGTTTTTCATGTTTTTCAATCGGTTATTGAGATGCTGGTGGTTCCTGGGCCGCTGCCGCGCGTCGAGACAGCCCGGGTACGAAACAACAGACCGTCAATTGCACTCGAATATTTCAACTATCGCAATTGGTGCTACACATTGTGAAACAGAATGATAACTGTTGGTTACCTGCAGCAACAGCTTGCGTTGCGAAGCGATGGGCTCGCACAAAGCTTAATTCAATCCGTATGGGAAAGAACATTGGCACATTTTCTCGCGATCTTCAGCGAGGGCAAGCGTTGATCCGGTTGACTGCGTGGACGTGCCCGAACCGGACGCCAGTGACAGGATCGAGACTGACCTTAGCGAAAAAAGTTCCTGATTGTTCACGTTTTTGGCTAGAATAAGCCGCGATTTGCCGGCAACCCATTCCGGCGTATGGAAAACCTCCAAGGATTTCTTGATTTCAACCCGGCCCCAAGCGGGACAACGGAGATACAACGGTTCGCCATGACGGATAAAGTAAAAACAAACACGCAGGCTTCTAACAACGGTGTCATGTTCAATGCCTACCCGGACAGCATTGGTACCGACCTGTCCGACACCATGAACCTGCTGGCCGATGGTTCACTACGCAATGTCTTTTCTCTTTTTTACGTGTTGCCGACATTTTTCAATAGCGACCTGGACCGTGGATTCTCGATCATCGATTACGACCTGAACAATGAACTGGTGTCCCGTGATGACCTGCAGGTTGCTGCCAGGCTCAAGTTCAATTTCAAGTTCGACCTCGTCCTGAACCACATGTCCGTGGGTTCAAACCAATTCCAGGACATGCTGCGACATGGCGACGAGTCGGCCTACCGGGATTTCTTCATCGACTGGAACACTTTTTGGGGCGAGCACGGCCAGATGGGGGCCGATGGATATATCATTCCGGATCAGCAGCACCTGGACCGCTTGTTCATGCGCAAGCCGGAACTGCCGATCCTCAAAGTGCGTTTTCCGGATGGAACGGAGCGGCCCTACTGGAACACCTTCTACCAGGAGATCAACTACCGCCCGCTGGCAACTGGCGACCTCGAAGGGATTGAAGGGCTTTCCGGGCAGGCAGCCACCCGGGCGACCGCCGCCATCAACGACGTGATCGCAGCTGGCGGGAATCCGACTGGAGCAGACATTGGCCATGCGGAGCCATTCCGTAACCTGGTGATGGAGGCGCTGGAACAGAACCGTCAGTACCTGGGACAGATGGATTTGAACGCGCAATCACAGCAGGTCTGGGACTTTTATGACGAAACACTGGCCAAGCTAAAGGGTTACGGCGCCAGCCTGGTGCGTCTGGATGCGTTTGCCTACCTGCACAAGGAGGTCGGTGAAAGCAATTTTTTCAACAAGCCCGGCACCTGGGATTACCTGGATCGATTGAAACAACTGGCGCTGAAACACGGCTTGACACTATTGCCCGAGATCCACGCCGAGTATGGCAGCGGGCTGTACGAGGAAGTCGCGTCCAACGGTTTCCCAATTTACGACTTCTTCCTGCCCGGCCTGATCATCGATGCACTCGACCGGGGTACCAGCAAGCATCTGCTGCTCTGGATTCATGAACTGTATGAAAAGGGCATCCAGACGGTCAATATGCTGGGCTGCCACGACGGTATCCCCGTGCTCGACCTCGCGGGCAAGGAAGTCGATGGCGTTTACCGTGATGGTCTGCTGTCGAAACAGCAGATCGATGATGTCATCGAGCGAATCCTCGACCGAGGTGGCAGGATCAAGAATCTGTATGGCGCCAACGGCAAGAAAATTGCCTATTACCAGGTCAACGCCACCTATTTCAGCGCGCTCGGCGAGGATGAACAAAAGTTGCTGCTGGCGCGGGCCATCCAGCTGTTCACGCCGGGTATTCCGCAAGTCTGGTACCTGGACCTGTTTGCCGGCAAAAACGATTACGCGGCGGCGGACCGTGGCAGCACGGGTGGTCACAAGGAAATCAACCGCACCACTCTGACGCTGGATGATATACAGCAAGGCCTGGGCCGGGCCGTGGTGCTCGACCAACTGGAGTTGCTGGAATTGCGCAACACGCACCCGGCATTCGACGGCCAACTGGAAATCCACGACAGCGACACGCAATTACTGAAGATCAGTTGGCGCAATGGCGAAGCCACCGCCACACTGGAGGCTGACCTGCTAGATCACGCTTTCTCTATCACCTGCAGTGATGAATCCGGCGGCGAAACCAGGTTACGCTTCCCACGCGCCGGCACCTGAATCAAGGATATATTCATGAAAATACTCGCTACTGACATGGACCGCACACTATTACCCAACGGAAGCTGGCAGGGTGATGACGGTGCAATTGAACTGTTCAATGAACTGACCGGGCAATTCGACGTGCTGGTGGTTTACGTGACCGGCCGCAACCTGGCACTGGCCGAAGCCGCGACGCACGAGTTTGGCGTCCGGCCACCGGACATCCTGATTGGGGACGTCGGCACTACGATTCGTAAACACGAAGGGGGTGGCTGGCATTTCGACGAAGGCTGGAGCCGCCATGTCAAGCGTGTCAGCCCACGCTGGGACGCCATGGCAATCCGGGAAGCCGTCGCTGGCATCGAAGGGTTACGTGAACAGGAGGCCGAACACCAGAACCCCTTCAAGCAGAGCTACTACGCCGACCATGGCCGCAGGGAAGAAATCATCGCCGCTGTCAGTGAAAGGGTGGAAGGGCGCTACGATGAAGTCATTGTTTACAGCTATGATTCCATGGACGACAAGGGCCTCATTGATTTCCTGCCCAACAGCGCCACCAAGCAGACAGCACTCGAGTACGTGGCCGAGGAGTATGGTTGCGACAAGGGCGAAGTCGTATTCTGTGGTGATAGCGGGAACGATATTTTTCCGCTGACTGCAGGGTTCTCCGGCGTCCTCGTACGCAACGCTGACGAGCAACTGGTCGAGAATGTGCGCCATGCCATGGAACAGGATCCGGACCTCAAAGTGTATTTCGCCAAGGGTGATTTCAAGGGGCTGAATGGATACTACACCAGCGGTGTGATCGAAGGCGCATATCACTACGGCTTGTTCAAATAAGCCGAAACAGGTATTTGTTACAGCTATTAAATATTTAGGGTCAAATATTCAGGGTCAGCCCACTCTGGCCCCATTTATACTCCCCGGCTACTCCACGTCCATGCATTTGGCACAACCGTACAGGTGTTGGAAGCGCTTGCGTGCCCAGTACTGGTAGGTGGCATCTGCCAATGTACCAATAAACGGGAGGCGCAGAGCTTTGAACAGGAACCCCCAGCGGGTGTGGGACCATGCCCGCACAGTTGCATCGACCCCGGTCAACCATTCGTCGTCGCCCGTGCGCAGGTGAAGATTCTTGAGCATTTCCAGCTGCCCGGGCTCACCCGGAGCGGACGGTACCTCGTGCAGGTTAATCATCCGCAGATGGCCGTCGGCCAGCCGCTCCAATAAGCGCACTTCGCGCATGCAAAGTGGGCACTGTCCGTCGTAAAAAAGCGTGTCAGGTGTATTCATGAGTAAGAAAAGCCAACCATGTGCCAGTGAAATGTTGAACCAGAGACTAACTAACTCCTTTCTATCACGATTCAGACAAACGTTTGAACCGGTGATTATATACAGGTAGTAGCGTGGGCTTTTGTTTTCAAGCTGGGCTTGGCTGACAAAGAGCAATGCGAAAACTTAACGAGAAGAATTTAAAGAATTTAAGGACACCCACATATTCCCGGCTCTAATGAGATACGGGTGTTCATGCTTTTGTATAGGAAGCTACATATCGAAGGAACTTTGACAATATCGGTATATACTGCCCGCTCCCCAGGTGATCGGCAGCGATGTTTAAATTTTTTGAATCATTATCCAAGCCATTTCCCGAGGGTGAGCCAGGGCGGCCACCCTCAGGTCTGTATGCATTCTGTCGTTATTACACCAGGGGGTTTGAGTTACCACTGATCTTGATGGCTGTGCTGGCGGCATTGGTCGCAATGCTGGAGGTCACCCTGTTTGGATTCATGGGCCAGCTTGTCGACTGGCTGGTGACCAAGAACCCCGAGACACTCTGGCAGGAAGAGTCGGGCACTTTGATCACAATGGGTGTCGTGGTCGTGTTTGGAATTCCCACACTGATTCTGCTGCATTCCCTGCTGGTTCACCAGACATTACTGGGTAATTACCCGATGGCAATCCGCTGGTCGGCGCATCGCTACCTGCTGAAACAGAGCATTTCCTTCTTTCAGAATGATTTTGCCGGCCGCATAGCCACCAAGGTCATGCAAACCTCGCTTGCGGTCAGAGAGACCGTTATGAAATTGCTCGATGTAATGGTCTATATCATCGTGTACTTTTCGTCGATGCTGTTTCTCATTGGCAGCGCGGATAGCCGACTCATCATACCGATGATGTTCTGGTTTATAGCCTATGTTGTGATCCAGGCACTGCTGGTCCCCAAGCTGAAAGAAATATCCAAAAAGCAGGCAGACGCCCGTTCCGTGATGACGGGCCGCGTGGTGGACAGTTACACCAATATCTCAACTGTGAAGTTGTTTGCCCATACGGAACAGGAAGCTGACTATGCAGAAGACAGCATGGTTGGTTTTTTGAAAACCGTTTACCACCAGATGCGCCTGGTCACCAAGATCAGCTTCCTGGTCCAACTGAATAACTACTTACTGGCTTTTTCGATTGCCGCAGTTTCAATCTGGTTATGGTCAAACAACGCCATCAGCATTGGTGCCATTGCAGTGGCCATCAGTCTGTCACTCAGGCTCAATGGCATGTCCCAGTGGATCATGTGGGAGATCAGTGCCTTGTTTGAAAATATCGGCACGGTTGCCGATGGCATGAATACCTTGTCCAGAACGATCGAGGTGAGCGATGGAGAAGCTGCAAAACCACTGGAGGTCAGTGAGGGCAGGATAGACTTCGATGGGGTGAGTTTTCACTACGGTAAAGAATCGGGTGTGATCGAGCAGATGGACATGGTTATCAAGCCGGGTGAAAAAATCGGTTTGGTGGGCCGCTCCGGGGCGGGTAAGTCAACCATGGTCAATCTGCTGATGCGTTTCCATGATGTCGAACGCGGCAGCATTCGTATCGACGGGCAGAACATCAGGGAAGTTACCCAGGACTCCCTGCGAGCGCACATCGGCATGGTGACGCAGGATACGTCCCTGCTGCATCGTTCAATACGGGAAAATATTCTCTATGGCAGGCCGGATGCAACCGGGGCCGATCTTGAGCAGGCCATTGCACAGGCCCAGGCTAGGGACTTTATTGAAAACCTGACTGACCCCAGCGGCAATTCCGGGCTGGATGCGCAAGTCGGTGAGCGCGGTGTCAAATTATCGGGTGGCCA
>JABDPJ010000244.1 GCA_013042835.1 Lysobacterales bacterium
GCCTATAGGGACATACTCGTAGCGTGTCTCAGGGGGGAGGTACCCGCAGCGCGGCGGTCGGTTGGCACAGACCCTTCAGAATTCGAGTTGGAGCTATTGTGAGTTTTGCATTGGGCTGCTGTGCAAAGTGGAAAAGCCTCACGCCGCTCCTGTCGTAGAATTGCCGTTCGTTCTGAACATTCCGTTAGACAGGTGTGGCCCGTTCCAGTAAAATTCTGACGCTTAGAGCGACATTTGCGGCGATGTCCGGAACGATTCGGGGAGCACAGATGTACTCATCAAATCTAAGCGGGAATAGCTGTCAGCGGCATTCCCGTTTCGCGTATCTGGAGGCAGGAAATTGACACAGATGGCAGTGCTGGCACTCGAAGACGGGAGCCTGTTTTACGGCCAGAGTATTGGTGCCGTAGGCGAGACCACAGGTGAAGTCGTATTCAATACTTCGATGACCGGATACCAGGAGATTCTGACTGACCCGTCTTATGCCAAACAGATAGTCACCCTGACGTTTCCCCATATTGGCAATACCGGTTGCAATATCGTCGATGAAGAGTCCGTGCTGCCGATGTCGGCGGGACTTATCATCCGTGATGCGTCGATGATGGTGAGCAGTTGGCGCAGTAACGGATCACTTAACGAATATCTGCAACGCCATGGAATCGTCGCGATAGCGGGGATTGATACACGGCGTTTGACACGAATCCTGCGGGAAAAGGGCGCCCAGGGTGGTTGTATCTTGGCCGGGCCGGAAGCCGATGAGGAATTGGCACTGGCCAATGCAAAGACGTTTCCCGGTATGCAGGGCCAGGATCTCGCCAGCGTTGTGACCACGACCAAGCCCTATGAGTGGTCTCAAGGCAGCTATGAACTCGATTCAGTCAACTGGAAATCCGTTCCGCCACGATACCAGGTTGTCGCTTACGATTTTGGTATCAAGCTGAACATACTGCGGATGTTAAGCGACAGGGGTTGCCACGTTACGGTGGTACCGGCCGATACGCCTGCGAGTAAGGTTATTGCCCTGCGGCCGGATGGGGTGTTCTTGTCGAATGGGCCGGGCGATCCCGAGCCCTGTGATTACGCCATTGAAGCGATTCAGGAAATCCTGCAAACGGATCTGCCGGTATTTGGCATCTGCCTCGGCGTGCAGCTACTCGGGTTGGCGGCGGGCGCCAAAACCGTAAAAATGAAGTTTGGGCACCATGGCGCCAACCACCCGGTGCAGGACCTGGATACCAGGCAGGTCTTGATCACCAGTCAAAACCACGGTTTTGCACTTGACGAAGAGAGCCTGCCTGACAATATCCGCGCAACGCATCGTTCCCTGTTTGACAACAGTCTGCAGGGCATTGAACTGAACGGTGGGCGGGCCTTCGGGTTCCAGGGGCATCCGGAGGCGAGTCCCGGCCCGCATGATGTCGCACCGTTGTTCGACCGTTTTATAGAGCTGATGAACAAGCAGGATTGATGATTTATGCCAAAAAGAACTGACATCAAGACCATATTGATCATCGGCGCCGGCCCCATCGTGATCGGGCAAGCCTGTGAATTTGATTATTCAGGCGCCCAGGCCTGCAAGGCACTGCGCGAGGAAGGTTATCGCGTGGTACTGGTGAATTCTAACCCGGCCACCATCATGACGGATCCGGAAATGGCCGACTCCATCTATATTGAGCCGGTTGAGTGGCGCACGGTTGCAAGGATTATTGAAAAAGAGCGCCCCGATGCCCTATTGCCCACCATGGGCGGCCAGACCGCACTGAACTGTTCTCTGGACCTGGTGCGTAAAGGTGTTTTGGAAAAATACGGCGTCGAAATGATCGGCGCCTCGCGCGAGGCCATCGACATGGCCGAAGACCGGGAGTTGTTTCGCCAGGCCATGACGGAGATTGGCCTTCATACACCACAGGCGGAACTGGCTCACAGTCTCGAAGGTGCACTCGACAGCCTGGGCAGGATCGGTTTTCCGACTATTATCCGGCCATCGTTCACCATGGGCGGGTCCGGTGGCGGCATCGCCTACAACCGTGAGGAATTCGTGGAAATCGTCAAGCGGGGCCTCGAGCAGTCGCCGACATCCGAAGTATTGCTCGAAGTCTCCGTGCTGGGGTGGAAAGAGTACGAAATGGAAGTGGTGCGGGACCACGAGGACAACTGCATCATCATCTGCTCGATTGAAAACCTGGATCCAATGGGTATTCACACGGGCGATTCGATCACCGTCGCGCCGGCACTGACGCTGACTGACAAGGAATACCAGCGTCTCAGAGACGCGTCGATCGCGGTACTGCGCAAGATAGGCGTGGATACCGGCGGCTCCAATGTTCAGTTTGCGGTCAACCCTGAAGATGGCCGCGTCATCATTATCGAAATGAACCCGCGTGTGTCCCGGTCATCGGCATTGGCATCCAAGGCAACGGGTTTCCCGATTGCCAAGGTCGCAGCCAAGCTGGCGGTTGGCTTTACGCTGGATGAATTGCGCAACGAAATTACCGGCGGTGCGACGCCGGCATCGTTTGAACCAGCCATTGATTACGTGGTCACCAAGATTCCGCGTTTCGCTTTTGAAAAATTCCCGGCGGCCAATGACCGCCTGACCACGCAGATGAAATCGGTGGGCGAGGCCATGGCAATCGGCCGGACCTTCCAGGAATCGTTGCAGAAAGCACTGCGAAGCCTTGAAACCGGGCGCGACGGATTGTCACCCGTCATAAAAGCCGAAGATCCAGATGATCGCAGGGCGGAATTGAAGCGCGAGTTGCGTGATGCCGGCGCCGAACGCCTGCTGTACGTAGCAGATGCGTTCCGCGAGGGTATGAGTGCCGGGGAGGTGTTTTCATTGACGAAGATCGACCCCTGGTTCCTGGCGCAAATCGAGGATCTGGTTCAAACAGAGGCCGAAGTGGCCCGGCAGGGCCTGGAAGCGCTCGACCGGGAAAGGCTTTACAGCCTCAAGCAGAAAGGCTTTTCAGATTCACGCCTTGCGAAACTGGTAGGCCGGTCCGAACCGGTCTTGCGCGAGCATCGCCATCAACTTGGCGTGCGGCCCGTTTACAAACGGGTTGATACCTGTGCGGCGGAGTTCGCGACAACGACCGCTTACATGTACTCCACCTATGAAGAAGAGTGCGAAGCGGAGCCGACCGACAAGCGCAAGCTCATGGTGCTGGGCGGTGGCCCCAACCGCATCGGGCAGGGCATTGAATTCGATTACTGTTGCGTACATGCGGCCCTGGCTTTGCGGGATGACGGTTATGAAACCATCATGGTCAACTGCAATCCGGAGACGGTATCAACAGACTACGACACCTCTGACCGCCTGTATTTCGAGCCGCTGACTCTCGAAGATGTGCTTGAAATCGTGCACCGCGAAAACCCCGAAGGGGTGATCGTGCAGTACGGTGGCCAGACGCCGTTGAATCTCGCCCGACCGCTCGAAGCCGCCGGTGTGCCGATAATCGGTACCTCGCCGGATTCGATTGATCTCGCCGAAGACCGTGAACGGTTTCAGCACATGCTGCAAAAACTGGGTTTGCGGCAGCCACCCAACCGCACCGCGACCAGCGTTGACGAGGCCGTCGGGCTCGCCGAGGAAATTGGCTATCCGCTGGTTGTCCGGCCATCCTATGTACTGGGTGGGCGCGCCATGGACGTGGTGCACGGCGAAAAAGACTTGCGGCGGTATATGCGCGATGCCGTCAAGGTTTCGAACGACTCGCCCGTCTTGCTGGACCGTTTTCTCGATCACGCCACCGAGGTGGACGTGGACGCCATTTGCGATGGCAAGGAAGTCCTTATTGGCGGCATCATGGAACATATAGAGCAGGCCGGTGTGCACTCCGGTGATTCTGCCTGCTCGATACCACCCTACAGCCTGTCGCAGGAAATCCAGGATGAAATCCGCCGGCAGATGAAAATGATGGGGCTCGAATTGGGTGTCGTAGGTTTGATGAACTGCCAGTTTGCCCTGCGTGGTGACGATATTTACATCCTCGAGGTCAATCCGAGGGCATCCCGCACCGTGCCGTTCGTATCCAAGGCGACGGGCCGGCCCCTCGCTTCCATTGCTGCCTTATGTATGGCAGGAAAAACGCTTAAAGAACAAGGTTATAAAGGTGAAATCGTACCTAAATTCTATTCTGTGAAAGAAGCTATTTTGCCGTTTTTGAAATTCCCCGGCGTCGACCCGATACTGGGACCTGAGATGCGCTCCACGGGCGAGGTCATGGGTGTGGGCGAGAGCTTTGGAGAGGCCTGTGCAAAGGCCATGAAAGGGGCTCAATACGGCATACCCAGGCCTGGGCAGGCATTCCTGAGCGTACGTGACGCTGACAAGGAAGGACTGGTGCCGATCGCAAAGGACCTCGTTTCCAGGGGGTATTCACTGATCGCGACCGGCGGCACGTGCAAATATTTGCGCGACAAAGGCTTTATATGTGAACCTATTAATAAGGTCGACGAGGGTCGTCCACATATTGTTGACGCCATCAAGAACGGCGAAATTGAATTTATCGTGAACACGACCGAAGGTAGCCAGGCGATTGCTGATTCGTTCTCAATCCGCCGCGAAGCACTGCAGTACAAAGTCAGTTACACCACCACCATTGCACGTGGATGGGCTACTCTTCAGGCGATTAATCACGAGTTTGATCCGGAGGTACGGAGCCTGCAGGAACTGCATGCCGGTGTCACGGACACGGCATGAGGTATACGCAGGAAACGAAATGATGAAAAGAACACCACTGACGCACCGCGGTGCAGAGCGCCTGCGGGAAGAAGCGGCTCACCTTAAAAAGACGGTCAGACCGCAAATTATTGCCGCCATCGCCGAGGCGAGGGCGCATGGCGATCTGAAAGAAAATGCAGAATACCACGCGGCGAGGGAGCAACAGAGTTTTGTCGAGGGCCGCATTCGGCATCTCGAATCCGAGCTTTCCGGCGCGCAGGTCATCGATATAACCAAGTTAAACCCGGGTGGAAAAGTCGTTTTCGGGTCCACCGTGACCTTGTACGACGCCGACAAGGATGCCGAGATCAAGTACCAGATCGTGGGTGACCTGGAATCTGATATCAAGGAATTCCGCATTGCGGTCACGTCACCGATTGCCCGCGCGATGATCGGCAAGGAGGAGGGCGACGAGATCGTTGTCGATGCGCCGGGTGGCGAACTGGTCTACGAAATAGTCGATGTTGAATATATCTAGGGCCTGCGCTCTTGCTTGCCGCCCGTAAGATCAGGCGGCGGGAACCAGCGACCGCTTCACATACGTTACCGGAACACCTGCACCCGGTTATCCGGCGAATCCTGCTCGCCCGCGACATCACGGATGAAGAATCCCTTGATTTGAAACTGGGGCGTTTGCAGTCTCCGGCCACGTTGTCGGGTGTGCGTGAGGCCGCCGGGATATTGGCGGACGCCATCGTCTCGGGCCAATCCATACTGATCGTTGGCGATTTTGACGCCGACGGCGCCACCGGTACCGCCGTTGCTGTCCGGGCTTTGCGCCTGATGGCGGCGGAGAACGTCGACTTTCGTGTTCCCGACCGGTTTGAGTTCGGTTACGGGCTGAGTGCGGCCCTGGTCGATACGCTCGCGGAAAACCCGCCGGATGTGCTGGTGACGGTTGATTCAGGTATCAGCTCAATTGATGGTGTGGTCCGTGCCCGGGAGTTGGGGTGCGAGGTAATCGTTACCGACCACCATTTGCCGGGGGAGGTGTTGCCGGATGCCCACGCCATCGTCAATCCGAATTGCCCGGGCGATGAATTTCCGAGTAAGGCGCTGGCGGGCGTAGGGGTGGTTTTTTACCTGATGAGCATGGTCAGGAGCGCCTTGCGGGAGCGCGACTGGTTCACCTTGCCGCGCAACGAGCCAAACCTTGCCCATCTCCTGGACCTGGTCGCGTTGGGTACCGTCGCCGACCTGGTCTCGCTGGATGACAATAACCGCATACTGGTACGCCAGGGAATGGAGCGCATCCGCAAGGGTTTGTGCAGCCCGGGGATACTGGCGCTGTTGCGACTGGGGAAAAGGGATTTCCGGCACCTGGTCGCCGCCGACCTGGCATTTGCGGTCGCACCCCGGTTGAATGCGGCGGGGCGGCTGGAAGACATGGCGGTCGGTATTCGTTGCCTGTTGACTGATGATCGCGATGAGGCCATGGCCCTGGCTACGGAACTGGACGAACTCAACCATCGCCGGCGTGCCCGGCAGGCCCAGATGCAGCAGCAGGCGCTTGAGCATTTACAGGCGCTGGTGAAAGATCTGAAAGACGGTGAACTGCCGTCCGGTTTATGCCTTTACGATGATGCCTGGCACCAGGGCGTTGTTGGCCTGGTGGCATCGCGAATCAAGGATGCCGTGCACCGGCCGGTCATCGCATTTGCACCCGAGTCGGATGATTCGGAGCTGCTCAAGGGCTCAGCCCGCTCTGTTCGAGGCTTGCATATTCGCGATGTGCTGGCGCGCATCGATGTTCTGCACCCGGAAATGATAGCGGCTTTCGGTGGGCACGCCATGGCGGCCGGGCTGACCCTGGCCGCCGACCGGCTCGAGGCTTTCAAACAGGCGTTGGATGAGGCGGTAAACTTTTTTTTGCAGGGCGAGACCCTGGAGAACGAGATTCTGACCGACGGTGAGCTTTCTGCCGCGGAGATCAACCTGCAGTTCGCCGAGCAGTTGCGGGATTTGGGTCCCTGGGGTCAGCATTTTCCCGAGCCCGTGTTTGAAGGGCGCTTCGTCATCGAAGACCAAAGGGTGGTTGGTGGGGCCCATTTGAAGATGATGGTCAGGCCGGTCGGTGGTCAGGGTAGTATCGACGCCATCGCATTTGGCCGGTTACCGGAAGACCTGCCGGACTCGGATACGGTTGGATTGATTTACAGACTGGATATCAACCATTTCCGGGGTCGCAATACAGCCCAGTTGATGGTCGAACAAATTCTTTCCTGAAACGCGCTAAAATTAATCCGCCTTGGTGTAAAATGCACCGCTTCAAGGAACCAGGCCCCAGAGGTTAAACAGCGTGGAAACCAACCAGATAACTAACCAGCTAGATGACCTGCGGCAGCGCTCCGATGCGCTCAGGGGGTATCTTTGACTATGCCGGCAAGAAAGACCGCCTCGAAGAGGTAAGCCGCGAGTTGGAAGACCCCGACGTCTGGAACGATCAGCAGAATGCCCAGGCGCTCGGCCGCGAGCGTGCCCGGCTGGACGGTATCGTTACCACGCTGGATCATGTCACGCAGACACTTGCAGATAGCGCCGAGATGCTCGAAATGGCCGTCGAGGAGGCGGATGAGGAAATTCTTGCATCCGTGGTTGCCGATATCGAGGCGGTGGAAGAGGAGGTTGGCAAGCTGGAGTTCCAGCGCATGTTCAGGGGCGAGATGGATGCCAACCCCTGCTATCTCGACATCCAGGCGGGTTCCGGGGGCACCGAGGCGCAGGACTGGGCGGAAATGCTGTTACGCATGTACCTGCGCTGGATTGAAAG
>JABDPJ010000249.1 GCA_013042835.1 Lysobacterales bacterium
ACCAATGCCATGTCGCCCAAATACGTGGGAGACCTGGTCGCGAGAATCCTGCATGCCGAGCCCAAGCCACCTGCCCTGTGGGTATATGGGTCCATTGACCTGGCGGTATCCAATACGGCGGCGTCCGATCCCGGCACCTGGGGGCCCACCGGGCGCTTACCCGGCTTCCCCGGATCGGAGGTGTATCCGCCCCAACCCATGATGGACCAGATTCGCAAGCTGCTTGAAGACTACCGCAGCAGGGGCGGAAACTGCGAAGAAGCCCAGATCGAAGGCGCAGGCCACGTGGCCTTCCTTTCACACCCAGACGAATTTAACCGGGCTTTTCACGCACACCTCGCGCGTACCAGCTGAATGGAGATTTGACATGCGCTACCTCTTATTAACCATCGCTTTTTTCTTTACCTTGACGAGCCTGGCGGACAGTCATGACCCATCACTGGATATCGACAAAAACCGCGTAACAGTCTCGGGCATTTCCTCCGGTGCGCTGATGGCCCACCAGTTGCATATTGCCTACTCTGATGTCTTCTCGGGTGCGGCGATCATTTCCGGCGGGCCTTATAACTGTGCCGAGAACTCCCTGATGACGGCACTCAAACGGTGCACGGAAAATGATGAAACCCCACTGCCGGTAGACCAGTTCACAGCTCAGATCAAAGCGGGTGCGAAGGCCGGAACACTGGCGGACCCCGCCAATCTTGCCGATGACCGTGTTTTTATGTTCCATGGCACCCAGGACACAAAAGTTTCGTCCCTGGTACACGATTCAACGGCGGCGCTCTATGCCGGGTTCATTCCCGCTGACCAGATACAGCAGGTCAACAATGTGGCTGCCGGTCACGTCTTTCCTGCAATGGACGCGGCGAACAACTGCACGGACCTGGTGGCGCCGTTTGTCGGCGACTGTGATTATGATGGCGCCGGCGAATTGCTCAGCCACCTTTACCCCGGCCTGCAGGCACCGGATAACGAGACCCTGACCGAATTACGTGAAGTCAGCCTACCCGGCGCCGCTGACGCAGAGTTGATGGAGACGGCTTTCCTTTATGTTCCAGCTGACTGTGATAAAGGTGCTTCTGCATGTGCTCTCCACCTGGTGCTACATGGTTGCGCGCAATCGGCTGACACCATCGGCACGGATTTCATCCGGCAGAGCGGTTACCTGCCGTGGGCTGAGGCGAATGAAATCGTACTGGCTTTTCCACAGGTCGAAAAAAGCCTGGTGGCGCCGATTAACCCGCACGCCTGCTGGGACTGGTGGGGTTACACCGGCGACGCCTACGCGAATCGTAACGGCAAGCAGATGGTTGTTGTGACGGACTGGATAAAAAGTCTCTCCAAATAACAGCGCCGCCAGGGGTGCCGTGTGTACAAATGATCGGATTTAAGTCCGATCCACCCTGTTGCAAGCAGAAACGCCAAGGGTTTATATTGGTAACGCCACGCCACGGCACCGCGAAAAACTAAAGGGCGATTAGCTCAGTTGGGAGAGCGCTGCAGTCACATTGCAGAGGTCACTGGTTCAAGCCCAGTATCGCCCACCATTCCCTTGGACTCTGGCCATTTCAGGTGGTCCGAAATGTCATGTACCGCTTCAGAAATATCATTTCCCGTGGGTGGTCTGTAAGTAAATTTCAAAACCGCCCTTCCCGATCCGGGTCGGGCGGTCAGCCCCGCCTGTTTTGACTCCTCACTTTTTGAGTGGCGTCAATTTCAATAAGCGCCCGCCGTCGCGGTCCTCGAGAACCCAGAGCGCGCCATCGGGACCCTGCTCCAGTTCACGAATGCGTTTGCCCATATCGTAACGGGCCACTTCCGCAGCGCTGTCGCCATCGACTGCAACCTGGATGATCGCGCGCGACCTGAGCCCCGCGATCAGAGCCATCCCCTGCATTTCCGGGAACATGTCCCCTGAATAGAAGATGATTTCAGCCGGTGCTATGGTTGGTATCCAGGCAACCTTCGGCGCTGCAAATTCCGGTCTCGTGTCATGGTCCGGAATCTCCTCACCGCTGTAATGATCACCCTCGGAGACTATCGGGTAACCGTAGTTCTCGCCCTTGATGATCAGGTTCATTTCATCCCCGTGGAGTGGCCCCATTTCGCTGTTCCACAAGCGGCCTTCGGCATCAAAAGCCAGGCCCAGGGGGTTACGGTGACCCAGGCTCCAGACCTGCGCCGCCATATCACCTTCTGAGACAAACGGGTTGTCATCCGGCACCGAGCCGTCGTCGTGCAAGCGCACGATTTTGCCGAGATTGCCGTTCATTTGCTGGGCCGGTACGAATTTCTGCCGCTCGCCCGAAGAGATAAACAGGTAGCCGTTACTGTCAAACGCCATGCGGTGGCCGTAATGGCCATCGTCCGTCACCTTGGGATTCTGCCGCCAGATAACCTCGCCATCCCTGAAGTAACTGGTTCGTTCACCGATTTCCAGGCGGCCACGGGCCACGGCTGCGCCGCGTACATTGCCGACGCCGGCCTCAGCATAGCTGAGGTAGATGATGCCGTTGTTGGCGTAATCGGGGTGCAGGATGACATCACCGAGACCACCCTGTCCGCGGTAATCCACGTTGGGTGTGTCTTCAACCGGTCGCGACTTTGTGCCGTCCTGGCCCACGATGTACAGCCGGCCACGCTTTTCGGTAACCAGCAGGCGGCCATCGGGCAGAAAGGTCATTGCCCAGGGTTCGTTAAAATCTGTCAACTCGGTGACTTCAAATGGCAGGTCTTCGGCCGTTGCCAGGGCAGCCACGCAAAGCAGGGCGATCATGCTGGTAAATCGAAACATAGTCTGTTCCTCCTCGGGTTCAAAATCCGGTATAAGCTATCCACTTTATCAAGCGGGCTTAGTGTCTTCAATCCGGGGCAGCGGCCACTGAGCCCAAAGCCTCGGGATTCTGCCGTCTCCGTTGCGAACACTACTGCCCGTGATGCAGCAGGAAATCTTCGCCGCCATGGCCCCTCTGGAAAGCCCTGTACAGGGTCGGAATCATGAACAGGGTCAACAGACTCGCGACGCCCAGGCCGGCGACGATGGAAGAGGCAACAGGCCCCCAGACCAGTGATTTACCACCCAGGCCAACCGCCAGCGAAAACAGCCCGGCGATGGTGGTCGTGGTGGTCATCAGGATCGGGATGACACGGCGCCTGGCCGCATAGATCGTGGCGTGCAAAGGCCGCATGCCGGCGCGGATGCGCGCGTTGGCTGCATCGATCAGAACAATGGCGCTGTTAACCGCGATACCGGTCAGGGCGATGACGCCATAAAGCGTGTAGAGGCTCAACGGATTGCCCGTCATCAACAGGCCGAAAATCACGCCGGTGAATGCCATCGGAATGGTCGCCAGGATCAGCATCGGCTGAAAATAACTCCTGAACTGCGTGGCAATGATCAGGTAAATCAGGCCAAGGCCGAGCAGAAACAGGCCCAGCATTGCATCGAGGCTCTCCTGGATATCATCCAGTTCACCGGATTGATCGATGTCGGTGTTGGGGTACGCGGACCTGATCTTATCCCACTCTTCCCGGACGCTGTTGTTGGCCGCAACGGTATCATTGACATCCACGTCCAGGTCGGCTTCCACCGTAATCGAGCGCCGGTAGTTGTGATGGTTGATGACGCCTTTGCCCTGCCGCGTGCGGGTCTTGGCG
>JABDPJ010000251.1 GCA_013042835.1 Lysobacterales bacterium
AATCATTGAACAAGGCTTGCTATGACCCGGACTGGCCTGAACTTATCGGATACAAAAGACATGATGAATACCCTTTACCGGACTGTAATAGCCTTGACCCTGACCGCAGTTCTGGCCGGATGCTCGCTGTTTGGCAACAATGAGCCTGAATACCTTGCGAGCGTAGAATCGCCGCCGCTGCAGATTCCGCAGGGGCTCGATTCCCCAAGGAGTTCCTCACCTGTCGTGATCGGTCAACCGAAAATGAGGATGCCTGAGGGCGATGAACTGGAGCCGATGCCGCCGCGTGTGGTTAGCACAGCCGGCAAACAGGATACCAACGCCTACATGGCCTGGTCTGCCGAAGGTGCTTACCTGATGGTCAAAGACACGCCTGAGAGCGTGGCGAGAAGGCTTCGTTTTGTTATTGAGAACTCCGGTATGGAAATGCTGAAAACGGATGATTCAGGGTCGCACAAATTTCATTACACCCAGCCTGAGCCAGAGTCGGAGGGCTTCTTCTCAAACATGGCATTCTGGCGGGAAACAGCAGTGAACTATTCGGGCACTTTCATGACAAGCCTGAGGCCAGATGGCGAGAACACGCGCGTTTACCTGCTGTTTGGCACTGGTGAACCTGTCGATACGGCGGGCACCGAACACATACTTGGCATTTTCATGGAGAGGCTGGGCTGATTGATCGCCCCGCCAGCGCCAGCGATCTTCTAGCGTTCCAGCAATTTTAACTTATCCGGTTTACCGTCCCATTCGGCAGCATCTTCCGGTGGTGTTCCAGCCTCTATTATCACGGGCCAGGTCAATGATAATTCGGCATTCAGCTCGATGAAGTTTTCCTGACCGTCAGGCAGGTCATCTTCCGGGTAAATGGCCTCAGCCGGGCATTCGGGTTCGCACAATGTGCAATCGATACATTCCTCGGGGTCAATGACGAGGAAATTTGGACCTTCATGGAAACAATCAACCGGGCAAACCTCGACACAGTCCATATATTTACACTTGATACAGTTTTCAGTAACAACGAAGGTCATAAGGCCATTTTTCCTATGTTTTTAATCAGCGACCGATTATAAATGAATCCCTGTCAGTGACGACAGTCCGGATACCAAGGATACTAAAATTGAGCGCGTCCTCACACTTGTTTTATCGCATCAGTTACAATTTGAACTGAAGCCGGGGAGGGCACTATTTTAGGCTTGTAACAATGTCAGGAAGCCAGTGAAATTGAACCGCCGGTGTTTTGTTGTTAAGGTGGCCGCAGTCTTGGATGACGCGGCTTCCGCCAACGTTTTTCAAACCTGCCCTAGTGCAGTTGAGCCAAGTCAGAAAAATTTATATTTTCAGGATTATCAATATGTTAAAAAGAATTGCATTACTTGCGATCCTCATCATCACAAGCTCATCTGTCTTGGCGCAATACGACTACCCGAGGAAGGAGCGTTCGCAGTCCGGATCGCGTGATGGCCGTTGGGAAGGCAGTGTCATACTCGCGTTCCAAACCGGTCTTGACCCCGTTTACAATGATGGTTCGGCGATTGAGATTGACAGCACCACCGGTTGGGGTGTGAGCTTCGGCTGGAACTGGACCGACAAGTGGAACCTGTCGTACAGGCTGGTTTCAACCAGTCCAAGTTACACGGCAGTGGTTGTACCGGAGGACTCGAACATCGCCCCGCAGATAATCGAACACGACGCATCAAAATACTCGCACCAGTTCAATGTAACTTACAACTTCAGCAGACGGGCTTTCACGCCCTTTGTCGTCGCCGGTGTCGGTTGGACCAAGCTGGATTCAAATGTTCCCAGTGCACCACCCGTAACAGGCTGTTGGTGGGATCCGTGGTGGGGTTACATCTGTGTTTCAGACTGGAGGACTTACACCACGTCGGGGTTTTCCTATAACCTGGGCGCCGGACTGCGCTGGGATATCAATAACGCGATTTATACCAAGGCCTCCTACACCAGGGAATTTTTCGATGTCGACAAGGGCTCGATCGATTTCGATATGGCGATATTTGAAATTGGCTTGATGTTCTGAATTGCCGGATCGGACCTTGGGCACATCCGGCCCGGGTGACAACTAAGGCATACGCCGTTTAACTTTAACTTTGATTTCGGAGGATTGTGAAAGTGAGCAACTTTGGATTTGGAACGACGGTCGAAGATGACTTCGACGCCGCTGTTGAGCGGGTAACCGAAGAACTGGCCAAAGAAGGTTTTGGTGTTTTGACCGTCATTGATGTACAGGCAACACTGAAAAAGAAACTCGATGTCGATATGCCGGCCTACAGGATCCTGGGAGCGTGCAACCCCGTGTTGGCCAACCAGGCGATAAATGCTGTGCCTGATATTGGCTTGTTGCTGCCTTGTAACGTGCTGGTTCGCGAAGATAATGAGGGCAAGGTCCATGTCGAATTCATGGATCCCGGCGCCGTGCTGGGACTGGTTGAAGACGCCCGCGTTGATCCTTTGGCAGCCGAGGTGAAACAGAAGCTCGAAACGGTGCTGGAAGCACTCTGAGTTCGGCAGGATTCAGGAGGTCTGAAATGACAGCCCGACCCGGGTTAGTGCTTAAAATTTTCCTGCTTGCGCTTGCGGGCATGGCTGTTCAACAGCCTGTGCTGGCTGCCGGTGGCGCGATTCCAGTCGCCGCTAACCTGGCCGAAAGCGCAAAAATGGCGCAGCAGCAGGGTTTACCCACCATCGTTTATGTATCCCGTGATGCCTGTCCGTACTGCCGGACATTGACCGATTCGATACTGGGGCCAATGTATGCAGCGGGTAAGTTCAAGGACCGTGCGGTTCTCATCGAACTGAGCCTGGATAATGCGGATCCTTTGACCGGCTTCGATGGTCAGCCCATTACTGCAAAGGAATTTGCGCAGCAATACAAGGCTCAGATTACCCCAACTTTACTTTTTCTGGACGCAGGCGGTCGCGAAATCAGCAAGCGGCGCATTGGAATTTCGAACCTGGAACTCTACAGCCAGTACTTGCAAAGGTCGATTGATGCAGCATTGACCGTCACGCGGTCGTCAGCTGAGTGAGATTGAAACCGGGGTGTGAGCTTAGCGTGTAATACCCCGGGCCGGGCGGCCCGGGGTATCGTTGTCCAGTCTTAACGCCAGCCGTAGCTGATCTCAAGTTCCCACTGATTCATTTCAAAAGATATATTTTGAGTAGGATCCAGTGTGTTCGGGCCCGTGACTTTCTTGTTGAACCCGTGCATGAAGGAGAAGTTGAATTCATCGCCGGATGACAGTTTACGTGTGAACCCAAACGTCAAGTGGTCTTCGATCACGCCTGGTGCCAGGATGTTGAATACCATTTCGCTTTCCGGGATCGGTTGCTTGCCATGGCTGAAGCCGACACGCCATGTCCAGTCGTTGCCGGCGTCCCATTGTGCGCCAACCCGGTAAACTGTCATGTCTTCCCAACCAAAGCCGGCGCCATTCTTGCCGCCCAGGCAGGAGGACAGATCCGTGCCACCCTGTCCTGCGGTGGGGCAGTTGAACAGGTTGACAAACTGGTTGCCCACAGAAACCACGTCGCTGTACCAGATGTTTTCAACATCAAAGCTCAGTGAAACGCTGTCGCTGGCATGGAATGTCAGGCCGACCTTCAGGTCAGCAGGAATGTCCATCGTGCCACTGTCGGCGAACAGGTCGGAATAATCATCGAATTTGCCCATCTTGATCTTTGGGGAATAGCTCGCTGCCACGCTCACGGCGTCGCTGATATTCCAGAGAAGGCCTGCTTTTAAACCGACGCCATAAGACGTGTCATGACCATTGTTGGTCAGGTTTTCCGGCATCGCGGTGCCGCCGCTGGCAGCAAAGGTCTCGGTGTAACCGGCAAAAGCGGGTAACCCCCTGGCCGCGAAGACCTGCGCCACCCCGACCAGTGATATGCCAAGAGTGAAGTTGTCACCGAGGCTGTGGGCATAGCTGAGATCAAGAAATGCCTGGCTGAGGTCGACACCGGTGCCGCCATTGCCGCCATAGCCACCGACCTCAGCGCCATAGGTTCCAAGGTAGGTGCCTACAGGCGCGGGTCCCGGTCCGTCCGGATCGAATGTGGCGGTGCCGTAGGTCCACGAGGTGTTCATACCACCCCTGCCATAAAAAGCGGCCGCGAAGGCACTTTGATCATTGATCTTCCAGGCACCGGCCATGTGCGGAATGTAGTGCAGGTTATTGCCGCTCTTGAGCTTATGAGGGCCAATGGTAAAAGATCCGAATTGGCCATTGAGTTGGCTCTCGGTGGTTTCGTATTTACGAAGAGGTTTGAAAACCGCTACACCCAGGTCGTATTTGCCGGTATTGGCCAGTGCTGCTGCCGGGTTGTTGGCGATTGAGATTGCATCCTCAGGCATGGCCAGGCCCGCGCCTGCCAGACCCTTGTTCTTGGTACCTGTACCGTGGGTGAAATAACCATTGGTTGCCCACAAAGGTGTAGTGATAAGTAATGTTGCGATGGCCGTGGCCAGTTGACTGCGTTTATTGAGCCGCATTAGGGCGCTCCTCTTTGTATGACTCTTATATTAATGAAACGCGCAGTTAGTGCTCCGCGCGGGTTTTGTTTAAATTACGTTAAACTAATGTAAGCGGGTTTACTATAAGTGTCTGGCTATATAAATCAAGAAGATTAGGCGCTTTTAACGCCTAATATTGACTTGAATCAACAAATTTTTGACTTGAATCAAGGGATTCGGGACGCCGCCTAGACCGGGCAACCATCTGAAGCGCAGAACAACTCGTAAAGTACCTCGACGATTCTTGCCGCCTCGCCACTTTTGAGCGAATAGAAAATCGTCTGCGCCTCCCGGCGCGTTTCTACGAGGCCTTCTTTGCGCATGCGTGACAGGTGCTGAGACAGTGGGGATTGTGGGATTTGCAGAAGTTCGGCAATCTGACCCACGGATTTCTCCCCGTCGGCAAGATGGCAGAGAATCATCAAGCGGTCCTTGTGACCAAGCGTCTTCATCAGGGCGCTGGCCCGGTTCGCCGAATTTGCCATTTGCTTTAAATCTATCTCAGCATTATTTTTCATAAGACCTTCACTCTCAATTATTCGTTTGATAATGGATCAGCGCTAAATTCCCACACAATCCAGGTCGTTTGCCAGGACCAGTTCCCCGTCAAACCTGGCCCGAATTTCATCCAAATTCGCTTCCAGGTCAGCGAGGCTGCGCGCCATAAAGTGGCTCAAGACCAATTTACCGACCGCGGCTTTTGCCGCAATTTCGCCAATGCGGCTTGGCGGTGCATGCAAGTTTCGGCCGGTTAAGTTGATACCTTCCGGCACCGGCATGTGCATGACCATTACGTCCGATCCGCTTGCAAAATCCATAAACGCATCAGAACTGCCATTCTGATCACCGGAAAAGACGATGCTTTTTTCCCCTATCCTGATTCGATACGCAAGCGCAGGAACAGGACCATGCGGAACGCCAAGCGCAGCTACCTCGTTAGTGCCTGCCGGGCTGCCATAAACCCGGCTGAACTCCTGAGATTGCGCATCAACGGTGTGCGGTGCAAGTTTAACCAGTCCGGCGCTGCCGTCAAGGTAACCGTCAAGATAGGCATAGGCGCCCTTTTCCGGAGCGAGCAGACGCAGAAGATATTCGTTCATCCCCGGGTATTCTCCTTCGCCCGCGGGACCGCTGATGCCCAAGGTGTCAGTACGGTCTGAAAAATAGCCGGATTTAAGCAAGGCTGACAGATCGCTGGAATGGTCGGTATGAAAATGACTGATTGCGATGTGTTCCAGGTCTTTGAAGCGCGCACCGGCCTCGCCGAAACGCAGGAAGACGCCGCCTCCCGCATCGATAAGAAAACGTGACCTGCCATTGATCCAGACGAGGTATCCTGAAGATGCACGGCCATCATCTGCAATCGGCCCGCCAGAACCCAGGACCTGTAATACCGGGCTTTCTGACGCTGGACAAACCGTGGAATGTCCATCCGCGTATGTCACGGTAATCGAAGCGCAAAGGAGGGCAACGATTTTTAACATTAAGCGGTTCATTTTAAGCCCGAGTTCAGTTAAATTTAAGCTAGTATTAAGTTTAGAGTATGTAAACTTCAGATTTACTAAAAGTTGTTTTCTATGTTAAGATTTTCTAATATAAACTATCTCAGGGCACTTTGCCCATTAAATTCATCAGGAAATTAAATGTTTTCAAAACCCGGTAGTGGTCCTGCCGTCTTGAGAAAGGTTTCGCAGGAAGCAAGTAAAGTTGATCCGGCCAAACGCCGTGATTTTCTAAAGAAAGGTCTGGCAGTCGCGGGCGGCGCAGTTGTAGGCGTGCCGTTTGCTTCGACTTTGAGCGCCGCAGAGAACAACCTGCCGCCCAATTTACCAGAATGGAGCCGATCCCTCGGGGCTGGTGTCATCACCAACCCCTATGGCATGCCGTCGGCCTTTGAGGGTGAAATCAAGCGCCGCACCGTGCCATGGTTGACGGCCGACCGGATAGCGGCAATCAGTTTCACGCCACTGGCTGAACTCGATGGTATTATCACGCCCAGTGGGCTGGTATTTGAGCGTTATCATGCGGGCGTCCCAACCATCAACCCGGACGAATATCGATTGATGCTGCATGGGCTGGTTGAAAACCCGTTGATTTTCACCATTGACGACCTGCGCCGTTTTCCAAGCACAACCGCTATCAACTTCCTTGAGTGCCCCGCCAATGGCGGCATGGAATGGCGTGCCGCCCAGATGGATGCACTGCAGTTTACCCACGGCATGATCAGTTGTTGCGAATGGACCGGTGTTCTGCTGAGCACGCTGCTGGAAGAAGTCGGCGTCAAGCCGGAAGCGAAATGGATCCTGGCGGAAGGCTCTGATGGCTCGCACATGAGTCGCAGCATTCCGTTGGAGAAGGCCCTCGACGACACCCTGATTGTTTATGCGCAAAACGGTGAACCGCTGCGTCCTGAGCAGGGTTATCCGGTGCGTATTTTCAATCCCGGCTGGGAAGGCAACACCAGCGTCAAATGGTTGCGCCGGCTGGAAGTTGGCGACAAGCCCTGGTATCACCGCGAAGAAACTTCCAAATACACGGACCTGCTGGCTGACGGGCGCGCCAGGAAATTCAGCTACGTTCAGGAAAGCAATTCAGTCGTGACGTTTCCCTGTCCTGAAAAACCACTGAAGCAGAAAGGCCGTTATGAACTGGAAGGCCTCGCCTGGTCTGGCAGCGGAAAAATCAAACGCGTGGACGTTTCATTCGACGGCGGCGTCAACTGGCGCCAGGCCCGCTTAAAGGGTCTGGTTTTACCCAAGGCCCTGACCCGCTTCAGCCTGGACTTTACGTGGGATGGTTCACCCGCTTTGATCCAGAGCAGGTCGGTGGATGAAACCGGCTACGTTCAACCCACTTTTGCGCAGTTACGCGCTGCCCGTGGCGAAAGCTCCATTTACCACAAGAATGCAATTCACACGTGGCGTTTACATGCAGATGGGACGGTGACCAATGTCCAGATTAGCTAACAGGATTTTTGTTGTATCGTTACTTGTCGCTTTCATGTCAGCCCTGCCTGCCTGGGCGGACAGCCATGGCAAGGCCGGTCAGTACGGTATTGGTAAAGCCGCTACCGCGGAGGAAATCGCCGGCTGGGATATTGATATCCGGCCCGATGGCAAAGGCCTGCCGCCCGGCAGTGGCTCGGTCGAAGACGGCGAAATGATGTACGAGGAAAAGTGCGCCAGTTGCCATGGCTCTTTTGGCGAAGGCGTTGGCCGCTACCCGGTATTATCCGGTGGTGAGGGCTCACTGACAGAACCGAGACCGGAAAAAACCGTTGGCAGCTACTGGCCGTATGCAAGCACGCTGTGGGATTACATCCATCGTGCGATGCCGTTTACGCAGCCGCAATCAATGTCAGATGACGAAGTCTATGCGATCACGGCCTATGTGCTTTATTTGAACGACCTGGTCGAAGACGATTTTGTGTTGACGGCGGAAACTTTTACTTCGATTGAAATGCCCAATCAGGACGGTTTCTTCCTTGATGATCGCCCGGATACCGAGAACACGACCTGCATGGAGGATTGCAAAGATCCGGCCAGCGTTAAAATCTTATCCGAGCCCACCATGGTGACACTGGCAGCCCAGGAAGACGTTGCTGTCACCGAGGAAACCAGTTCCGTTGATGACAAGGTATACCGCCAGGCTTGCCAGATGTGCCATGCGGCTGGCGTCGCCGGTGCCCCGATGACCGGGGACAAGGCAGCCTGGGCGCCGCGTCTCGAACAGGGCCGGGAAAAACTGCTGACAGGTGCCATCGAGGGCATAGGAATCATGCCGGCCAAGGGCGGGCAAAAGCAGTTGAGCGATCAAGAGGTCGCAACCGCATTGGATTACATGATCGAACAAGTCAAGCAGGATTAACGGAATACCATGGATAAAAAAGCAATTTTATTGACGGCATTGCTGGGTGCCGCCGGCACAGCATTGATTGCGCCTGCTGTTGTTGCGGAGCAGGCAATTTCTCCGGAAAGGCTGGAGCAGGGTAAGGCCCTCGCGTTTGACCGCTTCAAGGGTAATTGCCTGGCCTGTCACTGGATAGAAGGCGGCGAGTTGACCGGCAACTACGGGCCGCCCCTGGTGGCCATGAAAATACGTTATCCCGATCGCGAAGCATTGCGGGAGCAAATTTGGGACGCAGCAATCAAAAACCCGCACACAAGGATGCCGCCATTTGGCCGTAACCGTATATTGACCGAGGAAGAAATCGACCTGGTCACGGATTTTATTCATTCTTTGTAAATCAGTTTTATTTTATGGGAGTTATTCAATGAAACTACAACGCAGAGCTCTGTTGAGGAGCTTGTTCACCGCCGCCGCCGTGCTGGCAGCGCCACGCTTTTTGTTTGCTGCACGGCCGGATGCCGCTTTTGAAGCAGAAAGTGCCGATGCCGCCGTTAGCGGCGCGTTTGACGGACCCGCTACCGAGAGTGACCAGATCATGCTGAAGATTCCGGATATTGCGGAAAATGGCGCGGTCGTGCCGGTCACCGTGAGCACGGATATGGCCGATGTCGAGGCAATCGCCGTGGTTGTTGAAAATAATCCGACGCCACTTGCCGCGATGTTTGAAATGTCGCCCCAGTCAGTGGCGGATGTGTCGGTCAGAATCAAGATGGGCGAAAGCTCTCCGGTACGCGCGATTGTAAAGGCCGGTGGAAAACTTTACTCCGCCAGCAAAGAAGTCAAAGTCACTATCGGCGGTTGCGGCGGCTGATCGCGGCCATCGTCAGTTAATAAAGGAATTATCATGGGTAAACCAATCAAAATCAGGGCAAAAATCAAGGGTGATATTGCTGAGGTCAAGGCATTGATGCCGCATCCGATGGAATCAGGCGCGAGGATCGACGCCGACACCGGTGAAGCCGTTCCCAAGCACTTCATCAAGGAAGTTGTCTGCAAGCACAACGGTAATGTTGTATTGAATTCGTTTTGGGGCACAGCCGTATCGAAAAACCCCTACCTGGCTTTCAAGTTCAAAGGTGCGAAGTCGGGCGATAAGCTGGAAATAAGCTGGGTGGACAATACCGGCGATACCAGCGTATCCGAGATTACGTTCAAATAGGCATGCGGTTCAGCGGCTTAAATAATCACTTCAAGTTAAGGCTAACGGAGACAAATCTGTGAAAAAGCTGATAGTTGCATGTTTTCTGACCGTGATGATGGCGAGCGCCCACGCAACGCCTGAACAGGACAGGTTGGCGCTAAGGGCGTTTTTCCAGGAACGATTTCCCAAGCTTGATCTGAATGAAATGATCAATGGACTGTACGCCTTCGATGAAGGCGCACGCGAGCAATGGCTGGAAATGGAAGATTTTCCACCTTATGAAATCGCCATTGAAGAAGGTGAAGAGGCATTCAACAAGCCATTCGCCAATGGCAAGACCTATGCGGATTGCTTTGCTAATGGAGGTATGGGTGTCAAACAGGACTTCCCCTATTTCGATGTTGGGACGGGGGAGATTATCACCATGGAGTACGCCATCAACAAATGCCGTACCGACAATGATGAAGAACCCCTGCCGTGGCTGGTCGGCGAACTGGCCCAGATAGCCGCATACATGGCCTACACGTCGCGTGGTAACAAGATGAATGTTGTCATCCCCGATGACCCGCGTGCGTTGGCAGCTTATGAAGCGGGCAAAGAGTACTACTACACCCGGCGTGGTCAGCTCGAATTCGCCTGCGAAAACTGCCACATGCAATCCGCCGGCATGATGCTGCGTGCCGACCGTTTGAGCGGCATGCTCGGCCAGGCGACGCACTGGCCGGTTTATCGTTCCAAGTGGGGTGAGATCGGCACCATCCAGAAACGCTTCCAGGAATGTAACTCACAGGTTCGCGCCAAACCTTATGAAGCCCAGAGCCAGGAATACCGGCAGCTGGAGTATTTCCTCTCATACATGAGCAATGGTATGGAATTGAACGGTCCGGCCTCGCGCCGCTGAAGGAAGACAGCCAATGAAACGTAACCTGTATTTACCGTTTTCGGCCCTGCTGGCCGTATTGATGTCACCGGCCTCAGCTATGGCCGCGGATGCCGACGAATATGTGGCCGCGCTTGAAAAAGCACAGAGTCAGATATGTGAGGCCGCAACCAGGGTACAGCTTTGGAACACGTCTGAGGCCTTGCTCGAAGAGGCCGCGGAAGCCGCTGCCAAGGGAAACTTCGATGAGGGCATCAAGTTGGCCAACGAAGCTGCTCTTCATGCTGAACTTGCCGTTGCCACTGCTGTAAGAGAAAAGAAGAACTGGCACTTATACGTTCCCAAGTAACCGGAGAATCTAGTCATGATGGACAGGCGTGAATTTCTCACGATTCTGGGTGCAGCGGGCGCTGCAGGATTGCTACCCGCTTGTACGACTGCCGGCCAGCCCCGCGAAGACCTGTATACGCTGCCACCTTTCGGTAATGCGCGCGTACTGCATTTCACCGACAGCCACGCACAACTGGAGCCGGTTTATTTTCGCGAACCGAATGTGAATATCGGTATTGGCCCGGCCATTGGCCGGCCGCCACACCTGGTCGGCAAGCGCCTGTTAGAACATGCCGGGCTTGCGTCCGGCACGGCAAAAGCGCACGCATTCACTTACATGGATTTTGCCGCTGCCGCAAAAATGTACGGCAAAGTAGGCGGTTTTGCGCATCTGAAAACGCTGGTTGACCAGCAACGCGCCCAGGTGCCTGAAGGGCAGTCATTGTTGCTCGACGGCGGAGACACCTGGCAGGGTTCGGCCACAGCACTGTGGACACGGGGCAAAGACATGGTTGGTGCCTGCAACCTACTCGGCGTGGATATCATGACGGGGCACTGGGAATTCACCTATCAGCAGGAAGAGATTCTCGAAAATATCAGCGAATTCAAGGGTGAGTTCATCGCCCAGAATGTGCGCGTATCCGAAGAAGCTTTATTCGACGGTGCGGAAGCCTATGACGAGGATTCCGGCCATGCATTCAAGCCTTATACGATTCGGGAAATGGGCGGACGCAAGGTTGCCGTGATTGGCCAGGCCTTTCCCTATACGCCGATTGCGAACCCCGGGCGCTTCATACCTGACTGGTCGTTTGGCATTCGTGATTCCGACATGCAGGAACTGGTGGATGAAATCCGCGCGCAACACCGGCCTGACGCGGTTATCGTGTTGTCCCACAATGGCATGGACGTCGATATCAAGATGGCCAGCGTGGTTACTGGCGTCGATGTGATTCTCGGCGGCCATACCCATGATGCGGTTCCAAAACCGGTCATGGTCGACAATTCGGGCGGCAAGACGCTGGTGAGCAATGCGGGGTCCAACGGTAAGTTTCTCGCGGTGCTGGACCTGGATATCGGTGAAGGCAAGATCAATGATTACCGCTACCGGCTGTTGCCGGTATTCTCAAACCTGCTTGAAGCAGATGCGGGCATGCAGGCATATATCGACGGGGTGCGCAGGCCTTACCTGGACCAGCTTAACGAATCTCTCGCCGTGGCCGATTCATTGTTATACCGCCGGGGCAACTTCAACGGCACGTTCGACCAGTTGATCTGTGACGCGATGCGCGAGGTTGGTGACGCCGAAATCGCCCTGTCGCCCGGCTTCCGCTGGGGCACATCCATACTCCCTGGGCAGACCATCACCATGGAACGCCTGATGGACCAGACGGCCATGACGTATCCGGAAACCTACGTGCGGGACATGCAGGGCTCTGAATTGAAGATGATCCTCGAAAGCGTTGCAGACAACCTCTTCCATCCCGATCCCTATTATCAGCAGGGTGGAGACATGGTGCGTGTTGGCGGCCTCAGCTACAGCTGTGACCCCGGCCAGGAAATGGGCAAGCGTATTACCAACCTGAGTCTTGCTGACGGCCGCACGCTGGAAGCGGACAAGACTTACAAGGTAGCCGGCTGGGCCACTGTCGCATCTAAGGCGCCCGGACCACCCATCTGGGAAGTCGTGGCGGAATACCTGCGTGATCAGAAAGTCGTCAGGATCGACAAGCTCGATACGCCGCGGCTGATCAACGTGGCCGGCAACCCCGGTGTTGCGGATTATTCAGGGCCAATCAGCTAAACATGAAACCGTTCAGAAACGTATTGTTGAGCCTGCTGTTTGCCCTGATGGCTGTTGTGAGCCAGTTGGCGGCAGCTACCGAGGTAACGGGCGAAGAGTTCAAACCTTTCGCGGAGAAACACGTCATTCTGCAGCTCAGCGACCAGGCCAATGAAGCCGTGGTCCTTGATACGGCCAACAACCTGATCAAGAATTATGGCGGTCCCGACATGATCGATATCGAGATCGTGACATTCGGCAAGGGGGTCCGGCTGATGTACGCCGACAGCCCACACCAGGCGCGGATTGCCAGCCTGGTGGAAAACGGCGTGCGCTTTTACGTCTGCAAGAACACCCTCGATACGATGGAAAGGGCCCATGGCAGCCGTGCCAAGCTCAAGCCACAGGCGTTGCTCGTGCAGGCCGGCGTGGCGCACATCATCGACCGCGTGGACGAGGGTTATATCCTGATCAGGCCCTGACCCTGGGCGTTGCCACCCTGCATGAAGCAGATTTGGAAATCGGCCGCCGACAGTGACCATGGACAGGTTTTTAATTTACACTCCTCTGTGATGTTAAAAATAATCATGACAATAGTGATTGCGATGGTTTTGACGGCCTGTGCCAGCAACCAGGACCAACCCATTGAGCCGCCTTTCCAGGAAAAGGTGTCAGAGTGCAGCAGGATCGCGGACCGAAGCGAGAGGAACCGCTGTCTGTATGGCGACTGATTAACCGACAGTGGCCGTTTAAATATTCAAGCTGACCGCGATGCGAGCGCCGGGTCGAGAGCGGCGGCAGGAGAGTGGAGTCAGCCATCCCCGCGCGGCACGGTTGAGATGATGCCCCGGGAAGCTGAGGCGGGATTATATGGGTGGATTGGATTCAGGTTTCTGTTCGAGGTTTGTGGTCCTTCAAACATCGTGGCTACGTCGGTTACGACAGACCTGAGCAGGCTGGCGCCCCTGTCTCTATCGTCCATTCGCACGCGCGAAACCCCTTCCCATATTTTCCGGTTCAGCGCCACGTCGACCATGTCAATCAGGATCGTTCCTTCAGTATAAAGGCACATCGGCCGCCTGCCTTCGCCGGCGTAGCTGTCAGCAGATCTTCGGCTGTAGTAGTCATCGTAACGCGGGCAGTTGTTGGCTCGTGCCGGCGGTGCACTGACATCGTCAACATCCACCGAAACGTTGATCAGAATATCAGGCTGTTCCGACCTCACGAGACCTTTCAGGCGCAATTGCTGCTCGACAGCGGCACTGAAGTACAACTCCAACTGGCCGCTTAGATCAGGGTTCTCGATTGCCGTAGGGCTGGTGAAGTTAAAGGCCTCGTATTGGCTGAAATCCAGGTCTCCGTCATGGTTTGACTGGACTCTTGGGCTGGTTTTACAAGCCGTAACCAGGGATAGTGTGATTAGCGCTAAAAATAACTTTGCAGCAGTGAACATCGTCGTGTCCTGAAAAGGCGTGGCTGGCTGATTTATCCAGTATATACCCCATTCGAGATCAATCATAATCAGTGCCTTGTAAACGCGAGGATGTACTGGTCAACAAGAAAAATGCAAGATTCACAAGTGGTGTTCTTTTGTCGGCGGCGTCAGTCTGTTCTAGCTGATGACTGCCATTGCCGAGGCCCTTGTTGAGGGTGGCATTTCGAAAAAAGAACGTTCGTTGCTGGAAAGGTTGCGGGAATCGCTCGATATTTCAGACTCCGATGCGCGAGCGATTGAACCTGAGCTGGGGGCACAGGGAAGGGATCCGGAGCAGCGCTGAAGAATTATTTTTCAACGGTCTGAGCGACAGCTCAGCTACTTTGGCCGGCTTATACCCCTTGCCAACGAATGCCACGAAGACAACATGCAGCGAATCTGAGTCTGCGGAAGCTGCCGCTTCAGCAAAGTCACTTCCGAAAGGGGTTTACGCCGGCCAGCACTGCTCCTGCAAAAGGCAACAATAAAACCATTAACCGCAGGCCCAGCCAACCGTCACCGGCAACGCCATCCAGTGCCAGCAATGCCAGTCCCGCACAAATCAGGATGGCACCGCTTACCAACCTCCAGGGTGGGTGAATGCGGTCACCGGCGGCGCTTCTT
>JABDPJ010000253.1 GCA_013042835.1 Lysobacterales bacterium
CTCATTCGATCCTAAACCAAAAGGGCGGTCAAATGGAACTCAAGCTGTCATAATGCCACCGCGATGGATGATCAATTCTGGAAAAGCAGGCCGTTGGACCAAATGACCGATGCAGAGTGGGAATCGCTCTGCGATGGCTGCGCCCTGTGTTGTCTGAACAAAATCGAGGACGAGGACAGCGGCGAGATCTTCTATACCAACAGCGCCTGCGAATTGCTTGACCAGGCAAGCTGCCGCTGTTCGGATTATGTCAACCGGGCGGCCAAAGTCCCCGATTGCGTGCAATTGACAGCGGCCAACGTGGAATCGTGTGCCTGGTTGCCGGACAGCTGCGCCTACCGCAAGCTGGCGCTGGGCAAGGACCTGTGCGACTGGCACCCTTTGATCAGCGGGCGGGCGCAAGCCGTGCATGAGGCCGGCATATCCATGCTGGGACAGATGGTGCCTGACGAGGATCACGATGATTTTCATATCTTCCAGTTTCTGGAATCATCATGAGCGACCCGGTATCAGTCGAGCTGCAATTGCCGTAGCACCTCGTCGGCCAGTTCCTCGGCCGGGCGGTCACCTGCATCGAGGTGGATGTCAGCCCTTTCCGGCGGTTCATAGGCCGAGCTGATACCGGTAAAATTGGGAATCTCACCCCGGCGCGCACGCGCGTACATGCCTTTCGGGTCGCGCGCTTCGCATATCTCCAGCGGCGTGTCGACAAACACCTCGACAAAGTCAATGTCACCGACGATCTCCTTCGCCATCCGGCGTTCGCGGCGGAACGGGGATATAAATGCCGTCATCACGATCAGGCCGGAATCGGCCATCAGGCGGGCGACCTCCGCGACGCGGCGGATATTTTCCACGCGGTCGGCATCGGTAAAGCCGAGGTCCTTGTTCAGACCATGGCGGAAGTTGTCGCCGTCGAGCAGGTAGGTATGCCGGTTTTGCGCGGCCAGCCTCTGTTCAAGAATATCGGCAATCGTCGACTTGCCCGACGCGGACAGGCCGGTGAACCAGATCACCGCGGGTTTCTGGTGCTTCATGCGCGCGCGCGATTCACGGTTGATTTCAAAGGATTGCCAGGACAGGTTTTGTCCGCGATGCAGCCCAAAGTCAATCATGCCGGCGCCGACGGTATTGTTATTGATTCTGTCTATCAATATGAAGGCCCCGGTTTCCGGGTTTTCCTTGTAGGCATCGAATGCGATTGCCTGGGCACTGGCAAAGTTACATACGGCGATTCCATTAAGATCGACCTTGGTTGCCGGCATGTGCCGGGAGGTATTGATATCGATGGCGTACTTGAGGTCTGTGACCTGCACCGAGGTCATCTGCGTGCCGATCTTCATCAGGTAGCTGCGTTCCGGCAGCATCGGGTCTTCATGCATCCAGATCAGGTGTGCCTGGAACTGGTTGCTGCGCTCCAGCGGCTCACCGGGCCTGTGCAGCACATCGCCCATGGAGATATCAATCTCGTCTTCCAGCGTCACGGTAACGGCGTCACCTTTGCTGGCTGCCGGCAAATCGCCGTCCATGGTGACAATGGATTTAACACGGCTGCGTTTGAGAGACGCAGCCACCATGATCTCGTCCCCCACGGCAATTTCACCGCCTGCAAGCGTGCCGGCGTAACCGCGGAAATCCAGGTCCGGCCGCGTCACGCGCTGGACCGGAAAACGGAACTGAAACGAGTCGTCCCGCTGCGGGTCGAGCTCCTCGAGGTAGGTCAGTAATGGCATTCCCCGGTACCAGGGCATGCGCTCACTGAGCGTAGTGATATTGTCGCCTTTGAGCGCCGATATCGGTATGGCGCAGACACTCTTGAAGCCAAGCTCCCCGGCAAACTCATCAAAATCTGTGCAGATATCCTCAAACAGCTCTTGAGAATAGTCTTTCAGGTCAATTTTATTGACCGCCAGCAGTATGTGCTTAACACCGACCAGCGACAGGATATAAGCGTGACGACGGGTTTGTGTGGAGACACCGAGACGCGCATCGATCAGCAAAACCGCAGCCTCTGCGGTGGATGCGCCGGTCGCCATGTTACGCGTGTATTGCTCATGCCCCGGCGTGTCGGCGACGATGAACTTGCGCCTGGTTGTGGAAAAAAAGCGGTAGGCTACGTCAATGGTTATACCCTGTTCCCGCTCGGCGGCGAGACCGTCGACGAGCAGCGAAAAATCAATCTCCTCCTCCACGGATGCCCGGCCTTTGCTGTCCCGTTTCAGTTCTTCCAACTGATCATCGTAAAGCAGCTGTGAATCGTAAAGCAGTCGGCCGATCAGGGTACTCTTGCCATCATCCACACTGCCGCAGGTAATGAATTTCAACATGCTTTTCGAGCTTTCCAGCTCGATAAACTGTTGCATGTCGAGCTTTGCACTATCGGCTGCAGACATCAGAAGTACCCCTCTTTCTTCTTCTTCTCCATGGATGCGGCCTGGTCCTTGTCGATCAACCTGCCGGAGCGTTCCGATGAATGCGTCGAGCGCATTTCAATGATGACTTCCGCGAGCGTGCTGGCAGTGGATTCTATTGCCGCTGTCAACGGGTAGCAGCCAAGCGTGCGGAAGCGGATAGAACGCATTTCCGGCTGCTCACCTTCGTTGAGAGGAAAGCGCTCGTCATCGACCATGAACAGCGCGCCGTCACGTTCGACCACCGGGCGCTCTTTGGCCAGGTAAAGCTCAGACATCGGAATGTCCTGCAGGTAGATGTAGGCCCAGATATCGGTTTCGGTCCAGTTGGACAAGGGAAACACGCGCATGCTTTCACCCGGGTTTATGCGGGTGTTATACAGTGACCACAGTTCCGGACGTTGATTCTTCGGATCCCAGACATGACCGCCGGAGCGGTGCGAGAAGACCCGTTCTTTGGCACGGGATTTTTCCTCGTCCCGGCGCGCTCCGCCGATAGCCGCATCATATTTGCCTTCATCAAGCGCTTTGCGCAGGGCTTCCGTTTTCATGATGTCGGTGTAGCGGGAACTGCCGTGGGTGAACGGATTGGTGTTGGCCGCCAGTCCCTCGGGGTTGGTGTAGACAACCAGCTCGAGGCCGAGGCGTTCGGCGGTCGCGTCCCGGAACTCAATCATTTCCTTGAACTTAAAGGTAGTGTCCACATGCAGCAGGGGAAAAGGTGGTTTTGCCGGGTAAAAGGCTTTTATGGCCAGGTGCAGCAACACCGATGAATCCTTGCCGACGGAATAAAGCAGTACCGGGCGCTCGAAGTCTGTGGCGACCTGCCGCAGGATACGAATGCTTTCTGCCTCGAGACGCTGCAGGTGAATATGGGATGCTGTTGACATCACTCGTCCAAAATCCAAAACGACTATTGTCAGGTCAGATGAGTAGCGAGACAATAGCTGATTCACTGAATTCGGGAAATTGGGCATGAAATTTGATAAGCCAACACAGAACTTCTGGGGCGGATACTGGCGGGAAATCAAGAACGGACGAAGTTTCGAAGTGTTCAACCCGGCCAGTGGCGAGGTCTGTGCAAGGGTTGCAGAGGCGTCACGGGATGACGTGCAATCAGCGATTGACGCCGCCGCCGTTGCCGGCGAGTCCTGGGCAGGCCTGGCGCACACAAAGCGTGCCGGTTTCCTGTTAAAAGCGGCTGACATCATGGAGGAAAGGCGGCAGGATTTTGTTGACGCGCTGGTCCAGGAGGGCGGCTCCTGGGTTGGTAAAGCCATGTTCGAGACTGCTTACTCGATCGAAGCTTTGCGGGCTGCTGCCGCCATGGTGTTTCATATGAACGGTGAAATATTGCCATCGGAGTACGGCAAGCTCAGCATGGCAGTGCGTGAACCATTGGGTGTGGTCAGCGTGATATCGCCCTGGAATTTCCCACTGTTGTTAACTGTGCGCGGTTTTGCAGTCGCCATGGCGATCGGCAATACCATTGTCCTGAAACCGTCTGAAGAATCCCCGTTGAGCGGCGGCCTGTTACTCGCAGAAGTACTGGAAGCCGCGGGCCTTCCCGCCGGGGTCTTTAATGTTGTGACATGTTCACGTGACGGTATCAGCGGTTTGGGTGATGAGTTGGTCGTTAACCCGGCAGTCCGTGGCATCAGCTTCACCGGATCGACTGAGGTTGGCCGTCATATCGCTACCCTGGCCGGGTCATTACTGAAAAAGGCCTGTGTCGAACTGGGCGGAAAAGATGCGCTGATCATCCTGGATGATGCTGATCTGGGTAAAGCGGTCAACGCGGCAACCTTCGGCACGTACATGCACCAGGGGCAAATCTGCATGTCTGTGGAAAGAATTATTGTGCACGAGGCAGTGGCGGATGAGTTTACGCGGCGGCTGGTCGCCAATGTCAAGACACTGGGGGTAGGTGACCCTGCCTCGATGGATCATGTCATCGGACCGCTGATCAACGAGAAACAGCTTGAGAACGTACACGGGCAGGTTACCGAGGCAATCGAAAAGGGCGCCACCCTGCTTACCGGCGGAAAATTTCGGGATCTGTTTTATGAGCCCACTGTCCTGTCCGGTGTGACCCGGGATATGAAAATATTCCGCGAGGAAACTTTTGGCCCGGTAGCGGCTCTGATTACCGTGGATGACGCGGAAGAGGCCATCGCGGTAGCCAATGATTCTGACTACGGACTCTCAGCAGGCATTTTTACCGCCGATGAGCAACATGGTATGGAAGTGGCGCGGCGCCTGGAGACCGGCATGGCCCACATCAATGACAGCTCGGTAAACGATGAAGCGCACGCTCCCTTTGGTGGTGTCAAAAACAGCGGCCAGGGACGGCAAAATGGCAAGGCCTCGGTCGAGGCTTTTTCAGAACTGCGCTGGATTACACTGGAGCGTGGCGGCCGTCAATACCCGCCGCCGTTCAATGAGAAGATTTAGACAGCAGTGATTTGCAAGAAAATGGAATTGAATGATTGAACCCTGCCAAGGCATGCGGCACAATTCCGTTCCCGCACATTTGAGCGATCAGGTCTGCGGTCCAGTGGTGGCCCCTGTTGGCCTCCCCGCGACGATATGTTGTGAACCCCGTCAGGCCCGGAAGGGAGCAGCGGCAGCAGCAGACTCGGGCGCCGGGGAACGGTGGGCAGGGGTCGCCACCATTTCTTCTGTTATCATCACCGTCAACCATTCTGTCCTTGCAAAGAGTGAACCAGAGGATTCCTTATGAGTTATCAGGTATTGGCGCGCAAGTGGCGGCCACATACGTTTGAAGACCTGGTTGGCCAGGAGCACGTCGTCCAGGCACTGGTGAACGGCCTGGACCAGGATCGTGTGCATCATGCTTTTCTATTGACGGGCACGCGCGGAGTTGGCAAAACGACCATCGCACGAATTCTCGCCAAGTGCCTCAATTGCGAGCAGGGCGTGTCATCGACTCCTTGCGGCGAATGCGGCAGTTGCATTGACGTTGACGAAGGCCGCTTTGTGGATATGCTGGAGATTGACGCGGCATCGAAAACCAAGGTGGATGACACGCGGGAGTTACTGGAAACGGTTCAGTACACACCCAGCAGGGGGCGCTACAAGGTGTACATCATCGATGAGGTGCACATGCTGTCGGGCCACAGTTTCAACGCCCTGCTCAAGACCCTGGAAGAGCCGCCACCGCATGTGAAGTTCATACTGGCGACGACGGATCCACAAAAGTTACCCATTACCATCCTGTCCCGCTGCCTGCGATTCAGCCTGACACGTTTGTTGCCGGACCAGATCAGCTCGCACCTGGACAAGATTCTGCAGACCGAGTCAATCGACGCGGAGGCATCCGCCGTGATGAGAATTGCCAGAGCTGCCGATGGCAGTATGCGTGATGGTCTGAGCCTGCTGGACCAGGCGATCGCCTTCGGCGGCGGCAGTCTCAAGGATTCGGATGTTGCCAGCATGCTGGGCAGCATTGACCACGTACATATCGCGGCCATTATCGATGCACTTTCAAGCGCGGACGCCGGCGGACTGATGAAAATTGTCAATGACCTGGTCTCACAGTCCCGCAACCTGGAAAGCGTGCTGGATGAATTGGCAGAGGCAATGCACCGTATCTCGCTGATTCATGCCGCGCCGGCATTTCGCGATCCCGAGCGAGCCGATTGGGATGCGTTGGTGGAACGGGCGCAACTGATTTCTCCGGAAGACGCACAGCTTTACTACCAGATAGCCATTAATGGCCGCAGGGACCTTGGGCTGGCGCCTGACCCGCGCACAGGACTGGAAATGACATTGCTGCGCATGCTGGCATTCAGACCGGCAGAGCCGGGCACCGGTTCAGCGCCGGCCCCTGTCGCGAAGTCTGCTGCAGCACAAGATACAGGCCAGCCGGCCGACGAGCCGGAGGCGAGCGCGCAGGCCACGAATCGCGGCTTATCCAGCGGCAGAAGCGAGGCGGTCAAGGCTGCACGGGCGGCGTTTGACCAGCTGCACAATGCGGGCGATGACGGCTCTCCAGCGACGCCTGCAGCAGAGTTGCCCCTCGAGCCGGATACAGCGTCTGAACAGGCCGGGGATAAAGCCGCACAGGACTGGGCCAGTTTGCAGGCGAGCCTGGATTTAAGCGGCGTGACGCGGGAATTCGCGAGAAACCTGCAACTCGAAAAAAGAGATGAAAAGCGCTGGAGATTCCTGGTACCCGATGCATTGGAGCAGCTTGGGTCTCAAAGTGTCATCCGCAGTTTGCAGTCCGCATTGTCGACGCATCTCGGACATGAGGTAACCCTGGATTTGCACACGGAAGCAAGGCCACTGGAATCGGTGGCAGCGGTCACGGAGCGGGCCGAACTCAGCCGCATGAGCGAGGCAGAGCGTGCGATCGATGACGATACGACTGTCAAGGAAATCAAAGAGAAGTTCGGCGCAAAAATTGTTCCGGATTCAATTCAACCGCTCCAGTAACGTGGATTGTTAGACTCCATGGTATTCAGATGAGGAAAACTAGATGAAAGGAAATTTGGCTGGCCTGATGCAACAGGCTCAAAAAATGCAACAGGAAATGCAACGTGCGCAGGAAGAGCTCGCCAATATGGAAGTCACCGGCAAAGCGGGCGGGGGCATGGTGACTGTGGTCATGAACGGGCAGCACGCCGTCAAACGCGTATCCATCGACCCCTCGCTGGCCGATGACATGGAAATGCTTGAAGATCTCGTTACCGCGGCAACCAATGACGCCGTCAACCGCATCAAGGAAACTTCCGCGCAGCAGATGTCCGGGCTTACCGAGGGAATGAAGCTTCCACCCGGCTTCAAGATGCCTTTCTAGGCAAGCCCTGTCCGGGCGCTGAACCCAAATGCCAACAGAGTCACTGTTAAGCCAGTTGATCGAGTCCCTGCGTTGTCTGCCGGGTGTCGGGCCAAAGTCCGCACAGCGCATGGCACTGCATTTGCTGGAACGTAACCGCGAAGGCGGCCTGCAACTGGCCGCGGTCCTTGCCGATGCAATGCAGAAAATCGGTCGCTGCACGCGCTGCCGAAACCTGACAGAGCTGGAAATTTGCAGTCTCTGCGCGAACCCACGCCGCGATGACTCCCAACTGTGCGTTGTCGAGTCCCCGGTGGATGTGTTGGCAATTGAACAGGCGACGGCTTACAGCGGCCGGTATTTTGTGCTGCTGGGCCGGCTTTCACCCCTGGACGGCATCGGCCCGGCCGAACTGGGTCTGGATCAACTCGCTGAACGCCTCGAACACAGCGCTCCGAAAGAAATGATCATAGCGACCAATCCAACGGTGGAAGGCGAGGCCACTTCCTACTACCTGCAACGGATGGCAAAATCACACAACATTCACATCACGCGTATCGCGCATGGCGTACCGTTGGGTGGCGAACTTGAATACACGGATCAGTCCACCCTGGCGCACGCCTTCGGTAGCCGCCTGGCGATTGATGAGTAACGTCGCTGCGCGGGTCAAAACAAGCTTGTCAAGAAACCGGAATGATTCGGGCGAGGCATCGCCCGAATACATTCTTCACCGTGCAATTTTTATTTACTCGCGGCCAACTCGCTGTTTTCAAGCCGGATAAACTCACGGTTGGTGTCAACAGTGCGTATGCCGATTCCTTTTACATTTACCAGTTCATCAACATGCTTGAATTTACCGTTTTCATTTCGGTAGCTGACAATTGCTTCCGCCTTGCTGATGCCGACGCCCTTGAGTGATTCGGCAATTTCTTCGGCTGTTGCCACATTGACATTTACCGGCTGCCATGCCCAGGCCGAGATGGAGAACAGTGCTGCTGCCAGGAATGTGATCAGTGATTTAATGCTCATGTTTTTCATAAGTACCCCTTTTAATTGTTAAGACCAAAATTGTTTTGGCTGACCCGCAAAATGCGGACGTTAAAAGTCTAGGCAAGCGGCCAGGTCGAGAAAAGTGGTGGTTTGCCTGCTGTTCTGTAGGCAAGAGTCTCGCCGTAAATTTATTTTTTGGGTCTCTCATGATTTGAGAATCTTTCTTGTTTTAATGGCACTCAACAGTCATGGAGAAGCAAAGATGAAGGCAGATTTTGAGTTGGTTGGTAAAACGATAACCGGGGTTGTGGCAACCCCCGGAAAGGACGAAGATCCGCATAGAATCTGGATGTTACAGTTTTCCGACGGGACCCATGTCGAGTTTGTCTCACCGACCGCCAGGCGTCGATTGATCAGGGTGACCGGGGCCCATAAACGTGCTTCATCAGGGCGTCAGGATGACTCCCAAATGGAGGTAAACGCAGCGTGATCGGGTTATCCACAAAACTTGTGGATAACTCTGTGTGTAAGGTCGCCTGTGGTCAGTCTGCTTGGGCGGGTCTCTGAATTGATCAAAAATTAAACAGTTTATAATTGCGTATACAATACAACAACATACGTATAGTGCTGTCAAACCTGATGGTAAAAAAATCCAGTCATAAAAGTGTCACACTAACAATCAGCGACTTGTGCATAAAATATTCGAATCGAATCGAGAAAAACGCTTTAAGTCTTTGATTTGAGGTTTTTGCCTACAATTCAGATGGGATTGCAGATTTCATTACCCCAGGCCTCGACGTGATCGAGAATGTTCTGCGCCCTATGGTCCCCTTGATGCGCTTGCCTTGCTGCCACGATTTCAAGCCGGAAGGTCTCCGGATCCAGTTGTCTCTCGGTGGTCGGTTGGTTCAGCCTCTGCAGTCTTTGTTCCTGCCACTGCCGGTTTTCCTCCGTGCCGAGCGTCTCGGGAAAATTGCGGGCACGGTAACGAAACAGCATTTCTGTCAAGCGCCCGTCTTTAAACGGCAGAGGCAACTGCGCCAGCAGAGCGGGGTCGGTGTTGCGGATTTTATCCATCAGGCGCCGGTCGTGCTGAGAAAAAAAACCGCCCGAGTAAATCATGTGGTCAGGATCAGCGTCGGCACCCGGCGGATAGGGTTTGAAAACTTCCATTACCTTGTTGCGAATCTGCGGCAGAACAGCCAACAACTTTTCGGCGTGCTCGAAGCAGCGCTCCGGATCCAGGCCTATACGGGCGCAATTAACATTCTTAAGAACCGCCGCGGGAGCAATCATCGGCACGTGGTTACCATGTATTGCTTTGAGTGCGATGCGTTCCACGCCCTCCGGAAGGTCGGCTGCCGGTGTATACAGTCGATCAGAGATTTCCTCAGGGGTGAGGTTCAAAAGTGGTTCCGGATCCTGCATCAGGTCATAAGCAATGACGGATTTTTTCCGGTCGGGATATATCGATAATGGCAGAACCAGCGTCGTACAGCCGCGTGTTGCCGGAATGCGCGAAGAGGTATGCAGCAACGGTTTTGGGCTGGCAGGCTGCAGCATTTGCATGACATGGTGCTGGTCACGCATCTTTAATGCCCAGTCAAACAACCGTGGTTGCCGCCTTTTGATCAGCCTTGCCAGGCCGATTGTTGCCATGACGTCAGAAAGCGCCTCGTGAGCACCTTCGTGTTCTATGTTGTTGGCTGCACTCAAGTGTTCAAGCCTGAAACTCGGTTTGCCGGGTTCGTGCTCAGGCCAGGTAATTCCAGCCGGCCGAAGCGCGTAACACATCCTGCAGAGGTCGATCAGATCCCAGCGCGAGTTATTGTTTTTATACTCACGCTCATAAGGATCGTAGAAGTTCCGGTAAAACAGGTTGCGGCTGAACTCATCGTCGAAATGAATGCTGTTGTAACCCGCCGTGCAGGTGCCGGGCTCCATCATCTCAGCGTGAATTTTTGCGGCGAAGTCAGCTTCCGTCAGCCCTTTTTGCTGCGCTTCCTGCGGTGTAATACCGGTGACCAGGCAAGCGATGGGGTGCGGCAAAACGTCCCTGGCCGGCTGGCAATACCAGTTGATTGGTTCACCTACCGGTTCCAGCGCCGGGTTGGTGCGTATGCCTGCAAACTGCGCCGGCCGGTCAAATATTGCATGCGCACCAAAGGTTTCATAGTCATGCCAGAGAAAGCTGGGTTCGTAATTCATGCCGTTCGGGTTTGCCTTTTAGTCACGTCACCAGGGTATTGTGGCACAATGCCGGGATTGTTTTTTGCTGCTTAAACCCAAGGTAATATTCACCTGCGATCACGGTTTGACCGTTGGGATACACTGAAGGCTTACAGGATGACACTCGGGTAATTGATTATGGCTTTCTCAAAAAATACCACGGAGGAACTACTCCAGTTAATGGAGCTGGAGGCACTCGAGGTCAACCTGTTCAGGGGCGAAAGCCGCGATATAGGTACCTCGAGGGTGTTTGGTGGCCAGGTTCTGGCGCAGTCAATCATCGCAGCCAGCCGGACAGTTGATGAGGGAACGATTCACTCATTGCACTCTTATTTTCTGCGTGCCGGTGATGCCGAAGCGCCGATTGTTTATGATGTCGACCGCAACCGGGACGGGCGCAGCTTTAAATCTCGACGGGTGGTTGCTATCCAGCATGGCAGACCCATTTTTACGCTGGCAGCATCATTTCAACTTGAGCAGGAAGGCCTGGATCACCAGTTTGAAATGCCGCAGGTGCCGATGCCTGAAGAATTGTCGTCCGAAAGCGATATTCCGGAGGATCGACTGGCGAAAGTTTCACCATTGCTGCGTCGCTGGTTCACGCGCACCGGGCCATTCGATTTTCGTCCAACGAGAAAGACCGATGTCTTTAACCCGCACCCGCAAGCACCCCGTTCAAACATATGGTTTCGTCTGAATGAAAAAATAGACGTACCCGACCAGATGCATCGTGCGCTGATGGCATACGCATCAGATTTTCACCTGGTAGGTACGGCAACCCTGCCGCATGGAATTTCGTTTATCCAGGATGATCTGCTCATGGCCAGCCTTGACCACGGTATGTGGTTCCATCGCCCGGTGCGTGTGGATGACTGGTTATTGTATTCCTGCGATAGCCCCTCAAGCAGCGGGGGCAGGGGGTTGGCCAGGGGATTGATATATGATCGCCAGGGCAGGTTGGTTGCCAGCACGATTCAGGAAGGTATGATCCGGGTGGGTAAAAGACCGGACAGGAGGAAGAGTTAATGAGTAACAGCGTTGAATTGGCCACATTTGGTGCGGGGTGCTTCTGGGGTGTCGAAGCGCGCTTTCGGGAAGTCCCGGGGGTGATTGAAGCCACGTCCGGATACATGGGCGGCACGCCCAATCCAAGCTATGAGGCAGTTTGCACCGGCACCACCGGCCACGCCGAAGTGGTCCAGGTGCAATTCAATCCGGACGAAGTCGGCTTCGAGACACTCTTAGCCCTGTTTTTCGAGATGCATAATCCCACTACGTTGAATCGTCAGGGGCCGGATATCGGCAGCCAGTACCGTTCAGTGGTTTTTTTCCACTCGGCTGCGCAGGAATCAGCGGCGCACGAGGTGATCGGGGAAATCAATCAATCCGGGCGCTGGTCGCAGCCGCTGGTAACACAGGTTGAGGCGGCCATGCAGTTCTGGCCGGCCGAGGAATACCATCAGCGTTACCTGGAAAAACACGGTTACGGGGCCTGTTCAATCTAGCAGTTCCCGACTTGCAGGCATTCCGGAAGTGACGCCTTGTCAACAAATTAGGAGACACAACCGCGCCAGGCTAGAAATTACTGACGGCCTTGCCTATCTGTTCGAGGGCGTCGTTCACACAACGTTCGCCCTCCTCGATGGCTTCGGCAGCCATGTGAAATTCCAACATGCCGATATGCGACAGCCGGGGGCTGATCATGACATCTGCCGGGTCGCCGGCCAGGCGGCTGCGTGTGATCCTGTCCTGAACGATATTGATGGAATTGGTAATTGCAAAAAACAGGCGGGGCGTTTCGTTCTGCTTGTCATGGTTGGCAAAGATGGAGTTGGAGTATTCCTTTGCTGTCTGCTTGAGGTTGCTTAACATGCCCTCGTTTTCTTCGGTTGGCGGTTCATGCTCTGTTTCGGTTTCTGTCTTTCTGCTGCGCTTACCGACAATATCTGAATTCAGGTTGACAGCGATGACAATGTCGGCGCCCAGGGCATGGCAAGTCGTGATCGGAACCGGGTTAACCAGCCCGCCATCCACCAGCCAGCGCTCGTTCAGGCGAACGGCCGGGAACAACCCTGGCAGCGCCATTGAGGCCCTGACTGATTCTGCCAGTCCGCCAGTCCGTAACCAGGACTCCCGGCCGTTATCGAGATTCGTGGCGACGGCTGCATAAGGCTTCGGCAGGCTGTCTATCTGCACGTCTTCTCCGGCGACGTAGTTGTGCAGAAAGCGGCTCATCCTGTCTCTATCGACAAACCCCGCCTGTGAGAATTTGATATTGAAAAACCTTAGTACGTCCTTCCGGGTCGAATTGAGTACCCAGTCTTCCAGTTTTTCCAGGTTTCCGGCCAGGTACGACGCGCCGATCATGGCCCCGACCGAAGCGCCGCAAACGATGTCAGGTTCAATGCCTTCTTTCAACAAGGCCTTGATAACACCGATATGGGACCAGCCACGGGACGCGCCACTACCCAGAACAAGACCTATCCGGGGCCGGGATTTGGATGTGCTCAATGTGGTATTTCCGCTCATTGAATGAAACTCATTATAGACCAACGAGGTCAATGTAGAGTGACAAACATCAAAACGCGCAAAGGGCTTTTTTTTGACCGTTTAATATGCTGGTACCGGCACGTGGTGAGCCGGTCCGGGAAATGATTGGGAGGTTAGTAACATGGCAACCAATCCACTTACTCATTCTGATGTCGTCAGGCTTTTCGGCACCATCGATGATCATAAGGCCGCCGAAATCATAGCGCTAAACCCATCCCCGGTGGAACTGGATGTGGTGGAATCCTACCTGGCGGGCATGACCGATGTCATGGGCAAAGAGCGTATCCCGCTAACGGGAAAGACCGCCAGGATATTCGAGATCATCATGCGTGACGAACCATTCGAGGACGAGGATTTTCGCCGTAGTTAGGCGTTTCCAGGGCACCTCTGGAAAGATGCGGCGACCACTTTCCATCGCTGGGCCGGGCTTGAGGACCCTGTCTCGGTGGCAGCTTGCCGTGGCCGCCAGGTTTGGTACCGCTGCCGTTTATGCCATAATTGCCCGGTAAATGGCTCAGGGATCGAGAGTGGATAAATGCATCAAACGGTAGCGCAAATCACCGCAATTCTTGCATTTACGTGCTTACTCAGTGCGTCTTCATCGTGGGCTGAAGTTTACAAGTTTACTGACAAGGACGGCATTGTTCACTACACCAGCAAACGCCCGGCCGGGCAGGCCAATGTAACGACTTTTTCCTTTCCCTGTTATGCCTCGGATACCACCTGCAACCAGGTGGATTGGGAGAGCATACCGTTGAACCGGTCGGCGTTCGCTGACGAGATCCAGGCAGCGGCACAGGTTTTCACAGTGGATGACGCACTGATCCGGGCCATTATTCATGCGGAATCAGCTTACCAGCCGGATGCACTTTCGCCCAAGGGTGCACAGGGTTTGATGCAACTGATGCCGGCGACGCAGAAAGAATTGCAGATAGTCGATGTATTCAACCCGATCAACAACATCGAGGGCGGTACGCTCTACCTTTCCCGCCTGTTAGACCAGTTTGGCGATGACGTTGAATTGGCAGCCGCTGCCTACAATGCCGGGCCCGGCGCCGTCCGGCAATACGGCGGTGTGCCACCGTACAGGGAAACCCGTGAATACGTGCGTCGCGTCAAAATCCTTTATCGCCGCTACCGTTCAACCGGTAGCTGACATCAATAACGGAACCCGGCCTGCTTCACAGCTTCAAGTTCGTTCAGTGCCGCTATTAACTCCTCGCTGGGCTTGACCGTCCAGTCAGCGCCCAGTTCAAGGCTGACCCTGGCGCGCTGGTTACGGTAGTGGAGGTATACCCGGGATGTACCCTTGCGATAGGGGCTGAATGTCGCTGCGAGGCTTGTACACAAGCTGTCATCGGGGCCGGAGACGGCAATATCGATCCCCTTGGCGTAACGCGCCTTGGCATCTCCCAGTGACATTATGTGGTTGGCGGTGATTTTGTAACCACCAGTGAATTCATCCTTGGCGACGTTGCCTTCTATGACAACAATCGAGTCCTTTACCATCAGGTCGGCGTAGGTCGCATAAACCTCGTTGGAAAGGAAGGCATCCATGCGGCCACTGTGGTCTTCAATCGCAATGAAATACCCTCGCACTGTCCGGCGGACCAGTGGGGTCACCAGCGCGCCCAGTGTCATGTGAACGCCCCGCCGGTTTTTGCCGTCAGTCGGCACCTGCCGGTGTACCTTTCCTAACAGGCTGGAGCTGAAATTCCTGATGTCCCGGTAATGCACTTTGACCGGATGGCCGGTCAGGTAAAGACCGAGTGAGTTCTTTTCCGCTTCCAGCCTTTGTAATTCGGGCCAGGGGTCCACCTTTGAAAGCTCCCTTTCGTTGCTGGTGCTGACTGGTTGCAGCGTGCCGAACATATCCGACTGGCCGGCTTCCTGGTCACGCTGCGTCTGCTCCGCAGCGTGCATGCAGCGCGGCAGGTCGTGTAAAAGCCGCGCCCGGTTGTGGTCGGGATCGAGCACGTCCATTGCGCCGGAACGAACCAGGGTTTCCATGGCGCGCTTGTTGGCTTTCTTCAGGTCCATGCGGTTACAGAAGTCATCCAGGCTGACGTACTGGCCGCCGGATTCCCGTTCTTCCTCGATATAGTCGATGGCGGCCTTGCCGATACCCTTGATCGCACCGAGGCCATAGCGGATAGACTGCGTATCGGTCATCCTGAATTCGTAGGCGGACTGGTTGATATCCGGTGGCAGGATATTGATCCGCATGTTCCTGCACTCCATGATGAAGCTGGCAATCTTGTCCGTGTGGTCCATGTCCGCAGACAACACGGCCGCCATGAAGGCCGCCGGGTAGTGGGACTTAAGCCAGGCTGTCTGGTAAGCGATCAGTGCGTAGGCGGCTGAATGTGACTTGTTGAAGCCGTAACCGGCGAAGGTTTCCATCTGGTCGAAAATGTAATTGGCCAGTTCATCCGTAACACCGCGGTGGGACGCACCATCAACGAATACCAACCGCTGCTTGGCCATCTCGGAAGCCTTTTTCTTGCCCATCGCGCGCCGCAGGATATCGGCGTCCCCGAGCGTGTAGCCAGCGAGCACCTGGGCAATCTGCATGACCTGTTCCTGGTACAGAATGATCCCGTAAGTGGGTTTCAGGATGACTTCCAGGTCAGGGTGCGGATAACTGACGACCGAACGGCCATGTTTGCGGTCGATATAATCACCGACCATGCCGGACTCCAGCGGCCCTGGCCTGAACAGCGCCACCAGCGCGATGATCTCATCGAAATTATCCGGTTGCAGTTTTCGGATCAGGTCTTTCATACCACTCGATTCAAGCTGGAAAACAGCCGTGGTCCTGCAATCCTGCAACAGTTTGAAAGTCTGCGGGTCTTCCATCGGCAGGTCTTCAAGTACTATCGGCTCCTTGCCTTTAAGCCCACGTTGCTGATTAATGGCCTTCAGCGCCCAGTCAATGATCGTCAGGGTGCGTAAACCCAGGAAGTCGAACTTGACCAGGCCGATGGATTCGACGTCGTCCTTGTCAAACTGCGTCACCACGCTGCCGCCACCGGATTCACAGAATAACGGCGTGAAATCCGTCAGTGCAGAGGGTGCGATCACCACGCCGCCGGCATGCTTGCCCGCATTGCGCGTCAGGCCTTCCAGTGACATGGCCAGATCCAGCAGTGCCCGCGTATCCTCTTCATCGTCATAGCGCTTTTTGAGTTCGGGCTCCTGTTCAAGCGCTTTTTTCAGCGTCATGCCCAGTTCCATCGGCACCAGCTTGGCGATGCTGTCGACGAATCCATAGCCGTCACCGAGAACCCGGCCGCAATCGCGCACCACGGCCTTGGCCGCCATGGTGCCATAGGTGATGATCTGGCTGACCTGGTCGCGGCCATACGTCTCTGCCACATAGTCAATCACCAGGTCGCGCTTCTCCATGCAAAAATCAACATCGAAATCAGGCATGGAAATACGTTCGGGATTCAGAAAGCGTTCGAACAGCAAGTCGAATTCAAGCGGGTCGAGATCGGTAATCTCCAGTGCGTAAGCCACCAGTGAGCCGGCGCCCGATCCGCGCCCTGGCCCGACCGGAATATCGTTGTTCTTTGCCCAGCGGATAAAGTCAGCGACGATCAGGAAGTAACCCGGAAATCCCATACCGTTGATAACGCCTAATTCCAGTTCGAGGCGTTCCCGGTAATCGTCAATGCTGAATTCCTGGGCGGTGCCGCGCGTATCGAGGCGCTTTTCCAGGCCCTTTAATGAGGCTTTCTTCAGAAACTCCTCAACGCTTTCGCCATCGGGCGTTGGAAAATCAGGCAGGTAATATTTACCGAATGTCAGTTCCAGGTTGCAACGCTTGGCCAGTTCGGCCGCATTGTCCAGCGCCTGTGGCAGGTCGGCGAACAGCGTTGCCATTTCCTCGGGGCCCTTCAGGTATTGCTCTTCCGAGTAGCGGACTTCTCGCCGCTTGTCAGACAACAGGCGGCCATCATGAATGCAAACCCGGGCCTCGTGCGCTGAAAAATCGCCGCGCTCGAGAAACCTGACGTCATTGCTGGCGACAACAGGCAGTCCAAGATCGGCGGCAAGCCGCAGGGCGTGGCTTTCATAGCGGTTTTCCTGTTCGCGGCCGGTACGCTGAATTTCCATGTAAAAGCGGCCCGGAAAATCCTCCATCCAGCCACGGGCGTAATGCCGGGCCTTGTTCGGGTGTTTGTTGACCAGCGCCTGACCCACATCACCCGCACGTCCACCAGACAGCGCGATGAGTCCGGCCGAATGCTGCGAAATCCAGTCGCGCCTGAGATAGGGCACGCCGTGGTGCTGGCCCTCCTGGTATCCTTTGCTGAGCAACTGGCACAGGTTGAGATAACCCTCGCGATTCTGGCACAACAACACCAGGTTGCTGGTGTGGTCCGGATCTTCCGGGTTGCTGATCAGTATATCGGCGCCAACGATGGGCTTGATGCCCGCATTGACCGCAGCGCGGTAAAACTTGACCAGCGCAAACATGTTGAACTGGTCGGTTACAGCCACTGCCGGCATGCCGAGTTCGCTGGTGCGCTTCACCAGTTGTTTCAGGCGCAACGTGCTGTCGACGAGCGAATACTCGGTGTGCAGATGCAGGTGAACGAAAGGTTGGGGCATGAAATTTATTGTGCTGTGTTGGGGGTCGTTTTTCAATTTTCATTATGACCATGAGCAGGACCATTCGAAAGCATTATTTTTAGCCCCGCTGGCCCTGGTGACTGATCCGACATTCCCAATCTCGCAGTCATCCGCTCAAATGCATCAACGACGGTCACCGTCATCCCCGCGAAGGCGGGGATCTCCAACGGCTTTCCTGGAAACCAATAGAATCGCTCCATAGAGCAAACCCACCCACCACCGTATTATCCAAACTGCCTGTCTTTAGTGCTAAACAGTTGAGAATACCCGCGTGCTTGTGGTATCTTGCGCGCCCCTGGTGAATGCTTGCCAGGACCGGCTTTTCTTGGGGGCGCGTAGCTCAGCGGTAGAGCACTGCCTTGACATGGCAGGAGTCACTGGTTCGATCCCAGTCGTGCCCACCAATTCCATCCCGCCCTTTTACGGCTTTTCAAATCAAAAGAGTAGGATGCGAAGGCATTCCAGCGTACAATAGCGGGATGAATTTGCTGGAACGAACTACCTGTTAAGGTAAACGACAACGCAAAGTGCACCGTAGGGGACGCTTGGCGTCCTTTGTTCGTTTTGAGTCCCGGATATTTGAGAGATTGATATGCCTTTGATTACGCTTCCGGACGGCAGCCAAAAACAATTTGAGCAAGCCGTTTCAGTCATGGATGTTGCAGCCGATATCGGACCCGGTCTCGCCAAGGCGACCTTGGCCGGTGAGGTCGATGGCCGCCTCGTGGATGCTGCTTTTGAAATCGACGGGGACGTTTCATTGCGGATCATCACGGCCAGGGACGATGAGGGTCTGGAGATCATCCGGCACTCAACCGCTCACCTGCTGGCGATGGCGGTCGAACGCATTTTTCCGGATTCCCAGTACACCATTGGGCCGGTCATCGAGAATGGGTTTTACTACGATTTTGCCTATGAGCCGGGCTTCAAGCCTGAGGACCTGGACAAGATAGCCAGCGAAATGCGACGCCTGGTTAAAGACGCCGTACCCATTTCAAGGGCCGTGATGTCGCGCGGCGAAGCGATCCAGTTTTTCCGTCAAAAGGACGAGGAATACAAAGCGCAGATCATCGAGGACATACCCGAGGGCGAAGAGTTGTCGCTTTACAGGCAGGGTGAATTCATCGATCTGTGCCGTGGCCCACACGTGCCCAGCACGGCGCATCTCGGTCATTTCAAGCTGACCAAACTGGCCGGCGCCTACTGGCGGGGTGACAGCAACAACGAGATGTTGCAGCGCATTTACGGCACAGCATGGGCGAACAAGAAAGACCTGAAAACCTATTTGCACAATCTCGAAGAGGCGGAAAAGCGGGATCACCGCCGCATAGCGAAACAACTGGATCTCTTCCACTTCCAGGAGGAAGCGCCGGGCATTGTGTTTTGGCATGACCACGGCTGGATCATCTACACGCAGGTTAAAAACTACATCCGCCAGCGTCTGCGCAGGGCCGGCTACCAGGAAGTGAACACGCCCGAGATTGTTGATATCAGCCTGTGGGAAAAGTCCGGGCATGCTGAGAAATTCATTGAAAACATGTTTCTGACCGATTGCGAAGACCGCAATTTCGCGATCAAGCCAATGAACTGTCCGTGCCACGTCCAGATTTATAACAACGGTCTGCACAGTTACCGTGATTTGCCTATGCGCATGGCGGAATTCGGATCCTGTCACCGTAACGAAGCGTCGGGCGCCTTGCACGGACTGATGCGCGTCAGGGCGTTTACGCAGGATGACGCGCATATCTTCTGCACACCGGAACAGGTGCAAAGCGAAGCCGATGCCTTTCTGAAACTGCTTTACAGCGTCTACCACGATTTCGGTTTCGATGATGTGATGGTGGAATTGTCCACGCGGCCGGAGAAGCGCATCGGTGATGACGCCCTTTGGGACCAGGCGGAAAGCGCCCTGGCAGCCGCGCTCGCGGAGAGTGGCATCGAGTACAAGGAAAACCCGGGCGACGGCGCTTTCTACGGTCCGAAAATCGATTTCAAACTGCGTGATACCATTGGCCGGATCTGGCAGTGCGGCACCTTGCAACTGGATTTCAACATGCCTGGCCGCTTGGGCGCCGAATATGTGACCGAGGATGGGTCGCGCAAGACGCCGGTCATGTTGCACCGGGCGATCCTCGGTTCGCTGGAGCGGTTTATCGGTATTCTGATTGAAAATTACGCCGGTAAAATGCCAGCCTGGCTGGCTCCGGTCCAGGCCGTGGTGCTCAATATTACCGACCGCCAGGACGAAAGATGTAAGGAAATTAGCGAATCCCTTGAAAATAAAGGGTTCCGAGTCGATTTAGACTTGAGAAATGAGAAGATCGGCTTTAAAATCCGCCATCACACTTTGCGCAGGGTTCCTTTCTTGCTAGTGGTAGGTGATCGAGAGGTCGAAGAGGGAACTGTTGCAGTGCGTACCCGGGAAGGTGAGAACCTGGGGAGCATGAAAGTTGAGGACTTTGCCAGGCACCTCGAAAGTGAAGTTGCCCGGCGCGGAAAAAAGGAAAGTTAGCCCGCATTTTGCAACCGCTGGCTACTAACAGGAGAATTTAACATCGCATCCAAAAAGGAAACGCGGCGCAACGGGGACATTATCGCGCCGCAGGTCAGGTTGATTGATCAGGAAGGCGAGCAAGCTGGCGTCATGCCGGTTGCACGGGCACTTGAAATGGCTGAAGCGGAAGGGATGGATCTCGTTGAGATTGCCCCGAATGCGGAGCCACCCGTTTGCCGGATCATGGACTACGGTAAGTATCGGTTTGAGCAGGCCAAGAAAGGGCAGGCTTCGAAGAAGAAACAGAAGGTGACCCACGTGAAGGAAGTCAAATTCCGCCCGGGCACCGAGGTAGCCGATTACGAGGTCAAGATGCGAAATGTCCGGCGTTTTCTGGATGCCGGGGACAAGGTCAAGGTCACGCTGCGGTTTCGCGGGCGTGAGATGGCGCATCAGGAACTCGGGGCAGAAATGCTGAAGCGGGTTCGTGACGATTTGGGTGAAGAGGCCGTTGTTGAGCAGATGCCCAAGATGGAAGGCCGCCAGATGACCATGATGATCAGCGCCAAGAAAGCCTGATCAAAACAGTTTTTTAGCGTGATCGTTAACCGCGATCATATTTTGAAGAAGCGTTACTGAGCAAACAGGAAAGAGCCGGAAAAACTCACCGGCCGCTTGAGTCACGCAAAACAGGCCTGAAAGGCCCCTAGGAGTAAACCATGCCCAAGATGAAGACCAATCGGGGTGCGGCCAAACGTTTCAAGAAAAATGCCTCTGGCAATTTCAAACGTGGGTACGCATTCAAAAGCCACATTCTGACCAAGATGAGCACGAAGCGTAAACGTAACTTGCGCGGCACGGAAGCTGTTGGTTCCGCCGACAAGAAAGCCGTCAAACGCTTGTTGCCGTACGCTTAATAGGAGGCTTGGAAAATGGCTAGAGTAAAACGTGGTGTTGTCGCCAATGCGCGGCACAAAAAAGTATTGAAGCAGGCTAAAGGCTACTACGGCGCCCGTCGCAAGGTGTATCGCGTTGCCAAGCAGGCAGTTATCAAGGCAAATCAGTACGCATACCGTGACCGCCGCCAGCGCAAACGTCAGTTTCGCCGCCTGTGGATCGTTCGTATCAATGCTGCCTCCCGGCAGTTCGGGCTGTCTTACAGCCGCTTTATGGACGGCCTTAACAAGGCCGGTATCGAGGTCGACCGCAAGGTGCTGGCCGACCTCGCAGTGCATGACATTGCAGCTTTCGGCGCACTTGCCGAAAAGGCCAAGGCTAACCTGGCTTAGCATTTGATGACGGGTGGCCACGAGGCCGCCCGTTATCCTCGGTAATTGATGAAGGAAGGGCAGTGGCTCTTCCGTTTGGAATGGTATCGGTGGAATCTGTCAATCAAATTCTCGAGCAGGCGCTGGCTGAAATAGAAGCCAGCACGGAACTGTCTGCATTGGACGAGTTGCGGGTGCGTTACCTGGGCAAGAAGGGTGAAATTACCGCTTTGCTCAAGTCTCTCGGTTCCATGGAGCACGAGCAGCGCAAGGCCTTTGGCCAGGCGGTTAACCGTGCCAAGGTCGAAGTCGGCGAAGCTGTCGCTGCCCACAAGCAGAAGCTGGAAGAAGCGGTTTTGAATGCGCAACTGGCCAGTGAGACCATTGACGTCACCCTGCCGGGCCGCGGCCAGCAGCGGGGTGGACTGCACCCGGTCACGCACACGTTGCAAAGGATGACCGATATCTTTTCCCGGCTGGGTTATGACATCGCCACCGGCCCGGAAGTCGAGGACGATTTCCATAATTTTGAATCACTGAATTTCCCGCCCCATCACCCGGCGCGTGCGATGCACGATACCTTCTATTTTGGTGATGGGCGTTTGTTGCGAACCCATACATCACCGGTGCAGATTCGGGAAATGATGAAGCGGGGCGCACCGATCCGCGTGATTGCCCCCGGTAAGGTTTTTCGCAGCGATTCCGATCAGACACACACGCCGATGTTCCACCAGATTGAAGGCCTGCTCGTCGGTGAAACCGTGACCATGGCTGATTTGAAAGGTGTGCTG
>JABDPJ010000255.1 GCA_013042835.1 Lysobacterales bacterium
ATGCAGGCTCGCTGGCGGCGCCTCGTAATCGACTGCCGGGCTCATGGTCCGGAACAGCTTGAGGTAAGCCCTGGCCCGGTCCACGGCGAAGGCTTTCCTGAACCGCCTGTTAATACGCCTCGACTTCCAGCCGAGTAATGGCTGGTAGACCCCAAAGATTTCACTTGCGTAAGGTAATATGCCCTTGTAACTGTCAAAATTTTCTATGCGTCTCATGGTGTTTTACGCCTCCTTGCATGCTGCTGTCCCGGGTTCATCCGGAACGATTGGCAGAAATTGAAAAAGTCTGTTTGGTTGCTCTGTCGGTTGAGCTTCAGGTGGCACACTGACAATGGAAGGTCCTGGAACAAGACCTGCAAATACGGCCAGGGCTGATGCGCGCCCGGTTAAGATTTGAGTGGATATATTGAGTTTGACTGGATAGATACTTCTGGTGGGGAGGTCGCATGGTGTTTTCCGGGCGAAAGCGCACTTAGCCAGCGCCAGGGTTACACTCGCCGCTATTAAACCCCTGCATTTTTCTTGCATCTCGCCCCCCCGGGTGAATAACCTGACAATCCCAGGAACGGCAATGACTCATACTCCCCCTCGGCATGTTGCCGTTGCACCCCGTCAGGTGCTATTGGGTTCTATATAATCAAGTTTAGGATATAAACAGCATTCCTGCCGGAAGCAGGCTTGAGCCTGGAACGGTATGGATCATTGAGCCAACACAATACCAGCGATGGAAAACCTGAAATGACAATCCTGAACAGACGCCGCGCAGTTTTTTTAATGATACTGCTTATAGCTTGCCAGCACGTACTGGCGGCGCCAGCCAACGTGGATCAATTGCAGCGGCTCAGCATCCAGTTCGTGGATAAGTACCGGAAAGGATCGTCAGACAACGATAGAACAGACTGGTCCGCGTCTTCATTCCTGCAGGAGATCGAGTCACAGCAAGAGTCGCTTCGTCAACTACGGGCTATTGATCCCGCGGGCCTCAGCATTGAACAGGATATTGACCGGCGCCTGCTTATCGGTATTGCCCGTTCTGATAACCATACTGCATTGAAACAACGCCGCTGGGAAAACGATGCGGCAATGTATCTTCCAAGTTCGCAACTGGGTCAGCTATTCGAACCGGCATTCGCCGGCACCGGGGGGCAACGCCTGCAACAGATATCGACTCTGCTGAACGCTTTGCCGGAGAGGCTGGAGCAAGCCCGGAAAAACCTCAAACAGCCGCCCAGACGTTTTACCGAGGCAGCCATATTTCAGGCCCGGCGCAGTCTCAAGACCCTCGCAGACGGCAGGGCGGGGCTCTTGGCTCTGGATGCGTATGGCAGCGCGGTCTTCGACCAGGCTGAAGCAGCGCTGCAAGACTACCTCGCTTTTCTTGAGCAGGATTTGCTGGCTCGTTCCACCGGCAGCTGGGAATTGGGGCGTGAAGCCTATGATTTCATATTGCAAAAACGCTGGTACATGGATGCCGATGCCGAGCAAATCCTGCAGCGTGGTTTGCAGGCTTTTGAAGCAACCGGGGTTCTGGCACAGGCTGTGGCGGCAAGAATCCAGCCCGGCAAGCACTGGACCGAGGTGTTTGAAACACTCAAAGACCGTCATCCGCCGGCTGATGGCATCAAACAGGCCTACCAGCAGCAGATGGATGCTGCGCGTGCTTTTGTTATTGAAAATTCCGTGGTGACGCTTCCCGAAGGAGAGCGGGTGATCACCATTGATACGCCGCCGGCTATGCGGCGTTCCTCTCCCTTCGGCACATTCCAGACCGCCGACCCGTTCGATGGCGGACTCGAGGGCCGGTTGATCCTGACACCGATTGAAGCATGGATGACGCCGGAGCAGCAGGCACAGCGCTTGCGCTCGCACTCGGCTGCGTGGATACCTGTTATCGCGGTCCATGAAGCTTATCCGGGCCATCACGCCCAGGCCCTGAAGGTGAATGAGAATCCCAACCTGTTGCGACGCGTGGTCAGTGAATCCATTTTTTCAGAAGGATGGGGTCTGTTTACCGAGGAACTGATGTTCGAACTCGGCTTTTTACAGGGTGACGATGTCCGCTTGACCCAGTTGCGCAACCGCCTCTGGCGCGCCGCCCGGGTGATTCTCGATGTCAGCCTGCACACCGGGCAGATGAGTTTTGACGAGGCGGTCGAATTCCTGGTCAAGAAGGTCAGGTTCGAACCGTACGCGGCAGAACTGGAAGTGGGAATGTATATCCGTAATCCCACCTATGTACTGGGCTACCTGATTGGCATGCAGGAAATAGCCGCGATTCGCGCCGACTATATCGCGCTGCACGGCGAGCCGCGGCCACCCAGCGAGTTTTACGACCGCCTGTTGCGCATTGGCTCTATTCCGCCTGCCTTGTTAAGGGAGGAACTGTTGACGGACGCTGGCGCTGCAAGTGACTCAAATTGAAGTCGACTGCCAAAGCGCACGGAATCTCGCCTGCCTCGCTTGACAATTCTGGTCAGTTTTTACGGTTTATTTGTTAAGTTTGCTAAGTTCCATTTAAATATATTTTTCTAATCCATTGAATATTCACAAAATAAGTATAGATTAACTGCTTGGTATATTTATTGCATATTACTATATGCCCGTCACTTTAAGTCGTGAAAGCAAGGGGATTCACTTCACTAGCCGGGCTCGATACTTCAAGGACGAAAGGGGTAGTGTCGAAACACCGGATCAGCCGCTGTGACAGGCCTGATCCCCGAGAGGAAGACTCCCAGGGACGGGAGTCGCCAAGGAGGGCATAAAGTGTTAATTCTTACTAGAAGAGTGGGTGAAAAACTTATCATTGATGGTGACATCACCATTACCTTGGCGGGAATCAGGGGCAACCAGATTCGATTAGGCATCGAGGCACCAAAGGAAGTGACGATTTACCGCGAAGAAATCTACAACCGCATTGAGGATGGGCGCAAGTCTCTGAACGGCGGAGGCAGGTAGAGGCAACCCGCACCTCAGCTGCTCTGGTCAGCAGCCGAGTGGTGAAAATTCGCTACCGCGGATAATCAATCTTCAAGCCGGTTAATCCCAAGGCGGGCAGGCAGTGGCTGCACCCATAAAGCGGTCAATTGCCGAACTTGTCGAAAACCATATTCCAGGCCTCCAGTTCGGTCATGCCCGTCAGGGAGCCTGATTCACCCAACATGAAGCTTTGCAGATGACGCGCTGCAGCAGGGTAAAACCCGGCGCCAAAACGTTTTTTGATTTCGTCTGACAGATTTGAGCCCAGGAACTTGAAGGGACTTTCCAGCAAGCTGTCGGTAACCTCGTAGTCTTCAAGGTGCAGGTAAATCGCGGTGGATTGCCCGGTCAAATGTGCCGCCTTGTCTATTTTCCGCTCGTAGGCATCGGGGTTATCGCAGACCAGAACGTTTTCACGCGGGTCTTTACCACGCGGCATCCAGACGCGTCCGAAAATGCCGTTGAACGGGGTCCTGAAGCGTTGCTTCTTGATTTCAAGCACCGGGCTTACATCGATCAGGTTGAAATTCGGATCCATCACCCAGCTGTGGCCGCCGACGTAGTCATGTTCCTGCCCGACCCCGATCGAGCTGTACTTCAGGTGCGGCCCCTGTATGTACATGCACTTGCCACTGGCTATTTTCGGGTAGACGCCCTTGCGCTTCAGAAGCAAGGCCATGACCAATGCATGGTCGCGGGAATTCCAGCCAGGATCGAATTCGTCGTGTCTCTCGATATGACTGCGGCTGTGCAGCAGGTGGTTGATTTCGTTTTTGAACGCGCCGGTGCCCATCCTGCGCGACGCATCGAGCTCTCTTTTAGCGGTCATATCGTCCTGTTTCCTTGCGGGGCAATTGCATGCTTTTAGTATCCTACGCTTAATTCAGGTCCAAACCTTTGATTCAAGTCAATATCCGGCGCGGGCAAACGCCAACCCGCTGCTGAACGGCGGCGTCAGTTAGAAGGATTGGTCCCGGGTTTGCGCAATTTTTGTCGTAAGTAGCCGATAAACCTGTGCCCGGTATATTTCGCATGCCTGAGGTGCAACAGGCGCCCTGCGTAAGCCCATAGCTCTAAATCACCGGCATTTTTTGCCAGCAATTCGCGGTACACTTCGGGACCCAGCAGCGACTCGATTTCCTTGATCCTGCTGTCCAGCTCCGGGTGCCTGCTCCGGCTCTGGTTCTGAATCACATAGTCAAGGTTCATTACGCCGAAATACCGTTTCAGGGAATACTTGAAAACGCCCAGGCTCAAGTCGAGTTCCTCCACCGTGCCGACACAGCTTGTGCGCCTGAGAAGGCGCTTCGCTTCGGGCAGGTCGTCACGGCCGAGGATATGCCGGGACTGAAAGTTACGAATGATGGAGCCATAGCCATTGTTCTCATCCAGGGCCCAGTCGACAAAGCCCCTGAAGTCCGTCTCCTTGGCCACCTGGGCACTCGGGTTCATGATTTTGTCCTCATCCGTGCGCCGCCTTTCGTAACGGTAGACAGAATGCACCCGGTCAATGGGGTGCCGGATAAATACCAGGCCGATCAGGGGGCGTGGATACTCAGGCATCACCAATGATGCGGTGTGGGAAGACAAGGCCCGCCAATGGGGGTTTTGATCGAGCGCGCCGGTGATCTCAGCCGGGGTTAGTTGTCTGAAGCCGTCGGCTTCCAGGTGACCGTGCGCATCCGGAAAATTCCTGTTCAACAGGTACTCGATCGTAGTGCCGGCATTTTTAAACAGGTGGCAATGGAACAGGATCGCGTCCCCGGCTTCATGGTGGGTTTTGCGATTAAACACGATAGCCAATCATCCTGACTGCCTGAAAAATCATTGCCGGTCGGGCGGGGTGCCAAACGGGTAAAGTGTTGAAATATCCACGTGTTGATACGGCAAAGCATTCAAAAAGGTCGTGCCAACATACGGTTCGGGGGGTTCTACAATAATGATTTTACGGGCGTAGCCGGTCTCATCGAAGCCCCGGCGAAAGTGAACGCGTGATTTGACCACGAAGACATCATAGTTGGCCGGCACCACGCTGCCCATGGCGAAACGTTTGGGGTAGAGGACCTGGGAGTAGGCCGGAGTCAGAATCACGCTATTTCCGTCACCGAAGTCGACCGCCGCGATATAAGGATAACCGAGGCCTTCACCCGCATAGGCCAGCGTTCCGGTGATACGCACCGGCGAGCCACCGGAAGGGGTAAATCCACCGATGTCCATGTCGAAAGCGTCACCGGCAGCGGCGCCGGTTTGCTGCAATATTTCAAGCGCGGACGGGGAGGTGATGGTGCCATAAAGCACACGGCCAATGCCCCGCGACTCGAAGGCTCTCAGTAGGTGCGTGGCATCCCCCGGGCGGTCGGAATGATCACCCACGGCGACCGGCACCGAGCCAGCGGAGATGGCTCCCGCGACCATGTCGGCCGCCTCTTGCGGGTTTGGAAAACCGCCCACTGCGAAGTCCTCGCGCACCCGCCAGATATAGTCATTCATATCATCGGCGATGGTGTCAGCCAGTGCCTGGTCGTCGTTGGTCATTACCTGTACCGTGGCGCCGACATCGGGCACATCCGACCACGGATAGCCATAGAACACGCTGACGTAGACGTCCCGCTTACGCGCTTCCCAGCGCCGTGCCCGCTCCATGATGTCCATGGAAGGCGATTGCCCGGTCCACTGCAGCACCGTGGCGGTGATGATGCCGGGCTTGCGGGTGGCGGTCGTGGGCCGGTATTGACCGCGCATCGTGCGGACCAGCGCGCGCGCCGCACGTTCCCCCTGCAGGCGGGCATCATAGTGCGGGTAGCGCTTGGTCACAAAGGCGAAATCCGCCTGCTCTAGGAAAGCCCCGTCTTCATTACCATGCAGGTCGAAAGTGGCGGCAATGGGAACGTCGGGGCCGACCACTTTGCGCACCAGGCGTGCAATTTCCGCCTCCGGCCTGGGCACATCGCGTACCGCAAGGGCGCCATGCAGCGCCAGGTAAACACCGTCCACGGGCATGGCCGCCTGCAGGTCATCGAGCATCAGGCGCATGAAGTGATCGAATGTTTCACGGGTATTCCAGCTGCGTGATGAGCCACCGAAAACTTCGTCCGGCGAGGTGAGGCCCACCAGTTCCACGTCCTGAAAGTCCCTGGCTCCAGATACAAATCCGCCGATAAAGCCACCCGAAGAGAGCAAGGCATCTCCCTGCAGGGCAGGTCCCAGGCGAGTCCAGTCTTCGACGGTGGTGTCGCCGCCCGGGCAAAACGTGCAGGTCTCATGGGAGAATTGGGCCACCGCCACCCGCAATGTGTCCCTGGCAACCCCGGCGGCCGGGCCGGCAGGTTCAGGGGCGCATGCTGCAAGCGCAAGGCAACTCAATGCAATCAAAAATGGCCAACGCATGAAACTCTCCGTTGTAAAAAGGGGGCGGCTTGATTTAATCGTGTTCGCGGGGTGAAATCAACCGCAGCCGTTGCTAATCGGGGTATATCAGCGCGGCAGCACGCGCCTGCAGCCAGCGCTGCTCATCGACAACGGCAAGTGAATCCAGGTCGGCGGGCGTGGCATTGTCATCGTCGACCCAGGTGCGTAGCAGCTCACCGCCGTTGATCAGGTCGATGGCCAGCCTGTCGTGCTCATATTCGTAGGAGAAATCACGCCACAGAGGATAGTCAGGTCTTATCCGGCGCAACGCCTTGAATGCCAGCGCCATTAATCGCCAGGGTTTAAATGCCTCGTGGTCGTAGCCGGCACCCTCGACATGCAGTTGGATGCCGGCGCAGAGTTCGCCGGCATGTTTATGAAAAGTCGGCTCGAACCAGCATTCGCGTAAGCGGCAGCCTTCCAGCCATTGTGGCGCTATATCCCGCATGGCCTCGAGCAGCTTGCGGGTATCGATATCCGGAGCACCGAACAATTCCAGCGGCCGGGTGGTGCCGCGACCCTCCGAGAGGGTGGTGCCCTCGAGCATGACCGTGCCGGCGTAGCAACGCGCCATCCAGAGGTTTGGCGCGTTGGGGCTGGGGTTGACCCAGCTGCGTTCATGCAGGGGCCAGCCATATCCGGGCGCCGCGACGGGCCGCCAGCCCTCCATGCCGACCACATCGTATTCCACATCCAGGTCAAGCGCGTCGATGAACCAGTTTCCCAGCTCGCCCAACGTCAAGCCGTGACGCATCGGCAGCGGGCCTGCGCCGACAAAACTCTCCCAGCCGGGCCGCAGCATCAAGCCTTCCACCGGCCGGCCAGCCGGGTTGGGCCGGTCCAGCACTATTACCTGTTTTCCTTGCTGTGCTGCGGCTTCCAGCATATATCTCAGGGTCGTGATAAAGGTATAAATGCGGCAACCGAGGTCCTGCAGGTCGACCAGCAGCACGTCGAAACAGTCCATCATCTCTTGGGTGGGACGGCGGACTTCACCATAAAGGCTGAAGACCGGGATGCCGTGATACGGGTCGAGGAAGTCCTCCGACTCGATCATGTTGTCCTGCTTGTCGCCTTTAAGGCCATGTTGCGGGCCGAAACCGGCAACCAGGTTGACATCGTCCAGCCCGGCCAATGCGTCCATCGAGTGCACCAGGTCGCGGCTCATTGAGGCTGGATGGGCCAGCAGTGCGACCCGGCGGCCCAGCAACGGTTTGCGCAGCGCGGGGTCTTCCAGCAGACGGTCAATTCCAAATTTCATTGGAGTGTTCCCTGGTTCAAGGTATCGGGGTAAGCGTCGTTGTGAACCAAGAATAAATGGGGTCAGAGTAAAGTGCAGAGTAAATTGAGGTGTTTGGAACTCCACTGGTGGGTCGACTGGTTATGATACCAATTTGCCCTTGTCGGCCTGTTTGGGGCCGTGAGATACTCTGCCGCCAGCCTTTCCCGATCAGGATAAAAATAATGCATGACATCGTAGCGACGATTAATTCATATATCTGGAGCAGCGCGCTGGTTTACCTGTGCCTTGGGGCCGGTTTGTTTTTCTCGATCCTGACACGGTTTGTGCAGGTCAGGCAGATCAGGGAAATGATCCGTTTGCTTACCCAGGGCAGGGAGTCGAAACAGGGGATTTCCACTTTCCAGGCGCTGGCGGTGTCGCTTTCAGGTCGTGTTGGCACGGGCAACATCGCCGGGGTGGCGGCAGCGATTGGTTTTGGTGGGCCGGGCGCCGTGTTCTGGATGTGGGTGGTGGCCTTCCTGGGTGCATCGACCGCTTACGTTGAGTCGACCCTGGGGCAAATTTACAAAGAGGTGGATGACAAGCAATACCGGGGCGGACCCGCGTTTTATATTGAAAAGGCACTGGGCCAAAAATGGTATGCATGGCTTTTTGCGTTAAGCACGGTCCTCGCCACCGGCTTCCTGTTGCCGGGTGTGCAGGCGAACGCAATCGGCAATGCGGTTGACCTGGCACTGGGCGGCGGAGCGCTGATCGAGAGTCCGTTCGGGGAGGTGAGCAGGGTCAAACTGATCACCGGCAGCACGGTCGTATTGTTTCTTGGCGTCATTATCTTCGGTGGAGTCAAGCGTATTGCACATTTCACCCAGGTCGTCGTGCCCCTGATGGCGCTGGCCTATATCGTTAGTGCCCTGGTCATTATTTCTCTGAATATCAGTGCCGTGCCCGATGTGTTTGCATTGATTTTGAAGGACGCGTTCACACCGATGGCGGGCTTTGGGGCAGCTATTGGCTGGGGCGTCAAGCGAGGTATTTATTCCAATGAAGCAGGCCAGGGCACCGGCCCGCACGCAGCCGCGGCCGCCGAGGTGCAGCACCCGGCACAGCAGGGCCTGGTGCAGGCCTTTTCCGTTTATGTCGATACGCTGCTGGTGTGTTCCGCAACCGCGTTCATGATCCTGATTACCGGCGCCTATCACGTTGAAGGGGTGGAGACCGTGGTCTCCAGCGGAACCCTGATGGCGACGGTTGACCCCAACAGCCCGGCCTTCACGCAAATGGCCGTAGAGTCCGTGGTCAGCGGAGTCGGTGCGCCGTTCGTAGCCGTGGCACTGTTCTTCTTCGCCTTCACCACCCTGCTTGCCTACTACTACATTGCCGAAACCAACGTGGCTTATATCAAGCGGACCTTAAATATTCCCGGCCTGATGTTGATCCTGAAATTTGGTTTGCTGGCAACGGTGTTTTACGGTGCAATCAGGACAGCCAGCCTGGCTTGGGCGCTGGGGGACATCGGCGTCGGCCTGATGGCGTGGCTCAATATCGTTGGCATCCTGATAATTTTTCTCGCCGGGCAGCCGGCGATCAAGGCCTTGCGGGATTATGAGAAGCAAAAAGCCGACGGCAGGGAAAAATACACTTTTGATCCAAAAGCACTGGGCATTAAAAATGCGGAGTTCTGGGAAAACCGGCTGAAACAGAAATAAGCGGCGTCAGGGCGATACCGCCGTAAACGTGCCCTGACACCGTCAATCAAGTCCGTCCTGCCGTCAGGCGAGGACGACCAGTGCGTCGCGCAAATGTCCGACCGTGCCGAAATCTATGGTGTATTGGCGCAACTTGTCGGCTGCCTTGACCGCGGTCCCTGCAGTGACGTAGTTCTTCGAAGTCACGAAGGTCGGGTGTTCTTCGACTTTATAAACCCCGGGCCACATGGCATCGGTATCCTTGGCGCCATCCGCGGTAATGTACAGCCAGGTGTTGGTTGTCCCGCTGTACTTCAAAATGGACCAGCGGTTGGCACTGCCGATGCCCATGCCCATCGGTAACGCTTTCACGGTAAGTTTCTTCTTTTGCAGGTCGCGCTTTACCTGGTCGGTGTAAGACTTTACCCAACTCTTTTCTATTTCGCCGTTAACGCGTTGCGACAGTTCGGTGCCGTGCCTGGAGTTGCAGGTAATGATTTCCACCGTGTTGATCGTCGGGTTCCACTTTTTCCATTCCTTGACTTTTTTGACAAAGTCTCTGGCGGTCAAGCCGCAGAATGTGCTGGAGTCCCCGTGCCCCCAGAATGTCAATGTGTCTATCCGCATGACTTTTTTATCGAACGCAGGGCCGGAAGCCATGGCGACGCTTGCACCGCCATTGGCGCCAGACAGTGCAGTACAGCGTGCTTTGTGACCGGCGTCACCGCAAAGTATTTGAATCATTGATTTTCCCCATTTTTGGTTTGGCAAGTTTGGATTTGGAGCGGCAGAAATAATACCTCAACAACAACCCGTGTCAATCTTACACATCCCCGGCGCTTTTCTATCAAGTGGGAATCCGCAGGTCCCGCGTTAACATCGTGATGCCCACAGCTTATTATTTGTGCGGACATGACTGCATACCGTCACTTTCCCATGAGGCCCCAAAACTGCAAGCTTTTACTATAAACAGGACGATCAATACCTTAAGATATTTCCATCATCCCAATAAAGGAATTTTTTAGTGGCCACACGTGCATCCCAGAATGAGACACCAGCCAATGATGCCATTGATCCGGACAACACGGCGGAGCAGGCAACCACGGCTACCAGTGAACAACCCGAACCCGAGGTCATGCCCACCGCGGAAGAATTGCTCGCGGAAAATCAAAAACTGCGCTCACAAATAGAAGCCCACGGCGGCAAGAGGGCGGGCAGTATCCTCGAAAAGGCTGGTCTTGAAAAGGATCTCAAACCATTCCAGGCCGAGTTGATCCTGATGCAGAAGTACCTGGAACAAACCAAGCGCCGCATGATTATTCTGTTCGAGGGCCGCGACGCTTCGGGCAAAGGCGGCACCATACGCCGGGTCACACGATACATGAATGAGAAACACTATCGCGTCGTGGCGCTGGGCAAACCAACGTCCGCCGTGCGCACGCAGTGGTTTTTTCAGCGCTATGTTGAACATTTTCCAAGAGGTGGTGAATGTGTGCTGTTTGACCGCAGCTGGTATAACCGGGCGATGGTCGAACCGGTATTCGGTTTTTGCACGCCGGAGGAGTACAAGATTTTCATGAAGGGTGTCGTGGGTTTCGAAAAAGATCTTGTGCGCCAGGGAACCATACTGGTGAAGCTGTATTTCAGCGTGACTAAAAATGAACAAGCACGTCGATTCGACCGCAGAAAGAACGATGCCTTGCGGCAATGGAAATTGAGTGAGGTGGATTTACAGGCCCAGGAACGCTGGGATGATTTCACCAATCAAAAATACGAAATGCTGAAGAAGACGCACTCCAACCATGCCCCGTGGACGGTGATCCGCTCGGAGGACAAGCACCAGGCCCGCCTCAACGCGATGCGCACCATTCTGAACGCGGTGCCTTACGAGCGGGAGAACAATGACATCGATTATGTGCCGAATCCGGAAGTTGTCATTTCGGGTTCACGCGAAGTTGAACAGATGGAGGCCGAACGTATTCGCCGCGGCAAATTTGCGCTGTAGCGATTGTTAGTCCGGTCAGATCAGTCCGAGCCCGGTCATCGCCTTCTTGATAGATGATTTTGAGTTATCGCTCAGCGGTACCATCGGTAAACGGCAATAGGCGTCACAAAGGCCCAGCAACGAGGCGGCATATTTAGCCCCCGCAGGATTGGGTTCTGCAAACAATGCCAGGTGCAGGGGCATCAAGCGGTCCTGGATGTTCATGGCTTTTCTGAAATCACCGTCACGGCAAGCCGCTTGCATCTGGGCGCACAAGGCGGGCGCAATGTTCGCGGTCACGGAAATGCAGCCGTTGCCGCCGGCGGCGTTATAGGCGACTGCCGAGCCGTCTTCGCCGGAGAGAAATGAAAACGCGGTGTCAATCAGCATCCGTTCCCTGAGTGGGCGGGTGAGGTCGGCGGTGGCGTCTTTGACCCCGGTCACGTTGGGCAGCGTCGCGATCCTGGCCATCGTTTCCGGCTGAATATCGACGGTCGCCCGGGGCGGGATGTTGTAAACCACGATCGGGATGGTGCTGATTTCGCTCAATGCTTCGAAATGCCGGAACAGACCTTCCTGCGACGGCCGGTTATAGTAGCCGGCGACGTGCAGCGCCCCGTCAGCGCCGAGTTCCTGCGCCCGGGCATGATAGAAAATAGCCTCCCGCGTATTATTTGAGCCGGCGCCGGCAACCACCGGAATCCGGCCGTCCGCAGCCTGCACCACGAGTTCGATGACCCGGCAGTGCTCCTGCTCGCTCAGCGTAGCGGATTCACCTGTTGTCCCGACCGGGACGAGTCCATTCGTGCCTTGCCCAATATGCCACTGCACCATTTTTTGAATGGCATTCTCATCAATTGCATCATTTCGAAATGGCGTAACAAGTGCGGCGAGTGATCCGTGGATCATGGTGAACTCCTGTTTCAACTCATCATCAGCAAATCACCCGGCTCCGGAAGGTCATTTAGAGCGGTGTTTGCGC
>JABDPJ010000260.1 GCA_013042835.1 Lysobacterales bacterium
AGTATACGCGCGACAGCCTCTGGACATGCTGCTTGCCGGCCGCTGCTGTTAAGTGGGCAGGATCAGGTTTGGATGCGCTTGATTCCGGTTCGTCCGCCTGATCAACGTCGAATTGGGCAACGAACTGGTAACCTTCGCCCTGGATCGTGGCGATGAAACGGGGTGACACCGCGTCATCTCCCAGTGCCTGTCGCAAGGTTGAAATGGCTCGACTAAGACTGTTCTCCTCGACGATCCGGCCTTTCCATGCGGATGTCAGCAGGTGGTCTTTGCTTACCGGCCTTCCGGCCGCTCGAACAAGCTCAAGCAAGATGTAAAAAGCCCGCGCTGGTAATCGGATTACGTCCCCTTCCTGATCTTTCAGAGTGCGCTGTCCAGCATCCAGAACGAATCCGGAAAAGTGCCACCTCGCGGGGGTTTCTTGTTCATTGTTGCCTGTTTTCATGAATTTTCAGATTGTTTCAGATCATAACATGGCACATTCAATCCGATATTGCCATCCTGAAAATCACGGGTAATGTCCCACTCCGGTGAAGACGACGGTGTCGGCTGACCGGTTCGGGATTCCCCTGGAGCTAGTCAAACTTAAATCAATTAAAACTGAACCAAGTGGAGGTCACACACATGAAACTATCTACAAAAATTATCGTCTCGATCGGAATTATGGTTGTTGCTTTATCTTTCGGGAATTCGGCCCAGGCCAACGGCTTCGGTGTCGATGGAGTTTGGGAAGTGCATATTACACCTGACGGAGCCCCGGGCCCGGTTGCAATGAATATTGTTCATTTTGACCAGGACGGCACGCTCACCAATATCGATGCCACCTATGGCACGGGTCTTGGGACCTGGGAGAGGATGGGTGGTGGAAGCTATACATCAGAATTCACGCACCTGTTCGATGCCAACGGTATTCCGGGAAGGGTCGTTGTCCAGGGTTCCGGCCAGCAGGGTGAAGACAGGGATACCGCGACCGGCGAATTCCTGACCACGGTCTATGTCGGAGGCATACTGGTCAGCCAGTTCTCAGGTACGATCGAAAGTTTTCGCAAATAGACCAGTCAACGTCGGCAGTATAGTGACTTGCCGGCCAATTGCTGCTGACAGTCCCCGGGTGCCTTCGGCCCCGGGGCTTTTTCTTGAAGCGGATCCATCAATCGAGCTTCATCTCCTTGCTGACATCAACGATCGGCGCGGTAGGCTCTCAAGAACATCGCCACGCAATCGTCGATATAGGCCTGGATGTCGATAATACGCAATACCACGGCTCGGCCTTCAACAAAAGATACCGGTGAAGTCATTAAAAGTCACTGGACCAAGCATCATTAGTGCTGGCTGACACGGACCATCGCTTTTCTCTGGTTTTTTTCTGGTTTTTTTTCGAACTCATTGACTTCACCGGTTCCCTCGGTACGGGTCTTACCCTGGTACTGGATTTCATCGAAGTCCAGGCCGATGCGGATTATATGTTGTTTCATAGACGCCTCCGTAATTGCTTCATGGTTGGACCTTTTCGGTTAACCAACTTGAGGTATCCAGTGTTAAAGGTAGCCCTCGGTTCAGCTTAGAGCGGGAGTGTCTAGATCTTCTATTCCCCAAAACAATTTAAAAATAACTCAAAAAATGACTATTTTGTATCATATTATGTATACATTTTAATTTCTTAATTTCCCCTCCTGAAAAAACCAGAAGCTACTAATCAAAAAAATTTAACTATATGATTTATAAACTTTATATATTTCAAAATTTTGTAGATATTCGCCAGAATAACTCGATTATTAGGGCGAACCCGAAAAGAAAAATAAATTTATTTCTATACAATACTTGTACATTGAGGATTTCTCAGTTAGTATTATGTTCGTCACTAACGACTAAATCCAAATTTTTTACAGCAAACGATCAGGAGTAATCATTATGAAAAAGCATTTCATCGCCGCCTTAGCCGCAACCGTTGCATTAGGCTTTTCCGCACCTGCCGTCCAAGCTGACGGCCACCTGACCCTGGCCCAGATATTGTTGGCCGACGGAGACCAGTTTGACACGAACCAGGACGATTTCGATATCGTTACTGAAGCAATCTTGGCAACAGGCTTGGGTGGTGCTGCCGACACCATGGAGTTGACTGCTTTTCTTCCGACAGACAAAGCGTTTCGGATTCTGGTAGAAGACGCCTATGGTCTGTCCATCAAAGATGAAGCTGCCCTTTTCCAGGCAATTGTTGACACCCTGGGGGTCGATACGGTGCGTGACGTGCTCTTCTACCACCTGGTGGCGGGAACAATAATGTCTGGTGACGTGGTTGCGGCTGGCGATGGCGCCGAAATTACGACACTTCTCGGCAACTCTTTCACTCTGGATTTTAAAGGCAAGAAAATTGCCCAAATCCGCCTGACCGACAACGAGCCGTTCCTGCGCGACCCGATCGTCAGAGCTGTGGACATTACCGCTGAAAACGGCGTCGCTCACGTGATTGACCGCGTATTGCTGCCGGTTGCTCTGCTCGACTGACACCGACACTGTAGAATTTTCGCGTGTTAAAAGCCCCCGGCACCCCATGCCGGGGGCTTTTACTTAGCAGGCTCCATTTCTTTCAAAGTACTGTACGCCCAACCACCAGACTTATCTGATCAGGGCTAAAGCAAAAAGATGAAACACCCATGTCTCCCCACGGGAACAGCTATGGGTGTCCGCGTTATTAATTGTATTTCGTCGACCACAAGGTGCGCAACTTCTACTCGGTATCGATCTCCGGCTACCACATCGCCGAGGCCGGCGCCAACCCGATCAGCCAGCTGGCCTTTACCCTCAGTAGCGTTTGGACCGCATCGAAGCTCATTGAGCCGCTCGGTGCCCTTCCCGCCATCGGAACCTGCCTAAATTGTAGGGGAAGACGTATGAGTCTCCCTATGCCAAGTCCTGCTCCTGTCTGGGGTATAGGTAAAACAAACGCCATATTCACCTGAAACCCAAAGTACAAAACAGCCACTCCTATCCGACTGTCAGTTGTAATGCAGAGCAAATTGGTCAAAATTGCGTACTCAGATACAAATATTGGCCAGATACAGTGGTTTTTTCGCCAATCCTTGAACCCGGGACGAGATCAGCCATATGTAAATTGCGGTTACGCGTCCCTGAGTTCGATAACGCCGCCGATAAAGGGGTCCGAATCCCTTTTTCCCATATGTGCCGGTCTAAGGCAGCAATTTTTCAAGTAGCGCCGTAGCATCTTCACGCGACAGGTAGCGGGGCACACCGTAAGTTCCGTGGGCTTCGGCAAATGCGCGGTCGATGATCTTGCCGAAATCTTCGCGCTTGAGTTCTTTGATGGTTTCCGGGATCTGCATGTCCGCATTCAGCTTGCGTATACGCGCGATGAAGGCATCCGCCAGTGCTGATTCCGTTGCACCGTTCTCGCCGATATCCGAGATTCGGGCCAGTTCCGCCAGGCGATGGGTACAGTTGGGTTTGGAGAATTCCAGCACGTGCGGCATGACGATGGCGTTGGCCAGTCCGTGCGGCACGTGGTAAAGGCCGCCAAGCTGATGCGCGATGGCATGTACATAACCGACACCCACACGGGTGAAAGCGAGACCGGCCATGCAGGCCGCCACGGCCATGCGCTCACGGGCTTCCAGGTTCTGTCCATCGGTGTAGGCGACGGCGAGGTTGCGAATGATACTGGCCGTTGCCATACGCGCCAACTCATCGGTCTCTTCGGTTGCAAGCGTCGAGAGGTAGGATTCGACCGCGTGTGTCAGGGCATCCATACCGGTGGGCGCCGTGATGAATGGCGGCAGCCCGAGCATCAGGTTGGGGTCAAGCGCCACCATGGCCGGCACGGTCTTGGGATCGATAATGGCATACTTGATCTGCGCGGCCTTGTCGGACACCACGGCCGCGATGGTCACCTCGGCGCCGGTCCCGGCGGTCGTTGGAATGGCAAAGAAAGGCAGGCAGTGCTTGCGTGGCCAGGAATATAACCAGACCCCGGTCAACTTGGAAGGATGGCAGTCGTTGGCATGACTGAGCAGAATCGCCTTTGCGCCGTCGATCGACGATCCGCCGCCTACGGCAATCACGGCATCGGGTTTGAAATTCTTGACGCGTTCGACACCCTCCAGGACCAGTTCGAACCCAGGGTCGGGTTCTATCTCGTTGAATATATCTATTTCGATCTGAGCGTCTTTCAGCAACTGGATATGAGGATCGACGATGCCGAGCTTGAACAATTGCGCATCGGTGATCACCATGACCCTTTTTACACCCAGGCCGATAATCTCGCGAACCAGTGACAGCGAGGCGCCGGGACCCACGAAGGAGAAGGGTTTGGGGAAATTCAGCACGTGCCCGGCCAGACCCAGGATTTTCACCTTGATACGACTCAAAATATGCATTCGTCAAGCTCCTTGAACGGTGACTTGCATGTTAGTTCAATACCGCATGAAACGGTAGCCTTGGTCAGCGATTTTGGGAGGAAAAGTGCCGCTCCAGAAATTTACCAATCGCGGCCTGGTACCGCTCCCTGTTTAAAAGGAATCCACCATTGTGGTCACCGGAGAGTTGCATAATCTCTTTTGGCTCCGGCGCCGCGGTAAAAATCGACTGGCCCATATCAAACGGGATGATTTCGTCCTGCTGGCTATGAACCACCAGTAACGGGCTCGAGAGTTGCTTTACGTAATCTTTTACGGGATATTTCAGACGCGTGATCAACCGGGCCGGCAGGAACGGATAGAGTCGAGCGGCCATGTCCACACCGGAGGTAAAGCAGGATTCGAGAATGACCGCCCCGGGTGTCGTACGAGCCGCGAGCCAGGATGCCACCGCACCGCCGAGTGAACGGCCGAATATGACCATGTCCCCGGGGGCAACACCGCGTTTATCGACCAGGTAATCCCATGCCGCCTGTGCATCGAGATAGGTGCCTTGTTCAGTGGCCTTGCCGGTACTCTGGCCGTAACCACGGTAATCGATGATCAATACGTCCAGATTCAGTTCGTTAAAAATCTCGATGCTTTCCAGGCGGTGCGAAATATTTCCTGCATTGCCGTGAAAGAAGAGCACGACACCGCCAGGGTTTGTGGCCGGTATATACCAGCCGTGCAACTCTTCATTATCAACGGTCACCAGCGACACATCTTCATGTTCCAGGCCGATGTCAGCCGGTGTTGCGGTCAGCGTGCGACCAGGAAGATTCGCCAGGTATACCATCCTGCCCTGCAACAGGTAGAGCATCAGCAACAATATGAGATAAACGCTGACCGCAAAGGCCAGGACGCCAAAGAGACTTCGCATGTCGATCCTTTTTGCCTGCAACGCACGCCGCGGTCAACCAGGGCAAAGGGGCTTGCCATTTGAGGTTGCCGGACGTTTAATCATAGTATATCTCACCGGTCGGCACCCTCGACTGATCTGGTTGCATATCCCTGCGGCAGCCTGGGGCACCATCATCGAGTTACAGGTTCTGCAGCAATAACGCTGTTAACGGATTGCAGGGCTTCTCCAAGTCTGCCGATAGCTTTGTTTGAATGAAGAAACAAGTCAACCACGGCACTGACCTGCTGTTCCCACCTTGGTAACGGTATGGGTGATCTCATACTGGGTTCAATGGTTGGAGAAAAACACAGTTGTATCCGGCCGATATTTAGATCTGAGCTTGCAAAGCTGATCAGTTTGCGCGCCATTTTAATTGAACGACCGGTGTGAATGGCCGTTTGGTGCTCTGAGTTTAAAGGACTATGGCGTTTGTTTTACTCATATTCGTGTGCTCGCTTATTTTGTCCGTAGCAAAGCACATCGACATGATGACTTCCGGCAGGGTTGACCTCACATACTGTGTGATATACAGTGTATGCCACATACTATGTGATACACAGTATAGAGAAACCAGATGAACAGTCAGGAAATCGTCGAAAAACTAAGGCTCGAATTGCGGCGTGGCGCCTTGCCGCTGGCGGTCCTCGCACAACTGCAGGAGGAGCATTACGGTTATTCTCTGCGCCGGGAGCTGAATCAAAAGGGCCTGGAAATAGACGAGGGCACGTTGTACCCGCTGTTACGCAGGCTCGAGAAACAGGGGCTGCTGACCAGCGAGTGGCGGTCCGACGACAAGCGGAAAAAACGCTATTACCGTCTCGCCGAACTGGGGCAGGAGGTATTGGAATCGCTGATCGTCGAGTGGCGCGTGTTGAATGACAGCATCGATGCGGTGCTGAAGGAGAAGAAATGATGGATATGCTCAAGGCCTATGCCCACGAGGTGGTTTCCTACCATCCCGCAACGCAGCGTGATGACCTCTACGCCGAAATTTACGACGAACTGTGCGAATCATTCAGTGACGCACAGACGGAAGAGCCAAAGCTGAGTGAGGCGGAGTTTCTTAATCGCACCAAGGAGCACCCGATGAAATTCGCCACACGCCTGGCGTCTGTGAATTCGGCATACCTTATTGGACCGCAGCTCTATTTCAGTTTCCTGCAGGTGCTCAGGATCGCACTGTCGCTGGTTGTCGTTTTCCACGTTATCGTGGGCGCCGTGACAGCGCTGGCCAGCGGTAACATCTGGTCTTCCTTCTGGCGTTCGTTTGCATCCATTCCGGAGTCGTTGCTCTGGGTGGGCGCCTGTGTGTTCGGCGTTTTCGTCGCCCTGGAGAGGAGCGGTGAGAAGGCCACATGGTTAGATAATTGGGATGCAAAGTCGCTGAAACCGGTCGACAGCCACCAGTCCATTTCGCGCTTCGAAACCGCGTTTGACCTCGGTTTTTCGACCTATGCCCTGTTGCTGATCCTGGATGTAATCGATTTGCCGCCTGCTGTGTTTCACAACAGCGAGTGGATACACGACTGGGCCGTGAACCTGCCCTCGTGGTTCTGGGTTCTGGCGGGTATTATGCTGGCATTCGATATCGGGTTCAGCCTGTATCGACTCATGCGTGCGCACTGGTCCCGGAATTTGCGCCTGGTAACAATCGTGTCGAATGTCATCTGGCTCGGCCTGCTGGGTTACGCCGTGGGCCAGGCGGAACTCCTGACCGTGGCGCATGAGTCTGCCCGCGAATTCCTGGTGTTTTTCGAACGGGCAGCGAAAGGCGGGCTGTTGGTGGCCTGCGCCATTATTGCCTGGGATACAATGACGCACGTTTGGCGGCTTCGGGTGGGTGGTTAAGTCTGGTTCAAGATGACCAACCTCGTACATCTGCCACTCATACCTTGAAAAGCTAAATTAGCGCCCATGCACAACCAGCCAACTGAGGAACGATCTTCTACCAGCAACTCATCAGGAAAAGCCATGGGTGTCCGCGTTCTTCACGCGTTCTTCAAGATGGGTGGCTCTGCAATGTCAATGACTCGAACCGATATGCAGATGCTTTTTTGCCCAGTCCAGCAATGTCTGATAATCTGAAAGTAATCGCATTGATATCAATCTCTGGATTGGGGGATGTATGGCACCACAATTTACCGTTAACACCAATCGGTTTGATCCCTATAAAAACTTCAAGTTTCGACTGAAATGGGATGGCCGCTACGTGGCCGGCGTCAGCAAGATTTCAAGTTTGAGTCGTCGCACTGAGATCATCACACACCGTGAAGGCGGTGACCCGAGTTTGTCGAGGCAGATGCCGGGGCATACACGCTACGAACCCATCACCCTGGAACGCGGCGTGACTCACGATCTGGCTTTCGAGGAATGGGCCAATAAGGTCTGGAGCCTGGGGAGTGGGTTGGGCCAGGAGGTATCCCTGAAAAATTTCCGCAAGGACGTCATCCTGGAGTTTATGAATGAGGCCGGGCAGGTGGTCATGGCCTACAAAATCTATCGTTGCTGGGTTAGCGAATTCACGGCTTTGCCAAACCTGGATGCCAATGGCAATGAAGTTGCGATCCAATCAATTACGCTGGTACATGAGGGCTGGGAACGGGATGCTGCTATTACGGAACCGACCGAGCCGGACTAGGCCTGTTAACAACAGGTTTTCGGAATGAGCCGTAAAATTAAAAAAGGTGCATTTGAGCTTTTCTCTTCCCCACCAGGGCGGGAGAAACGGGTTTCCTTTCAGTACAATCCCGAGCAGTTGACACGCATACAGAACTATAATGACGGTACTAATTCGATAAGCGAATCCATTCGCTTTACGCTGATTCTGCATGTTGACGCCTTGCCAGAACGTGATGATCCGGATGAACTTCCCGTCAGTATCTATCCTCAACTCGCGGCCCTGGAAAGAATGTTCGAGGCTCAGACCGTGCGGGTATCCGCGACTTTTTCCGGCATGCGTATCGGTCGGAAACCCTCCGTACTGGCTTTCACCTGGGGACAGCGCACGGTTCCAATCCGTATTCAAAGGTTTGTCATTAAGGAGCAAGTATTTAACACGGAGTTGGAACCCGTGTATGCAACCATTGACGTGCAATTGCGCTTGATGACGGCAAAGGAATTGGCCAATAGTGAAATCGGACTGGAAATGCTGAGAAATTTCCGGAAACATCGTTTGACAAGTGCCAAAAAAGCATGAGTCATTTGCCACACCGTGGCCATTTCATGCAGGTCTAGTAGTTCGATATGACCAATACTGACTCTATTCGGTATGTGATTTTGGCTTTTGCGATCTTGTTATTTTTCATCGTGCCGGCAATCGCAGAGGACACGCTTTTCTCGCAGGTTTTGAAGGATGTGCGCGCAGGCACATATGCTGGTGTTAAGGGGATGATGATCAGCGTGGGAGACAAAACTTATACGTCTCACGCGGCCTCGGGTTCTGCGGAACGACGACAGGATATCCGTTCTGCCACAAAAAGTATTACAGCCATTCTGGTTGGTGAACTGATTGAAGACGGGGCTTTAAAGAATGAAAGACTAAAACTATCCAGCATTCTTGTGGATGAATTTCATGAAATCTCGATTGATGATCCAAAAAGGAAAATTTCCATCAAAGACCTGCTGACGATGCGGGGAGGGCTGGCCTGTAATGACTGGGTTCCAGCGTCTGTTGGCCACGAAGATAAAATGTACAAAAGGGCTGACTGGGTGGCCTTTTGGTTATCTCAGCCAGTTGCTTATGAACCTGGAAAGCACTTCAGCTACTGCACCGGGGGCGTGGTTGCACTTGGACGTGTTATCGAAAAACTTAGTGGCAAGACAGTGCCTGCGTTTGCGCAGGAAAGACTGTTTGGACCACTCGGCATAACTTCCGCCAAATGGGAAGAAACCCCAACTGGTTATACGGATACAGGCGGGCATTTGCGCCTGACGCTTGAAGATTTTCACAAGATCGGTCTTCTGCTGCGGGCGGGAGGCGTCTGGCAGGGCGAGCGCTTGATAAGCAAGTCCTGGATGAAGCGTATGATTGATGATCATGCACGCGTGCCCGAACGGCCTGAAACATACGGCTATCTTTGGTGGCGCATGTCTTTTCCTGTCGGGGATACGGGGGAAACGGTACAAGTCAGTTATGCCCATGGAAATGGGGGCAACTTCACATTTTTCGTGCCGGACTATAGTTTGGTTGCTAGTTTCACCGCGGTAAACTATGGAGACCGCAAACAGTTTATACCCATGCGAATATTGGCGCGGGAAATCTTACCTGAAGTGGCGAAAAACCCTGACTAAAAAAAGTCAGAAAAAAAGTCAGGACACCCATAGAAAAAAAAGTCAGGACACCCATAGAAAAAGTCAGGAAGAAAAAGTCAGAAAAAGTCAGGACACCCATACCTTTCTACATAAGAAAAAGTCAGCAGAAAAAGTCAGAAAGAAAAAGTCAGGACACCCATACCTTTCTAC
>JABDPJ010000261.1 GCA_013042835.1 Lysobacterales bacterium
ATTACATCGTCAGTGCGATCGTGTTCAAAACCGGACAACTGTTTTCCCTTCCCTATACCCCGGCAGAAGTGCTGCGAGTAGTTCCCCTGGCTTGTGGATTTGCACAAATTGAAATTGGTTACCGCATCATGAGGTCAGTATTTCCAAAACAGGCTGGCGCACAAATCATCGGGCTCTCCATCATGACTTTCATGCCCATGCATTTATACATGTCTCAACAGTTGGGCAATGAAGTCTTTGCCGCAGTTTTTACATCGGCCGCTATTTTTTATGTCATAAAGTTTATCAATGCGCCCGAAAAACTCCTGTCACAAAAAGAGCAACTGATTTTCGCCGTCATTCTGAGCGCAGCCATCCTTTCAAAAATCTCTGCGTTCTTGCTGATTGTTCCAACGGTTATATGCCTGGCATGGTTGTTAAGCAGGAATGCAACCAGCCAAAAGACAATAACGCTGATTGGCCTGAAGATATTGTTCTTCGTATTGATATTCACCGGGTGGTACTTCATACGAAACATGCTTGAACTCGGACAGCCCTTCGTCAATGGCTGGAGCACTTCGCGGGGCATTACCTGGTGGCAGGAGCCCGGATTTCGCACACTGGGAGACCTGGTGGCGTTTGGTCAGGCACTTGCAAACCCCGTTTTGGCAAGCGTATACGGGTTGTGGGACTCCTTGTATTCGACCATGTGGTTTGATGGTCTTCAAAGTGGCCTGGGAATCGGGCAAATGCCACCGTGGAACTACAGCTTCGCACTGCCGGTCGCTTGGTTTTCCATTTTGCCGAGCCTCGCGATATTTGTTGGCATATACAGGAGCTTTCGTTGCAAAGGGACAACGCTCAAGCCTGTTTTGATTTATTCCGTTTCCTGCATAGCGATATATGTACTTGCGATTGGATACCTGTACGCCACTTTGCCTATCTACAGCACTGCAAAAGCAAGTTATATGCTGGGCCTGCTGCCCTGTTTCGGCATTCTTGGTGCGAAGGGATTCGCGCATATCACTAAGAACGGCATGTCACGGATGATCGTGATTGGCTTGTTTGCTTGCTGGGTTGTTTTTTCTTATGTGGGCTACTTCATGACCGGATAAGAATCGCAGGTGTGAGATGTCTCCAATCGGCTGAAAATCAGATATGCCGTTGAACTCCTGTCTTGCCATTATCTCCTGCTTTTTGTGATTCAATGCTTTGTGATGTTCGCGCTTTGTTCTACCTGCAAACACACGAGCAACTATCTGACACCAACCATAGCATTCAAACGGCAGATTCCGTGATTCTGAATACGCACACTTAACACTGAAAAAATATAACCGGCGAGCATTCGGCCGCTGGTTGGAATCTGGGGGGATTCTTATGTTTCAGTGTCCAGGGGTACGTTTCGCTGGTTTTCGTATTTGGCGCCAGACAGCTAGTGACAGGTCAAAGCAATTCTGGCTTGTTCTTTTTCTTCTGCTTGCTCAGATTCCAGCTGTTGCCAGCGCAGCCAGCGATTCTCCGGCCTGGACCGTTCCCGCCCGGCTTACATCAGATGATGGTTATGCGACCCTTGAGTGGACAGCGTCGGGAGACGTTTCGGGTGAGTTTTTCAAAATCACAGAAACTTTCGAGGAAGACACATCGGTTCACTTTGCAGAGTCGACGAGTTTGCGGATCTGGCGCCTGCAGCCGGGAGAATACCAGTTTCTGCTTCAGGCTTGCACGAAGGACGACTCCGGCCTGCCGGTTTGTGGCCCGTCTTCGAAGCTCCTGACGCTTGAGATAACCGCAATGGTTGAATCGACACTATTGACTGAGGAAAGTGCGGGTGCCCTGAGGGCCGCGGCGACCAACACCGCCACTGGTGGCCCCGGCGACCTGCAACCGGGCCATTGGTATAACCCGGCCAAAACTGGCCATGGCTGGAGTTTCTATTGGTCCAACCGGCTTGCGCTCGCCCAGGATGACCCGCGTTTTGGCAACAACTATGACCTGGTAGGGGTCTGGTATACCTACGAAGCCAAGCGGTTTGGATCTGTTCCCGGTTGCTCGAGTTGCCCTCCTGGCGCCAGCGCCTATCGACCTGTCGTACTGACACTAAAGGCGGTACAAACTGGCTCCGGGATTTTTCACGGCGGCCTGTGGGCCAGTCAAATCAATGGCAGTGAGGTGCTGGTAGGTTCCGCTGATGTTGTGTTCGGTGCCAGCAACTCCAGTGCTACTGTTCATTGGAACGCGAATTTCAAGAAAGAAAGTCTCTTCGCTTCTGATCCGTTGGTGCTTTTGCTTGGCTCGGACCCGCTGGATACCAGCAATATTTCGCACTTTAGCGGGCTTTGGGAATCCGCTGATGATGACAGTTATTATGTTGCAACGAATATTGGTGACCTGGCCGAGGTCGTCACCGTGGTCTTTCCGGACGCCGAGGGTGATTCAACCTGGGTTCAGGCGGTTAACAATGGTCCCGCCGTCCCGGCATCCAGCAGTTTCTGTCTCGCCTACCTGACAGAGGGATATTCACCTGCATCTGATACACCCGCTGGCTGGAGTCAGAACTGGCACATGTCCGGCTGCGATTCAAACCAGCCTGTCGAAATTTCTAACCGCAATGGTTACCGCTCTTTTCCAGATTTGAATACGCAGGATTTTCGAGCGGATTTCACATTGCCGGAGGCGGACGTGATATCCGGTTCGATCAGTATTGGTGCAGAAAATGAATCCGTTTCATTGCATAAAACGGCCAGTTTTCATGGCGTGTCTTATGACAGCCCAACAGGTTCCACCTGTGAACTAACGGCTTCCAAACCAACATGCAGCGTACAGCTGACCTGGTACACCGGTGGCAATTATCCGGCGGCCACAGTCTACGCCCACAATGTAACGTCAAACGCATATAGCAAAGTCATGACGTCCGGTCAGTCGCCTGCCGTTGATTTTCCTTACCAGCTTTCCGAGGCGGGACTGTATGAATTTGAATTGCGTATGGGCGATGGTGAGCAAACGACGTTGATGGCCAAATCGGCCGGTTTCACTGTCACAAGAGAGCTTTCGAACGCGTCACCTGAATCACCACCTCAACCCGCTACACCACCAATCATGAGCGCCGGCAGTTCTTCCAGCGTCGGCGCCACTGTGGGTGAATTCAGGGTCGATGCATCCGGCAGCGCCACTTACAGTATTCCTGTACTTGCCGCTCCGGCAAGCGGTGGTTTCAAGCCAAATATTTCATTGAACTACAATTCGCAAGGGGGTAATGGCAGTGTCGGCGTTGGTTGGTCGCTTGGCGGCCTTTCATCCATATCCCTTTGCCCGCAAACCATGGAGCACGACGGCATTTCCGGTTCAAGGGGTGTCAGGCTTGATGGTGAAGACCGCTTTTGCCTGGATGGTCAACGCCTGGTGTTGGATCCGTCCACCGGTGACTACGGCGATGATGGTGCGCAATACCGCACAGAAATTGACAGTTTTGCCCGGGTGACTTCTTACGGATCTTCCGGTAATGGACCGGCCTGGTTCAAGGTCGAGCGCAAGAACGGGACCGTGGTTGAATATGGCAGGAGCGATGATTCCCGTATTGAAGCGCGCGGCAGTGCAAGCCCGGCGACAGTCTTCACCTGGGCGCAAAACCGGGTTGAAGACCGGGCGCGAAACTACATCACATACAGTTATGCCAAAAACAGTACTGGACCGGTGGCCTATGATTTGCAGGCAATTGATTACGCCGGTAACTCACGGGCAAATACGCTTCCAAGCGCCCGTTTGCTATTCACCTACAGTGACCGGGATACTGCCGGTGACCTGACATACAACTACTTCGCGGGCGTTGAACTCGAACAGCGTCGTTTGCTGCAAAGCATTCGTTCACAAGGGCGGGTAGATGCAAACAGCCCGCTGCAAGACCTGCGTTTCTATCAACTCACTTATGATGCAGATGGCGTGGGCCGGGCCATATTGACTGAACTCACAGAATGCCGTTCCGCCAGCCGCAATACGTGTTATCAACCCACGCGTTTCGAATGGCTCAAAAGTGAATCAACGATTGATACAGCGGCCACGGTCATCAACGGTCTGTTACCGAGAAATTCGTTACGCGGGTTGTTATTGGCCGATGTCAGCGGCGATGGCCGGGCTGACCTGCTTTTTTCGCAAGTAAAGAGCAAGCGCCATGTCCTGTACGTCAAGGAGGCCAAAGCGGGCGAGGGCTTTAGCGAGTGGCCGGAAAATTACACCCTGACCAAAAAACACGATGGTCAAACACCGCGGTTGTTCGCGATTGACATTAACTCGGACGGCCTGCAGGACGTGGTGTACAGCAAATATTCAAAAGCAACCGATGATTACACATGGGTAGCCCTGGTTTCAGACGGCAATGGGCTTTCCGCAGAAACCTACCTGAACCCCGGCCACAGGTTTTTCCTCAACGGTGAGAACCTGGAGTCCCGTTTTCGCATCATGGATTTTGACGGTGACGGCCTCAGCGATATTCTCCACGCCCATACGGATGTGCTGGGCAATGCCTGGCAATTGACAATACTGCTGAACCAAACCGCAGCCGGCGGAAATCCCGGGTTCTCAGCACCGATCGAAGTTGATGTTGATAATGCGGACTTGTTTCCGAAAGCTATTGCCGGTGGCTGGGATTTGCACACCGAACCACCATTCTACAACTGGGCCATTGACGGCCCGGACAAGAAGGAAACACCCGATGCCCGCATCTTCGATTTCAACGGAGACGGTGCAGTGGACCTGTTGATAAAGGTCTGGCGCCATTATCAAAAATGCGTTGCAAATTGCGATCAGCAACCCTCTGGAGGAGGCGGCCAAGGAGGCAAGGGCGGCAAGAACAAGCAACCTGAATACCATGTCGAGTTTGCTTCCTTCTGGGTGTTGATGGAATCCAATGGGCAAAACGCATTTACCCGCCACAGTGTGGTGGCAAAAGGTGAAGACTGCACCATAGAGGTGATTTGCGACGCGCCCGGGTACGACGGACTGCCGCGCAGCGAGAATGTCTGGCCGATCGATATCAATGCCGATGGCCTGGCCGATCTTGCCTGGGGCGATGCAAATGAAAGCTGGTATTTTCGACTGAATACCGGTCGCGGGTTTGCACCTGCGCAGCTCATCGGCCAGGTAGCCGGCGAGACCAATAAACTGGTCAGGTTCGAGGATTGGAATGGCGACACGTTTCCTGACCTGGTGTACCCGTCCGCCACGCTCAATGGCGGTGCCAAATGGATGCTGCATCAGAATTACTTTGGCCGTGTATTCGCGGCGGCGACCAATACGCAGGTTCCGGCAGGTAATGTCGGCGGGGACAGCGACGTTGACCAGGTCGAGAACGACTCTAGCCTGTTTGCTGACTTCAACGGCGACGGTAAAACCGACCAGCTATTGATAGACAGTAACCGTTACGGCGAAATCCTGGCGACATCAATGCGCAAAGGCATGAACTTCAGCAGCAGCCGGGCGGTTGCTCCAGCCAATGTCATCACTTCGATTATCAATGGCTTTGGTGCGCGTACGGAAATTACTTACAAGCCGTTAACCGACACCGGGGTGTATTCGAGGATGTACGATTCGGCTGCCGTCAACTGGGGTCGGGGCGCAGCTGTTTATGACTACATTGCGCCGTTTTACGTGGTGAGCAAAGTCACAGGAAGCTCGCCGACGTTCAACAACCCGTCTGCACGCAACCGCGCGGAGTACCACTATGCCGGCGCCAAGCTGCAAGCCGGTGGGCGAGGGTTGCTGGGCTTTGCCGAGATCATAATCTACGATCCACAGCTGCAGATTCGCACCAATACCCGTTACCGGCAGGATTTTCCCTTCACGGGCCTGCCCATTGATGTTTCACGCGCTGTCAGCTCTGCTGGTTCGAAATTCGACCCCGTTACAGTGGTTTCTTCAAGACAGCCTGTTGCCGTGCCGGCAGTGACACCGGATACCCAGCCGCCGGCGACAATCAGCGGGACATTGTTGAGTTACAGCGTAAAACAGTGGAAACAGTCGTCGGCAATGGCCGGCACGTGGCAAATCCACTCAGATAAGTCTTTGCAACACACCTACACATTGGCCGGAAATATTGAAAGCAGGATCCTGACGGAAAACCGTTACGACAACCGCGGCAACCTGACCAGGTCGGCTGTCAGCACCTATGATCAATCTGAACCCCAACCATTTTCGAAACAGACCACTCAAAACCGCTGGTCTGCGAATGCCACATCCGGTTGGAACCTGGGCAACCTGCTGGAAAGCACGGTGACCCATGCCCGAAGCGGTTCAGCATCGGTCACCAGGATGTCAGAGTTTGCTTACGACCCGGTAACCGCCTTCATGGTGCAGGAGATCATTGAACCGGATAATCCCAAGCTGAAGATAACATCGACCTTTAGCTATGACTCGTTCGGTAACCGCAGATCGACCTCCAAAATCGGGGCCGGCATGAGTGCGCGCACCAGCAGGGTCGCCTACGATCCGCAGGGCCGGTTCGTTGTACGCGAAACCAACGCGCTGGGGCAGGTTTTCCGCACGGTTGGTCCCGGGCAATGGGACATATTTGGCAATGCATTGGAAATCAGGAACATTGACGGCGTAATCAGCACCAGCGCGGTTGATCTGATGGGCCGTCCATTCGCCAGTTACAACCAGACGGGCGCCTGGAAAAGAACCCTTAACTATTTCGGCAGGGGCGATTACTGCCCGGCCGGGACGGTCTGGCACAGTATCGAAACAAATGGCGGCGGCGCACTCGCGCAGCAATGTTTTGATGTCAGCGGACGAAACGTTCGCAGCATTAGCAGGAGTATTACCAACCGGATGGTTTTCGTTGACCGTTTTTACGACTCATCGGGAAGGCCGAGTCGCGTGTCCGAACCCTACTTCAAAAACGACCAGGCTCACTGGAACGAAACTGCTTACGACAGGGCAGGAAGGATCACGGGCCTGGTGAGTGCGGGGGGCGATGACGTGAGTACCCGTTACGACGAAGAGGCATCCGGGCACTGTGTCGGGGCGGGTTCCAGGGTCACTGTGACGGAAAATGCACTGGGTCAAAAAACCACGGAATTGCGGAATGTCCTGGGAGAAACGACCGATAGCTATGACGATAACTGCGGACATGTGTCCTTCAGCTACGATGCCATGGGCTACCTGAGGCGTGTAACCGGTGCGGACGGCGTGATTACCAGGATGGAGTACGACGGCGCAGGCCGCAAAACAAAACAGATCGATCCGGACAAGGGTGTGACGCAATATGCTTACAACGCCCTGGGTGAGTTAACCCGTCAACTCGATGGCAAGCAACAGGCTATTGACTTCGAATATGACTCCCTCGGCAGGGTTACGCACCGCCGGGAGCTGAGGAATGTATCCAGCCTGAGTGACACGACGTTTGACACGGTGAACCATGAGGTCAGTATTTTCAAAACCGTTAGCCCCGGTAAATCCCAACCTGCCAGCGTGACCTACCATGCTGGTGAGGGCGGTGTCATCGTCCATCAGCGCACTATAGGCTACGACAGCCTGGGACGGGAAAGCAGTGTGACACACCTTATTGACGACCAGCTGTTTTACCAGCAGAGCACCTATGATGCCTATGGCCGTCCGTTTCAAAAGTTTGACGGTTCAGGTGATTTTCGTGGTTTGCGCTATGCTTACAGGTATGGCCATTTAAGCCAGTTGAAAGAAGCGCGGGAGGGGGCAAGCGGCGTGGTGTATCAAGAAATCCTGGATACGGATGCGAAGGGCAATGTCACGTTGGCTAGCCTGGGTAATGGGGTCACGGCAGTCGCAGACTATGATCCTGCCAGGGGTCACCTCATCAGCCTGAGTGCGTATGATGGGTCTGGTGTAGAGCTTCAAAACGTTGAGTACCTGTTTGATGTGCTGGGCAATCTCAGGTCCAGGCATGATTTTTCAGGGAACGGAAACATCAGGGAGGATTTCACCTACGACGGTCTCAACCGCCTGTCACGGGTGCATCTGACTGCGCCTGCAATGGGAGTAGCCAGCCCGGCTGAAACCCTGGCTGTCCAATACAACGCGGCCGGCAATATCACCTGGAAATCAGATGTTGGTTCGTACACTTATGGCAGCAATTCTGCAGCCCCGCATGCGGTTGTCAGGGCTGGCAATGAAACCTATAGCTATGATGTCAGCGGAAACCAGGTCAGCGGCGATGGCCGCGAAATCACCTATTCTGTTCTTGACAAGGCGGTCAGTCTTGCCGCCGGAGAGCATGAAACTACGTTCACGTATGGGATCGGCAACCATCGTGTCAAACGGGTAGACGCAGAGCTGGGTGAGTTAAAGAAAACCACGCTGTATCTCGGCGAGGTCGAGTACATCAGAGAGGCTAGTGGAACAACCTCGTTCAAGCGCTACCTCGGCGGAGTCGCCATCGCCAATTACTACCCGGCAAGCGGGGTAGAGCAGCGTTCATACTTGTTGAAAGACCACATTGGTTCCATCCATTCTGTGCTCGATGAAGAAGGCCTGATAACAGCGAGAATGCACTTCGGTCCCTTTGGTGAGCGCCAGGACGCTGATTGGCAAACGGCGTTGGACAGTTTTCTTTATGCGCCCTTGAATGAATTGACCACGCGCGGGTTTACCGGTCACGAGCATGTCGACAGTATGGGCATCATTCACATGAATGGCCGTATCTATGACGCCAGGCTGGGCCGGTTTTTACAGGCCGATCCATTCGTGCAGAGTGCGAGTAACTCCCAAAGCCTGAATCGTTACAGCTACGTATTGAACAACCCGCTGAGCTATACCGATCCGACCGGGTTTTTCAGTATTGCCAGGTTTATCAAGAAATGGGGCCGGACCATCCTGGCGGTAGCAGCAAGTGTATTTCTGCCGGGAGGGCAGGGGCTTCTTGCATTGCATTTCGGTGTGCATAGCGCATTTGCCCAATACGTCATTACCGGGTTTATTGCGGGTGGCATTACCGGTGGTGTTAAAGGCGCGGTCAAGGGCGCTTTTATAGCTGCGGTGACTTATGGGGTGACGGAGGCTTTTAACCAGATACCAAATTCGAAGGTGCAATTAAACGAAGCTGATCTGGCGCCTAGTAAAGAAAATTTACAGCATATGCTAGGCACTAGTGACCCTGCTGCTGGATTATATCGTATTGAAGTCGGACCAAAAGGTGGATTTGACAGGGCGACAAGAATTACAGCAGATGGTGTCAAATCAAAAAATACCATTTTTCACAATGGAGTCAGCAATAATTTTCAGGACGCCGTTAGAAATGGCACGACACAAGTAGCCCAACTCGATGGCGCGGCTTCAGGCTATATTCTGAACTTCAACCCGACAAGCAACCTCCCGGCCGATCTTTTGGAAGCGGTGGGCGATATTTCCGGCACCTACTTCGGCTTTGGCC
>JABDPJ010000264.1 GCA_013042835.1 Lysobacterales bacterium
TCCGGCGATTAACCGCGACCTGCGTGACGTCATTCGTTTTGACCCGCGTATTTACCAGGATGCGGCATTTGTTGGCGCTATCCAGTGCGCTGGCGCAAGCCCGCGTTTCAACAGCCTGACCGTAGACGGCGTGCGCATGAACGACAACTTCGGCCTCAACAGCAATGGTTACCCGACGAGCAGGCAGCCATTCCCGTACGATGCTATCCAGCAGGTGTCCGTAGAACTGGCCCCGTTCGATGTGCAGTATGGTGGTTTCACCGGTTGTAACATCAACGCTGTTACCAAGTCAGGTGCAAATGAATTCTTCGGTTCAGCCTTTTACGATTACACCAATGACTCCATGAAAGGCGACAAGCTGGAAGGCGATGATATCGACAATGGCGACTTCACTGAGAAACGCTATGGCGCAACCCTCGGTGGCCCGATTATCAAGGACAAACTTTTCTTCTTCCTCGCCTACGAAAAACTTGAAGGTGTTCAGCAGTTCAACCGCGGTGGCGCCGACTCAGGCGCCGGTGATGTCGTTAACGGCGTCAGCGTTGCCCAGTTGAATGAAATCGCCTCGATCGCACAGAATGTTTATGGTTATGACGTTGGCGGTTTCCCGTCCACGCTGCCGGTAGAGGATGAGAAGATCGTTGCTAAACTGGACTGGCAGATTAACGATGACCACCGTGCGGCGTTCACTTATAATTACAACGACGGTTTCACCTTGTCAGAAAGTGACGGCGGCTCTTCAAGGCTGTCTTACTCAAATCACTACTACGAGCGCGGCGCAGAGCTGAAAGCTTACACTTTGCACCTGTTTTCTGACTGGACTGACCAGTTCTCTACCGAAGTCCGTGCCGGTAACTTCAAGCTGGATAACCGCCAGTTGAACATCGGCGAGCCAGGTTTCGGCGAAGTCCAGATCCGCACGTATAATGCTGGCAGCAGTGCGACCGTTTATCTCGGTGTCGATGACTCCCGCCAGTCCAACAAGCTCAACTATGAGACCAATAATTACAAGTTTGCCGGTAAATATGTAACGGGCAACCACGTCATTACCGGTGGTTTCGAGCGCGATGAACTGACCATCTTCAACCTGTTTATCCAGGAAACCGAGGGTGAATATCGCTTCGACCGCAGCTGTAGTTCCGACAACCCCAATGGTTGTATCGACGCGTTTGCCGCCGGCGACCTGGGGGGTGGCAGGATCTATTATGAAAATGCCCGCCCGAACAACAATCCGGATGATGGCGCCGCTAACTGGGCCTATGACATCAATACCGCTTATGCGCAGGATGAAATTACCTTTGCAGGTGGTGACGTGGTTGTCGTCGCTGGTCTCCGTTACGAGTGGTACACCAGCACATCGCTGCCACGCGCCAACCCTGCCTTCGAAGGCCGCAACGGATTCACCAACTCCAATAACTTCGACGGCATGAGCCTGATGCAGCCGCGTTTGGGTATCAACTGGGATGTCAACGACCGCTTGAGCGTGCGTGCGGGCGCCGGCCTCTACAGTGGCGGTAACCCGAATGTCTGGTTGTCCAACAACTTCTCCAATGATGGCGCAACACTAATTGAAGCGCGTGAAAGAGTATTGGATAACATATACGGCCGCGGCAACTGGGATTTCTCAACCATTCCGTGGACTGACAGTGGCCGTCCTATTTGGGACGTTCCGCAGGATATGTATGACTTTGTGGGCAGTGGATCCACTGACGGCAATGTCGACGCCATCGACCCGAATTTCAAACTGCCACGCAACTGGAAATTCTCATTGGGCGGCACTTACGAGCTGGGTGATGGGTATATCATCAATGCCGACCTCCTTTACACCAAGGCCGAAGAGTCTGCCATCGTCGTGCGCCCGAACCTGGTCGAAGTTGCCATCGCTCCCGATGGACGTCCGGTTTACGACAACACCCGTGGTTTCCTGAATGACACCATCCTGACCAATGTGCAGGGCAAAGACGCTACTGCGCTGAACCTGTCGCTGGGTATCAACAAGTCGCATGACAATGGCTTTGACTGGTCTCTTGGTTATGCCTATACCAAGGCCAAGGATGTCAGCCCGATGACGAGTTCCACGTCAAGCTCCAACTACGGCAACCTCGCAACGTATGACCCGAACAATCCGGGTCTTGCCATTTCCAACTACTCCATCCCGCACCGTTTCACTGCACGCCTGTCCTATGAAGCCTACTGGTGGGGTGAGAACCGCACCAAGTTCTCATTGTTTGGCGCCGCCAACCAGGGTCGTCCGTATTCTTACGTGTTCGGATTTGACGATGGCGATACCTTTGGTGATGCACGTGACTTCCGTCACCTGCTGTACGTTCCAACCGGCCCGAGCGACCCCCTGGTCGTCTTTGAGGATGGCTTTGACCAGGCTGCTTTCTTCGACTTCGTTGCAAAGGAAGGTTTGAAACCCGGCATCCAGAAACGTAACGATCACCTGAGCGACTGGTGGGTAAGTTTTGATCTGCGTATCGAGCAGGAAATTCCTGGCTTCTTCGGCAGCGACAGGTTCTCTGCTTTCGTTGTGGTCAAGAATTTCTGTAACATGCTCAATGATGACTGGTGCGTACTCAGGGAAGCTGGCTTCCCGCGTACCGACGACGTCGTTGACATGGAAATCGTTGATGGAAAATACCTGTACGAAAGTTTTATAAATCCAGGCGGACAGTCCCGCGCAACAGATGCTTCCCTGTGGGAGATGCGTGTGGGTCTGAAATATACGTTCTGACCTGATAGAAACTTGGGGGAGTGACGGGGAGGCCAGCATTACGCTGGCCTCCCTTTTTACACTTTTCAAATGACCCGTTTCCGCTAATAATGCACCACTCGAGAAGAGTCCGAATCACTTAATTCACACGGAGATTGTTTTGTCTGCCGAACCTATCAGCGCCAGGATTTACCCAGCCGGAATATTGACCCTGCTTAGCCGCATGGAAGTTGAGCGTTTGCATGACGCCAGTCGCGGGGCATTGGGCGAATTGCTCAGGCGTTGCGCCCTCGCCGTGTTAAACAGTGGCAACGAGAGTGACGATGCAGAAGAACTCATGCAACTTCACCGCGATTTCAAGATCGAGGTGCAGCAGGTTAACCGCGGTATTCGCCTGGAATTGAGTAACGCGCCAGGTTCGGCGTTTGTCGATGGAATAATGGTCCAGGGTATTCGCGAGTTGTTGTCAGCAGTGTTACGCGACCTGGTCTATTTTGATACCGAAATCAATGGCAAGCCAACGACTGACCTGGAGAGCCAGGAAGGTATTACCAATGTCGTTTTCGAAATTCTGCGCAATGCGAAAACCCTGAACCCCAAGCGTGAACCGGACGTCGTGGTTTTCTGGGGTGGGCACGCGATTGAACGGCTGGAGTATGACTATACCAAGAAGGTTGGTTATGAAACCGGGCTGCGAAAACTCAACATTTGCACCGGTTGCGGGCCGGGGGCGATGAAAGGACCGATGAAAGGCGCGGCCATTGCGCACTCCAAGCAACGTGTTACCGGCCATAGTTACATTGGTATTTCCGAGCCCGGCATTATTGCGGCCGAGTCACCCAACCCGATCGTCAATGAACTCGTTATTATGCCGGACATCGAAAAGCGGCTGGAAGCATTTGTCCGAATCGGACACGGATTCGTGGTTTTCCCCGGCGGCGTGGGAACCGCTGAGGAAATACTCTACCTGCTGGGCGTGCTTTTGAATCCGGCCAATGAAGAAATGCCGTTTCCGTTCGTGCTTACCGGTCCGGCTGAATCAGCGGCTTATTTTGAGCAAATAGACGCGTTTATTGGCCTGACCCTGGGTGAGGAAGCACAATCAAAGTACGAAATTATCATTAACGAACCTGAAAAAGTCGCGCAAACAATGATGTCCGGCCTGCTGCGGGTTCGCAGTTATCGTAAGAAACACAAGGACGCCTATTATTTCAACTGGCTGCTGCAAATCCAGCCCGAGTTCCAGCAGCCATTTGACCCCAGTCATGAAAACATGGCGTCGCTGCATCTGCACCGTGACCAGCCCAAGCATTTGCTCGCTGCCAATTTACGCCGTGCATTCTCCGGCATTGTCGCAGGCAACGTGAAACCGGAAACCATCATTTCAGTCCGTCAGCACGGCCCGTTTGAGATCAACGGTGAAAAGGAAATCATGCAAGCCCTGGACAATTTGCTTGCCTCGTTTATCAAACAGAACCGCATGAAACTACCGGGTAAAACCTACAGCCCCTGCTACCGGGTGGTATCCTGAAAAGTGAGCTCAGAAGATAATCCTCGACGCTGTTGCCTTCAGTCTATAGCACCGTAATCCCCTCGCAGATAGCAACGGCCACTGCTTGATTACCTTTACCAGTTGCGTTTCGACTTCAAGGCCTCGGCACTGATCAAATTCCTCGCCGTGGTCAGGTCGATGCCATGGGTATACTTGAATTTACCCTGGTAGGGTCTGATCAGGCCTTGGTCCAGCAACTCTTCACGTTCCGATGGCGAAATGGAATCATCGTCAAAGACCGCGTAGCTATCCCGGAAATCGTATTCGGTAGCCAGCTGTTCCAGCTCATCCGCAATGTCCATGCCCTTGAGCGGAAACTTCAGCGCGTAGCGGTTATCCCCGGTAACCAGTATCTCCAAAGCGCAGCCTTCCGGGAGTCCGCGGTAAATTTCCGGGTCTTCCTCATCAAGGCGAAAGAACACCAGGAACCGGCGGCCCTCCTCAAGCACTGTGGGATTCTCAAAATAGCACTCGTGCGGGTGTAGGCCTTTCTCATAGACCTCGACAATTTCCTCACCCGGTTTGTTCTTTTTGTATGTAATCAGCAGCTGCAAAAACGCACTGCCCTCGCTGGGGAAAGAGCGTGTAAAAACGTAGTCGGTATCCTTGACCTGCGCTACGGCCACCAGGTCGGCCTTTGCCGCCAGCGCTGAAAGGGTCTGCGGGGAAACGGCTTGTTCCCGGCTCTTTCCGTCGGCTGTTTGTGCGAAAGAGTGATCCGCGATACTGCTTGTCAACAGCGAGCACAAAAGCAGGAATAGAACTCTCATTGCTGACTCCCGGTTGTCAGTGGTGAAAGATGCTGTCATGTTGACATAAACCCGCGAAAACCGCGAATGTTACACCGGCTCCCGGCGGCGCTGGAGTCGCTGTTGCCATTCTGTTAGCCTTTCAGCCTTGCAATTCCTCACAGGGCCCTGAAAAAGCGACCATGCACTGGAATCTCCCATGACCAGGTTTTACCGGTATGTCTGTGCGTGGATGCTGGTTCCGCTTTTTGCCGCCTGTAATCCGGCGGATGATGCGGCAGTCGAAGGCGGGGCGCAGACACCGCAAGCGGCTGAGGCTTTTGTATTTCAATCTGAACGGCAACTCGCAGAACTGTTGCAGAAAAATGAACGTATCGCCTGGTTAAGCAGCACCTTTGTCACTGCTGATACCGAGCGGATGGCTGCCAGCGTCAACAGCGAATTCACCGCCCTGCGTGTGCAACTGGCCGCTCAGGCAGCCGATTATTACGCTCTTGATGGCATTGATGCCGATACACGGCGCAAGCTGCTCATATTACGCAGCGCGATTACGGTGCCAGCGCCCCGTGATGTCGATAAGACTCTGGAACTGTCGAAAATCCGCACCAGCCTGACAAGCCTTTATGGCAAAGGTGAATACTGCTATACCGAAGATGCTTGCCTCGACCTGGGGCATCTGAACGACATCATGGCGGAATCCCGTGATCCAGAGGTGTTGCTGGACGCCTGGGAGGGCTGGAGAACGATTTTCCCGCCCATGAAAGACCTTTACGCCCGGCAGGTTGAATTGGCCAATGAGGGTGCAACAGAGCTGGGATATTCCGATTTGGGTCAGATGTGGCGCTCGGTCTATGACATGCCGTCCACGGAATTCTCTGCTGAAACTAACCGCTTGTGGAGCGAGGTGAAACCTCTTTACGAAGCTTTGCATTGCCACGTAAGAGCCAGGCTGGTTGAACACTATGGCTCAGCGCTTGTTTCTCCTGATGGTCCCATACCGGCTCACTTGCTGGGCAATATGTGGGCCCAGGACTGGAGCAACATTTACCCGTTGGTAGCGCCGCGGGAAACTGCTTTGCCCTATGACCTGGACGCAATCCTCAAGCAGCGGGACTTTGACGCCATCACGATGGTCAGGATGGGTGAAGCATTTTTCAGCTCACTGGGATTTGAGGAGTTGCCGGCGACGTTCTGGCAGCGTTCGATGTTCGTCAAGCCGCGCGACCGTGATGTGGTTTGTCATGCCTCGGCATGGAACATTGACGAGCAGGATGACGTGCGCATCAAGATGTGCATCAAGGCCAGTGCCGAGGACTTCAAAACCATCCACCATGAACTGGGACACAATTATTACCAGCGTGCTTACAAGGGGCAGAGTCATCTTTACCGTGCCGGGGCAAACGACAGTTTTCATGAGGCCATCGGTGACACGGTAGCGCTGTCGATCACGCCCGGATACCTGCAGGCCATCGGCTTGCTGAAGGATATTCCCGATGCGTCCGGAGATATCCCGCTGTTGTTGAAAAGGGCGCTGGAAGGTGTCGCATTTATCCCGTTCGGCCTGCTCGTTGACCAATGGCGCTGGCAGGTTTTCGCCGGCGATACCGGGCCTGATAACTACAATGACTTGTGGTGGCAGTTGCGCGAAAAGTACCAGGGCGTCAAGGCGCCGAATGAGCGTCCCGCCGCAGCGTTCGATGCCGGCGCCAAGTAC
>JABDPJ010000268.1 GCA_013042835.1 Lysobacterales bacterium
TTTTATAGTCGACGCTGAGATGTGGGTGTCGCGATTTTTTCCGATTTTTTCCGGTTTTTTGCATCGCCGGCTTTTTGCGGTTTTTGCTTTCACGGATTTCTGGGATCAGCTAGTATCACCATGATGCAGTCTAATTTCGACATCCGTGATGATCAGATCAATCTTACCAGGCAAATCCTGTTTCACTTTTATCCAGGCATTATTATCCTTGTCTTTTACATACTCTTCTCAAACTATGTAATTGAACTCGGGTATCCCGGACTGGCCGGATTGTTGCTGGTCGAGTTGCTGGTGCTGCCTCCGGTGATGTTTTCACATCTTGCCGCACACGGGAAACGGTTGAATGGTGTTTTCAGTTTCAACAATGTGATTGGCTTTACTGCACGTCTCTCGGTAAAGCAGTACATAAAGTGGTCCCTGATCGGCATCGTGGCCTGCTTCCTGATCTACATTCCACTTTATCCGGCTGGGCTCTTTTTGAGAGACTCGGTCTTTGATTGGTTACCCGAATGGTATTTCAATCCTGTCTTCGGCAGTTCAGATGTCTCGTTGATCGCCACGGTTTTTCTTGCCGGGATACTGATCGATGGAATAATAGGCCCAGTTGCAGAGGAAATATTTTTTCGGGGTTACTTGCTACCCAGAATGGCATACCTCAAGTCCTGGGCCCCGATCCTGAACGGCGTGTTGTTTGGTCTTTATCATTTCTGGCAACCTCACAATTATCTGGCGATCATAGGTGTGGGCATAGTCCTGAGTTATGTGGTCTGGAAAACACAAAACGTGTATCTGGGGATCATTATTCATTGCACCCTGAATATTCTCGGGGCTGTCGGCGGCTACCTGGCCGTGAGTTCAGGCGAGTTGCTTGTACGGTAAGATTTTCAGGACACCCATGACTTTTTTTTCGGTTCGTGCATTGATTAAAAATGCCGCGGACTTGGTGCACTGCGTGTTGCTGCGCTATGCTTTGCTGGCGTTGCAGTCCAAGGTCCTTATATGCAGAAGCTTTGCCTTTCTAAAAACGGTTTAGCACCCTTGAATGCCGGGTGTTGCGGCAGCGAGGGTGCCCGCCGATGAAATTTCGGTTCGGCCCTTATCTGCTGGATTCCGCTACCGGCTCGCTGCTTGGTCCTGACGGGCCGGTTACGCTTCGTCGGCAAACGTCTCGGTTGCTTGAGGTGCTGTTGACTCGCGCACCGGACCTTGTTGATCATGATACGTTGCTGAATGAAGCCTGGGGTCGAACCGCCCTGTCCCCCAATGTGCTGCCACAGGCCATCAGTGAGTTGCGACAGGCACTGGGAGATTCAGCCAGCCAACCGAGGTTTATCGAAACGCTTCATCGGCGTGGTTACCGGGTCGTGGCCGAGGTTGAAAGCTTCGAGGACGACCCCGCAAGTGAACCCCCCCAAGACACACCGAGCTCTGGGTGGGGTCGTCGCCTGGCGTTGATTGGCTTGACCCTGGTCGTACCGCTTGTGCTGGCGCTGGCCTGGTGGACCGATACGGCCGATCGACGGTGGCTGGATGACGAAATTCTGCCTGCCATCAGCACGCTGGTTGAAACCGATGTGACCGCGGCCTGGCGAACGGCCTACGAGGCGCGCCAGCGGGTCGGCGACGATCCGCGCCTGGAGCAGCTTTGGCTGGATCTGACACTGCCGGTTGACCTGGAGACCCAACCGTCCGGCGCCCTGATCGAGATCTCCGGTTACGGAGATCAGCCACCCCAATGGGTCGAGCTGGGTCGAAGCCCTTTGGAGAGTCAACGCTTGCCGCTCAGCGTGCTTCGTTTCCGCGTATCCAAAGAAGGTTATGTCACCGTCGAGAGCGCACCGAGCCTGTTACCAAAACCGGAACCCTTCATGCTCTATTCGAAAGAAGAAGTGCCCCAGGGTATGGTTTTCGTACCGGCGGGGCCTGTGTCTTATCGGGATGAGCGACGAACTTTACCGGGCTTCTGGATCAGCCGGTATGAGGTTACCAACGCCGAATACCGTCAGTTCGTCGAGGCTGGTGGTTATGACGATCCGAAGCTTTGGCCTGAGGCGGTCGAGCTCGACGGGAAAACAATGGACCGAGCAACGCTGTTGGCACTTTTCGTTGATCAAACCGGTTTGACTGGTCCGGCCACTTGGTCGCTGGGCACTTTTCCGGAAGGCGAAGATCGTCACCCCGTTGAAGGCGTGAGTTGGTTCGAAGCATCGGCCTATGCGCGCTGGACCGGTAAGATGCTGCCGACGGTATTTCATTGGTCACGGGCGGCCGGCCTGGGAACACCGCAGGCGGCAAATTTCTCTGAAATTCTCGGCTTGAGCAACTTCAATAACCGCCACTCGGTACCAGTCGGCTCAATGGGTGGGCTGGGTCCTTACGGCACTTATGGCATGGCCGGTAACGTGCGCGAATGGTGCAGCAATAGTTCAGGCCGGTTGCGTTACGCCATGGGCGCCGGCTGGAACGAGAACAGCTACCAGTTCAGGGATTGGGTGCCGTTCGATCCGCTTGGACGACGCGCAGGGTTTGGTATGCGGCTGATCAGCCAGGACGTGCCAATGACCGATGAGCTGCAGGCTGAAGTCCGCTTGCCACCCAGCACTGGTTCAGAGCCGGTGGATGATGCGACCTTCGCAATTTATGCGAGGCTCTACGATTATGATGCGACGCCCCTGAACGCTGAAATGGTCGAGATTGATGACAGCCATGCCGACTGGCGCCGTGAAAGGGTCGAGATCGATGCCGCTTACGGCGACGAGCGAATCATCGTGCAACTGTTCCTGCCGCGCGATGCCCAGCCGCCCTACCAGACCGTGCTGCATTTTCCTGGCGGGGACGCGTTGATGCTGAGGAACAGTCATAATGCCGGGCTTCTGCATGTTGAGCCATTTCTGCGCACCGGCCGCGCGGTCGCTTACCCCGTGCTCAAGGGCATGTTCGAACGACCTGCGGCCGTTTCCGGGCCACTCGGGTTACGCGAACAGATTATTCAACAGGTCAAGGATCTGCGCCGCACCATAGATTATCTTTCATCCCGAGATGACATCGACACGGAGCGACTCGCCTTCCACGGCCTGAGCTATGGCGCCAGCCGCTCAATGTTCACGTTGGCAGTGGAGCCGCGGGTTAAAACAGCGATGCTGGTCTCGACCGGTATCTCGCCAACTGCCCACCTGCCACCCGAGATCCAGCAGGTCGATTATTTGGCCAGGGTTCGCATCCCGGTACTACTGGTCACTGGCCGAAACGACTTCACGTTTCCCTACGAAACCGCACAGAAGCCTTTTTTCGAATACCTTGGCACACCCGAATCGGACAAGCGGCATGTGGCGCTTGATTGGGGTCATTTGCCCCCCGGATATACTGAGCTTTCCCGTCAACTTATCGACTGGTCGGACCAGTGGCTGGGCCCCATCGATTTGCAATAGAGCTGAGTTTTTCTGGCCTTAACCATCCTCAAGTTGCTGATTTGAGCAAAATTTGAGGTTTTTCTGAGGAAAAATTTAGGTCTTTTCAACCTCATCCCGTCAAGCTTCCTGGCAAGCGAATGGCATACAGCCCTCGCGGTATCTACGACATAAACCAGGAGCAAATACAATGAACGAATCTAAACAACCCATTCGAGTGATTCATCAGGTAGCAAGCCTCATATTCGGTACTGCACTATTAGCAGCCGTCCTCATCGCAGGCCCTGCCACGGCACAAGCCAACAATGGCATAGGCCCGCGCGATAGCGTCTGCGAAATGCTCAGCTCGCTGGGCGTTGCGCCACCCTCGTGTCATAAAGATGATTGGCTGGCGCCGGAAATTCGTGCGCAGATCAACGCGCTGACGCGCTCGGTCCAGCCCTTTTACAATTATGATGTCGCCGGCGCCGCCGGTTGGAATGCCCCCATCAGCGACTGCGTTGAAAGCCCGATGGGCGGTATGGGATACCATATTGCCAATCTTGGTCAACTGGGCAGTGGGCATCTGAACCTGCTGCGCCCACAGGTATTGCTGTACGCACCGACCGAAGATGGATCAATGGCTTTCCAGGGCGTCGAATACATTATTCCTGCTGACTTGTGGGATTCATCGGAACCGCCACATTTTCTCGGCCAGGACCTGAGCTTCAACCCGAATATTCCACCGAACGGCATCTGGGCCTTGCACGTGTGGGTTGGAACACCGAACCCCGACGGCCTGTTCGCGGATTTCAACCCGGAAGTGAGCTGCGAATTCGCCGCCGGTGAATGAGTCTCCTGGGGTAAGCACCGAAGGGTCGGGACGACCCGGCCCTAGGTGTGACCAGTGAGAGGTGGAATCAATATTCAGGGTCAGCGTGTTGGGACAAGTCAGGACAAGTCAGGACACCCATCGCTTTTTAGTACCGAACTCAGCAGTGAAATGATGCATCGCCGATGGTAGTGTGGGATCTCCCATGCGAGAGTAGGTCACTGCCAGGCATCAAATAGAAAAGCCTCGCCCTTTTGGGCGGGGCTTTTTTTTGGGCCGAAGAAATGGCTGACAGATTTCGAAGCAACTGACCTTTGACCGTACCCCCATAATTCGAGCCATGCAGGATGTGGGATTTCCATGTGTTTTTAACCACAGGAGATCCCAACATGAAACGCAAACGATATTCAGAAGAAAAGATTATTTCGATTCTCAAGGAGCATGAGGCTGGCGCCTCGGCCAAGGATCTGGCCCGTCGTCACGGCGTGGCGGAGAACACAGTCTATCGCTGGAAAGCCAAGTTCGGCGGCATGGAAGTGTCCGAACCGCAACAATATTTCTCACTTCGACTACGGCATGGGGGTCATTCCGGACATCGAAGTTGCAATGACGGGCGAAGCTTTTTTAGCGGGCGAAGACCCCGCGTTGGAAAAAGCCCTCTCCATCCTTGCATTGCATGCCCGGGTCCCGGTGCCAGAGTAAAGCGGCGTTTTTAAGCTTCCATTAAGCTTGCCTGCTGTAGAATATATGTTGCGTGAGTGTGCGCTATTCAGTCGCCAGATTATCTTCATAAGCATACAAATAAAAAATCAGTAACCTTCCGGCTCTTGGCGGCGCGGTCGCGCCGTTTGTGCTTTCGCGTTCCCCTTTGGAGGGATCGAATGAACCCGAAGTTCAACAAATACCTTCGCGTTATGGCCGCTGAATGGCGGCATCTTGATGTGGACCATTGAATTAACAGCGGTGGAGCCGGCCACGCTTCCACCCGGAAAATACAAGGGGCTCACAAAAATCTGACAGTTCGCAGGAGGCGACAGGAACCACTTTTTGCAGGCCAGTTCGCTGGTGGCCCGGCCGGGGAAGCATTCTCCTGTTCGGGGCGCCTGGCGGGGCCCCGAAGCAACTATGCGGATGTCCGCAAATAGCTATTAAACACGGAGAAGATTATGAAACGACTATGGTTGATATTGGCAATGTTTCTGATCTGTGTGCCGGCCATCCCGGATGATGGCCGAATGTTTTTGAGAAATATCTCCAAGACACCAGACCTTGAAACAGAACACGCCGCCATCAAGATGATGGGCCTTTACATACCGGCGCAGAGCTCCGCCGGTGAATTGACCCCGGTGGAGTATTACGATGCACTGGGTGCGTTGGTAGAAACGAAGGGATACGCTAAACCCCTGCTGGGATTTTACACCGATGGAAAGGTCGAGCATGTTCCGGATATCGGTTTTTCCGGTCACGGCAAGCGTGACTATTTTGCAGCCTTGAGCCTCGACGATGGCACGACTTACAAGCGCAAAAACCTCTCGAATTCCGCTAAGTTGAGTTCCATCAAGCTGGGAACCGGGCGCAACAAGGTTAAGTATCCCGGTGATGTCATCGGTACATCCGCGACCGTATCCGGCAACCGGGTATTCGCCGCCTGGGCCAGCCGTTACTGCGACACCGGCAAGCCCAGCTATACGCTTACCGATGATGAAAGAGATGCTCTCGCCGCTTACCTGGGCATCGACGCTGATGACCTTTACCTGGCTGACATGTTCAGCGTCGCCGGCTCACAGGGCTATTCCGACTTCGCGGACGAAGGCTATCCACAGGTTGGCCTGGTGCCCTACGCCTGCCTGTGGACCGCGCGCGGGACGCTCGAACAGGATGAAGACACCGGTCTCTACGACGTTATCTGGCGCCAGGCGGAGCGCATCACCTCGGGTAGACGCGACGTCAATCGTGTACAGGTTGCAGCCGCCCCGAATGCCGGGTTCGTGGTGACCTGGCAGGAAGACCCCGACGGGCTGAGGCCTGGCCAGGGTGAGGGACCCGGCGCAGGCTGGAGCGGCGCCATCGCGCACCAGCAGACCGATATCTGGTATGCCTACATCGCCTGGAATCACTTCGACAAAGTTCAAACGTCGGATTCAGACCCCACACCGATTCTGTACAGCGATTACACCGAATCAACGATGCCAAAAGTGGCCATCCCCATGAGCATGCCCATGCGCCTGACCGATAACGCGCAATGCAAGGCCGTTCAGCAATATGACTCGGATGGAAACCTGCTTGATCCCTATTGCTACGAGGATTTCGATGGCAACAGTGTAGCTGACTTCTGCGCAGGGGCCGTGGACTGGACCAATCCCGGTGGCACGACGTTAAACCTTTGCCAGACCGAGGACGGCAGGGTGCTGTGGGGCCGGACGGCGGCGACACGCGCGCGGGTCAAGATGCACCCCTATGACAAGAATGGTGGTGGCCCGCCCTACGGCGCGTGGGTCGTCATCGCCTACGAGGAGACCAAGGCATTGGGCGAAGGCTCCGAGGATACGGCCGAGGAGCCGATCGATATCGGCAAGAATGTCCGCTACCAGACCTTCGACATGTACGAACCGGAGTTGGTCCAACAGGGGCTGATGCTCAATCAGCCAGCCAGGGATTACCTCACTGGTGATTATTTTGAACTGGCCGAAGACGACTGGGGCAACGAGTTCTACGAAACCGAGATCGCCAGGCGCGCCAGCCTGTTGACCCAGCCTGTTGGCAAGGCAGTTGCCTCAGTAAGCGGTCTCGTCGCCATGCCGTTGTTCAAGCAGGGCATCATCAACCAGGGCGGCCCGTCCGACATCATGGCGCGGCGCTTTGTGCTGCCAAGTGGCTTTGATCCGCTTACCGACAATCCATTCGCCTATGAAAACATGGTGTGCGGTACGTGGGAATATACCGATGGCAGCAACCCGATTTACCTTCACGGGCTGTGTAAGGACAGCCCCATCAACCTGTCCGCCAATAACATTCTGACTTGCGACCTGTTCGCCACCCCGGAAGCATGCGTCGACAACTTCCCGTGGGAGGGTGGTGAAGCCGAACCGGGATCGTTTCCGAGCGTGCTTCAGTGGGTACAGGCGGCTGACAGCCTCGACGACGAGTCGTGGGAAAACCCCTTTGACGTCGCCAAGGGTCACCGTGGTTATCTCGACGGCGACAACATCATGATGATGTACGCCTGGTCGCCCAACTGGCAGGCCAACGCGGTGGGCCACGACAAGTACAACCTGTACGTGCGGCGGTCGTTCGATGGCGGGTTGAACTGGACGACAACACCGGCGGATCTCGGGGGTGAAGGCACCTGTCACGTTGAGAACTACCTTGATACCTCGGTCGGTGACGAAGGCGCCGTTGAAACCTGCTACGCGTCAGGCGAGTTCGAACAGGCGCGCAACGTATCCCAGTTGGTTGGCACCCATATCACCGTGCTCGACCCGCGCTTTGCCAACACACCCGGTGGCTTTAAAAACCTGCTGTGTTATGACGAAACAGCGAATGACGGAAACGGGGGTTGGGTGAACTGCGGCTACAGCGGCGTTCCCGATGAGGGTCCGCCCTATGATTCCGATGTCCGCGATCCATCCCACTTCTTCATTGTCTACGAGACCGGTGATAACACCACGACGGTCGAGGGAGAGGCGACACCGCTGGACCTGTTCTTCAGCCGGACCAATCAATACGGCGATGAATATGACTACATCGAATTCTATAAAGATGGTGAAATCGTACTCGGCTTCGACTGGCTTGAGCACGACAGCGACGTGCATGCCAGTGAAGCCAGCGTGCTCACCAACCCGGCGGGCACCTTCTTCTACGCCGCCTGGAACCAGTGGCAGGAAGATGACGATGAAAATATCTTCGACAGCGATGCCTGGGTGCGTCGCATCATGTATCTCGATTACGACGTACCCACCACGCCGGTGGATGCGGACGGTGATGGTTACTTCGTCAATGTGGAGCCCTTTGATTGCGACGACACAGACGCCTCGATCAATCCAGGCGCGATCGACAAGGGCGGAAAATTCCGTGATGGGATCGACAATGACTGTGACGGGATTATCGACGGTTGATGACGCGATGAACTGCGCGTGCGAAGCAAAACGCGCTAACCGGGCGGGGCCGGATACATTGGTTATCCAAACGTATCCGGCCCCTTTTTAAGTGGCAGTACTTAGAGCGCGTGAACGCAGCGAACCTTGGCGGTATTCTGCTTCAGGAACTCTCCGACGCCCGGTGAAGCGTCCCAGAAGTTCAGGTACTGGGCAGCGCGGGGGTTATTGGCCTCTGTCGAACTCCAGTACATGCCCCGCCAGTGCGCATTCATGTCATCCTCGTTGGCTCGCGGAACCACATCGAGCATTTTCGTGTGCATGGCGTCCAGCTCGTCGAACGACGGCAGGAACCAGTCGTCGTAGTCATCTGAGCCGGGTACATCCATGACCAGTTGCTCGCACAGCCAGGCCGCATAGGGAACCGGGTCGGTCACGTTGGGCTTGATGTCCTGCGGGTCGCCACCCTGGTTCTGAATGATATTCGTCGAGTTTTGCTGCCCCGAGCCAAACCCGGATTCGGTGGCGATGGGGTCATTGTTGTACGCCCAGGGAACCCCGTCCGATATCGACCGGGACGAACCGTGGGGAATATACTTCTCGGGATACACGTCAAACAGCGTACCCGCCAATTTGACATCGTCGTTGCTGGGGTCGCTGAAAATAACGACGTTGGTCAGTCCGTGAATGCCGCTGACCGGCGGATACCCGCCACAGCCAGCCAACAGCACGATACAACATACAGCGATCAATCTGTTCATGGTCTTTCTCCTCTTCCATATTGAAACGGCCCGGGCAGGGTTGACAAGCAATCGTGTTTTCACAGGCGCCCGTGCCCAGGGCGACCTTATGAAGTTGCCGCCATTTTGAAGCTGTAATCTAACCAATCAATGATGGACATATGGATAGCTTGTCGACAAAAAATCTTATTCAATTTTCAAGATACGATGCGAAAGCTTTCTTTGGGATCTTGGTAAATCCAGGTCAGACCAAAGAATAACGATTATGATCCAACTGGCTGAATATTAAAAGTTGGGATTGTTTTTCAGCGGGTTGCGTTGCCCGGGTGACATCCTGTTGTTCCCATTTTGGTGACGGTATGGCTGATCTCGTCCAGGGTCAAGGAATGGCGAAAAACAAAGTGGTATCCGTCCGATATTTGGTTCTGAGTGCGCAACGTTGACCAGTTTTTTCTGCATTACGATTGAAAGTCAGATAAGAGTGGCTGTTTTGTACTTTGAGTTTTAAGTGAATATAGCGTTTGTTTTACCTATACTCTTGCCACTCGAATAATCTTTGAAGCGAGACTTATCCTTCGCTTTACTCATGGCCGCAGCGCTGGTGATTTTACCCTCTTTTAGCAGGCCCTCCAGCGACTCGTCCATAGCGCACATTCCTTCGTTAACACCACCCTGGATCACGGATGTCAGCATGGTGGTATTACCTTCGCGAATGATATTGGGCAGGCTGTTTGTGCGCAGCAGGATCTCGTAGGCCGCGCAGCGCCCCTTGCCATCAGAGGTGGGCAAAAGAAGTTGCGATACGATTGCACAGATTGAATCGGCCAGGGTCGTACGTATCTGGGATTGCTGACTGGCCGGAAACGCGTCAATCAGACGATCGATAGTTTTGGTTGCGCTGTTGGTATGCAGGGTACCAAACACCAATGATCCCATTTCAGCTGCTGTGATGGCCAATTCGATTGTTTCCCTGTCGCGCATCTCACCCACGAGAATGACATCGGCATCCTGACGAATGGTGGTTTTCAGGGCATCAGCAAAACTGAGGGTGTCGTTGTGAACTTCACGTTGTGATAACAAGCTCATTTTATTCGGATGAACGAACTCCACCGGATCTTCAATCGTGACGATATGTTTACTGAAGTTTTCATTGATCTCGTTAATGATCGAAGACAGTGTTGTGGATTTACCTGAACCGGTTGGACCCGTGATGAGGACCAGTCCACGTTCAAGGCAGGCCAGTTTGCGAATCGCTTCAGGAATATTGAGGTCATCAAAAGTGAGAATTTTCTCGGGAATAATTCTAAAGACTGCCCCTACACCGTTATGCTGACTCAGGAAGTTGACTCGAAACCTTGCTTCACCCGGCAGAGCCCAGGCGAAGTCCAGATCGCCGCTGGCTTCGAACTGCAACCACTGTTCCTCGGAACATATCTCCCGCAACAATTCCTTCAACTCTTCATTCGAAAGAACCTCCCAGCCTTCGACATCCTTCAGCTTCCCGTGGATGCGCACCCGGGGAGGCTGGGTAGCAAGCAGATGCAGATCTGAACCTCCATTTTCTTTTAGATATCGAAATAACTCATCAATTCTGGCCAAAACGTTCCCCTGTCAGTTGAAATTTTCGGGTTCTTCCGCGTGCTTGATCGCTTCCTTTTTGGTGATCACCCTTTCTTTGACCAGTTGGGTCAAAGATGCATCCAGAAGGCGTTGACCCTGGGCTCTACCCGTTTGTAGAATCGATTTTATCTGGAAAGTCCGGTTTTCCCGTATGAGGTTTCCGACAGCATTGTTGTTGATCATGACCTCGAGTGCTGCAACCAGCCCCCGATCATCCGCCCGCTTCACCAACCGCTGGGATATCACGACTTTAAGAGACTCCGACAGCATTCTGCGAATCTGGCATATCTGATCCGGTGGAAAGACGCTAAGCAGACGGTTGATGGTGCGAATGGCGTTGGAGGTATGAAGTGTCGCCATGACAAGATGACCGGTTTCAGCGGCGGTTATGGCCAATGAAATCGTTTCCAAATCACGCAGCTCACCAATCACGATTACGTCGGGGTCCTCCCGCAAAGCCGCTCTTAAAGCTGTCGGGAACGACTCGGTCTGAATTCCCACCTCTCGTTGGGTGACGTTACAAGACTTTGAAGCATGCACGTACTCAATCGGGTCTTCGATGGTCAGGATGTGATCCGGACGACGCTTATTGATCAAGTCCGCCATTGCGGCCATTGTCGAAGACTTACCGCAACCCGCAGGACCTGTGAACAGCATCAAGCCCTGGTGAAATTCAGTATATTTCTCGAATTCTTTTGGGAGTCCGAGGTCAACGAGTGTCGGTGGTGTAAGCTTAATGATGCGAAACACGGCATCATAACCGCGCTGTTGCTTGTAAACATTAACGCGAAAACGCCCGACACCATCAATTTGGTAGGCAAAGTCGACCTGAAACTTTTCTTTCAATTGCCTGAGTTGCGACTCACTCAATATATCCATTATGAGGCGCTCGCACTCCTGCGAGCTCATTACCGTTGGTGTGGCTTCAAGGAATTTGCCATTAATCCTAATACGCAAAAATGCTCCGCTGTGGACATGGAGGTCACTGGCATTGAGTTCCAAAGCTTGTTGCAGCAAATTCTGAATAGTTACGTTGGCATTGTAAGTCAGAACGGCGGACTTCTCTGCAGGTTTAGACTCAGCTGCAGGTTCAGGTTCAACTACATGTATGGTCTCGAAATTCCTTTCAGGTGCGACTATCCCCACAAGTTTCGCAGCTTGCACCGGTTCCTTTACTTGTAAAGGTTCTTCGACTTGAACAGGTACCGCAGTGAGTTTTCCGTCAATTTTGACCAGTCTGACCTGGGGTTTGGCGGCCGGGCTTTGTGTACTCGAAGATGCGCTCTCAATTTCCGCAAGATCAGCTGTTGCATGCACTGGTGGTGTCATTGGCACACCACCCGGGACGAACCCAGTACCGCGCCTGAATGGTCAGACCCGGATGGGGTTACAGGCATACAGGAGAGCAAGATTTTATATCGGATTGTCATATGGTAGTCCCCTTTGTAGTTTTATTTTTATTTGATGCAACATCCATGCCAACCAATAAAATGCCAACTACTGTAAGTACCTTATGCTCACCTGGGGTTTTGAATCAGCTGCTCAAATTGACAGCATATCAATAGGTACTCCTGCTAAAAAACTACACTAGTTACGACGCATCACACTGGAATGGGGCCAGGGTCGCACCATCTGAAACCGGCGGCTGGCCTCACGACTGGCCCGGGTGCTGATTCTTTCGAATTTCTGAAGTTCCTCGGCAATCATCCGTGCGACCGGCAGGCCATTTTCCAGCAATATCCTGTTGCTCGATAGCGATGGTGTTTTTGGACCCGGTGTGATCAAGCCACCCAGGTTTAGCGGATCGCAGGCACTGATCAAAATAAATGTCGGTTTGTTACCGGTATTGTCAGGTTGACGCATTAAACCCAGGGCTTCGGGCAGTGCAAACTGTTCACCGGAAAAACCATCGGCGAAACGCCCGCCCCGTACTTCGCCCCTATCTTCCATTCGGTACTGACAAGTTAAATCTCTCAGGCTGCGAACGTCTGGTAACTAATATCATGCAACGGCCTCTTCCCACCGTCCAAACGCAGCTTCCCTAAGGTTTCGATAGTGTTCAGCCT
>JABDPJ010000282.1 GCA_013042835.1 Lysobacterales bacterium
GCGATGCCATGGAGGTGCCGGTGAGGAAAGCAAAATTATTGTCGACACTGCTTGCCGCCAGTATCTGCGTTCCCGGGGCAATAACATCGGGCTTCATGACATCTTCTGCAGGCGACGGGTTGGGTCCACGCGAACTGCTCCTGGCCAGGACATCACCGGCCTCCTGGATTTGAAAGATGGAAAATCCGCTGATGCTGCCGCGATGGTTGCTGCCGCTGTCCAGCCAACTGCGCAACTTGTTGCTGTCATTGAGGCCAAGGTGTGTCGCAGGCAGACAATGGCTGTCCGCTTCTGTTCCTTCCCCCCAATCGGTCGTATTGGCGAGTATATAACCACCCGCGCCGGCCAGTTGCAGGTTTTTACCCTTTTCGATACGGCCGTAAGTGCCACGGTCGCAGACGACGATCTGGCCATTGAACGTGCCCGGCGCAAACGGGTTGCTGAGGCCGGTGTTGCTGGCGCAATCCGGTTGACTTTCCGCATCCCCGGTACCGCACAGGGCGTTGCCGAAGTCTTTTGCGTGGACGATTTGCCTGATACCGATTCCATCGGTAAAGCTGGCGCCGACGAGGTCATTGGGAGGCGTGGTATCGCCGCCGGTGAGATTCTCCAGGGCGCTGGCAAAGACCCGGTCATGGGTCGCGTTGCCCACCGCGGTAATCCAGGGGGCGTTGGCGGGTGATCCCATGGTGCCGGCGTTCGGCCCGGCATTGCCCGCGGAAGTCGCGGCAAAAATGCCTGCTTCCCTCAAGTTCAGGAACGCATAGGTCGTCGTACTGGTGATCCAGGGGTCGTGCGCTGTTGAACCGATGGAATAATTGACCACATCCACGGCATCCTCGATGGCCTGGTCAATGGCGCTGAAAATTGCCGATGTCTGGCAACCGTCATCATCATCGTCGACCGGGTCGCCGATAAAGCAGACCCGGTAGCTGACAATATTCGCATTGGGCGCGACCCCGCCGATTTCTGTGGGAATGCCGTTGATAGTAACGTTGGCGGGATTGCCCGCCGCCGTTGAAGCAACATGGGACCCGTGACCCGTGTTGTCCTTACCGTTGTTGCTTTCCTCTATTACATCGGTATTGGCGTCATCTTCGACAAAATCAAAAATCCCGACGAGCTTGTCATTGCACAATACTTCCGGAAGGATGCACAGGCCCAGTTGATCACCATATGGATTGGTGTGATCCCAGCCGAAGCCGGACTCACCTGGATCTTCGAAGGAGGGATGATCCCAGTTCACGCCGGAATCGATAATGCCGACGATAACACCTTCACCGCTGGTTGCCGGGAATCCTGCAGTGCCGTCTTGAATCTTGTCGGCGCCAAGCCAATTCGGACCCGAATCGGTTTCGAGCTTCTGAATCTCATCCTGTCGTACTGAACTGACGCCCGGCATTTCCCGCAATGCGCGCGCCTCGGCGGCAGTCAGGTCCGTGGCGAAACCATTCAGGGCATTCCGGTAGCGGTGCGAGGCTTGCAATTGGCGTCCCAGCCTGAGTAACGCCTCACCTTTAAAGGCCTCGAAGCGCTGATCAAGGAATTGCCGGTATTCGCGCGATTCCACTGAATTCACATCCAGTTTACTCGCACCTGTAAAGCTGATCGCAGTGGGCTGGAAACGGCTTGTTGCTTCTTCCATCTCCGGTGTCTGCAGGACGCGGCCATCGTAAGCCGCGAGCGGCGGATCGTCGAACAGGACGATATACCTTTGCCTTTCAAGCCTGTCGGTGGGCGTGGTCGCGCTCTTGGCGAAGACCGGTAACTGGATCAACATCAGGACCAGGAGCAATATACCCGCCAGGCCATTCAAAACTTTCAGACGATCGTCCATTTTTTCTTCCTTCATCCTTGAACCGGCACACGCATGGTGACCAATTCTTCTGCCGCAGTCGGGTGTATGCCCGTAGTCTGGTCAAATTGTCGCTTGGTGAGGCCGGATTTTATCGCAACCGCGAAGCCCTGCACAATTTCAGGCGCATCCATGCCGACCACGTGCAAGCCCACTACCTTACCCGATGATTTCTGCACCAGCAGTTTCATCATGGTCTTCTCATCCCGGCCCGACAATGTGTGTTTCATGGGCTTGAAAACTGACCGGTATACATCCAGTTCGCCATAGTGAACTTCAGCGTCCTTTTCAGCGAATCCCACGGTCGCAACGGGCGGGTGGGAAAACACTGCCGATGGGATAAACCCGTGGTTGACCGGCCTCGGGTCATCGCCAAATTCACTGTCCGCAAACGCGTGGCCTTCCATCAGCGCCACCGGTGTCAGGTTGACCCTGTTGGTCACATCTCCCACCGCAAAGACGTTCTCCAAATTGGTGCGGGAATATTCGTTGACGGGAATCATGCCACCCGGCAAAACTTCGACGCCCGCATCACGCAAGCCAAGGCCGCGAACATTCGGTACGCGGCCCGTAGCAAACATTACGACGTCTGCTTCCAATTCACTGCCATCATCAAATTTACAGATGATGTGACCATCGGCATGCCTCGTGAGTTCAATGGCATTGATGTGCAAACGTATATCAATGCCCTTTTTCTTCATTTCAGCTGCCAGCGTGTTCTGCACATCGTGGTCAAACCCCCTGAGTATCTGCTCGCCCCTATAAGCCTGCACCACCTTGGAACCGAGGCCGTTGAATATGCCGGCAAATTCACAGGCAATGAAACCGCCGCCGACCACGATGACGCGCCCGGGGAGAGACTCAAGGTGGAAAGCCTCGTCGGAGGTAATCCCCAGTTCCGCACCCGGAATGTCCAGCACCCAGGGCCGGCCCCCGGTGGCGATCAGGATCTTGTCGGCAGTGATGATATCCTCACCAACCTGAACCCGGTGTGAATCAATCAGTTTGCCATGCCCGTTGAACAGCCTGACACCGGCGTTATCGAGCAAATTCAGGTACACCTGGTTGAGGCGGTCGATTTCCCGGTCCTTGTTAGCGATCAAACGTGACCAGCTGAAGCTGGACTTGCCGACATCCCAGCCGTAACCTGCGGCATCCTCGAACTCTTCGTGGAAATGGGCCGCATAAGACAGCAGTTTTTTAGGTACGCAACCGCGGATGACGCAGGTGCCGCCGACGCGGCTTGACTCACAAATACCGACGCGGGCGCCATAACCCGCCGCGATCCGCGCAGCCCTTACGCCGCCTGAACCGGCTCCGATAACAAACAGGTCGAAATCAAACTTACTCATTGGCTTCCTCAGTCGGGATATTATTGACGTTAGAATTACTGATGTAGCGTCTGTTGATACGCATTGCAATGGCACTGAGCGCAATAAAAGCGAGTCCAAGCAGGATGAGTACCAGCGGCCAACCCAGCGAGTCCTTGAAATGCTCGGCGGTGAAATAACCGATGTAGGCAAGAATCGAGACGGTGCTGACAAATAACAGGGTCCTGCTTCTCACCCAGGTGCTCAGAAAGACGCCGCCACAGGCGCAGGCGAGAAACAGCAGTTCGACCGGGGTACCTTCAACCCATTCGAACAAGCCGGAGAAGAACGCGGCCGACCCGACAAGGTACCAGAAAGGATTCATGCCGCGGTGCGGCGTCCGCTCGAGGCCGAGGCAAAAACAGACCGTTGAAGCACCCAGGATCACGGAAATCAGGTCGCCATCGATGCCGAGCAGGTCAAAGCTCACAGCGAAGAACCACAGGGCGAATATGACGCTGGTGAATAGCAACGTGGTATCGCGTTTTTGCCAGAAAACTGCCGCTTGCTGGAAAAACATGATCACGGCCGTCGCCATGGCCGGGTAGTGCCAGTCTCCGCCGTGCGAAAACTCATCAAAGGCGACCATGACGCCCACGGGTTGCAGGGCCGCCGCTACCAGGTATAAAGGGGTCCTGACACGCGTATAACGCTCATCGTTGGACGCCACCAGCGCCATGACAAACACGGCAAGTCCTGAACCCAGCGTGATGATGATGCGGGCGGCGGTATTCATCACTTCCCAGTTCAGTGCAATAAATATGCACAGCCCGGCAAAAATGAAGGTCCCGCCCAGGTATCCGAGAATACGGCCCAGAATGCTACCGGCCGCCGTGGCTTCTGCAGCATCGGACTGCCTGAGCGCGGATGCGATATCAGCGGCCGACAGGTCATGTTCGCGGGCAATGCTTACAATCTGCTCAATGGCTTGCTTGCTGGTCTCCATTTTCAACCTTCCTACTCAATGACCCAGCCAACGAAGCGAACATCGCTGTACCAGTAGTCCGAAGTGGGTAAACGCACCCTGAAAACCGCCCCGTCCCTGGCAATGCTGACATTCGTGCGGTTTCTTGAGCCACCGAACATCTCTGTCAGCAGACCACCGCCCCTGCTGCGCCCGCGGAACTCATAACCGTCGGGGGCCCGCAATGAATCACTGATCCTGGTTTCAGCCAGGAGCGGAATGGCCAATTCAACGCCGTCTTCGAGGTCGTCGGCGTGCTCCGGAACCGGAATAGTGATCTCGGTGACTGCGCCGGTCGCACGGTCGTAGCGAAACAAGCGCGGGTTATGGTCATAATTACCCGCCTCGCTCTTCGCGACCCTGGCAATTAGCCGCTCATCGCGGACCATCAAGCTGATCCTGTAACTTGATGTTTTGGCACTGGACCGCTCCTGCAAACTCAGCAGGAGATCGTGTTCCGGCGGGGTCGAATACCAGCCGGGCAGAAGGCTGGCCAGGGCGAACAAAATAACGACCAGAAGCGGCAGCGCAATACTGACCACTATCATCAGGTTTTTACGTAAAAATGCTTTCATGGGTCTCTCATCTTCCGGGTGAATGCACCAAGCGGCAGGCTCCTGAACCCGGCAAATTTGTGTTCTGCCATTTGAGACACTATATTAAGCCGTTCATTCGCTGGCAGGCCGAATAATAAAATCATTTTACATGACCAAAATCATTCAAAGTGCAATTATGCTGCGTCATAATCGCCTGCCATTGATTATGCGGCCGATGCGCCCCCATAACTAAACCAAAAAACGGACAAGCGGATTTGCCAACTAATTCATCCATGTTATCTGTATCTGAACTCAGCTTTGAACGCTACTTTGAACCGGTATTCGAACCGGTCAGCTTCGAGCTGTCCGCGGGTTCATTGATGTTGATTACCGGCTCCAACGGCTGCGGCAAGACCACCTTGCTGAGATTGCTGGCCGGCCTGCTCGAGCCTAGTGAAGGCAAATTTAAAACCCGTGAACAGCCCTTGTATGCCGGCCATAACCCGGCCATCAAGGATGACCTGAGCGTGGAAGAGAACATCCGCTTCTGGATGAAATTCATGGGTACACGCAAGACCGGCCTCGGGGACGCACTGTGCAAGCGGGTTATCGAGGAAATCGGCCTGACGCCGGTTGCCATGCAGGAAGGCCGTACGCTTTCCGCAGGCCAGCGCAAGCGTTGCTCGCTGGCGCGACTGCTCTTTTGTGACGAAGCCCTGTGGCTACTGGACGAACCCTACTCGAATCTCGACCGCGAAGGCATCGGCATGCTGGACCGCATTGTCAGGTCACACCTGGATGGCGGCGGCGCATGCATCATGACCACCCATGGCAGCCTGCGCCCGGAAGGCTTCGAGTTGCAGGAGTGTCACATGATCAGCGGGCGTGAGCGCTACGCGGGGGCAGCGGCATGAGCCGTCAGACCTCGCCAACGGCCTTTGCCGCCTTGCTGCGGCGCGATTTTCTGCTCGCCTACCGGCGCCGCGCTGAACTGCTGCAGCCACTGTTGTTTCTGCTGGTTGTAACCACCCTTTTTCCGCTGGGCGTGGGGCCGTCACCGCAACTGTTGGCCAATATTGCGCCCGGTGTGATCTGGATTGCCGCCCTGCTGGCTACCGTGCTGTCGCTGGACAGCTTGTTCCGCTCGGACTACGAAGACGGAACGCTTGAACAGATGATTCTTTCCGGCCAGCCGCTGGCGCTGATTGCGCTGGCGAGAACCGTTGCCCACTGGCTGGTTGCCGGCCTGCCAATCGTGTTGCTTTCGCCGCTATTGGCACTTTGGATGAACCTTCCTGCAGAAGGCATGTCAATCTTGATCAAATCCCTGATAATCGGCACCCCGGTATTGAGCCTGATCGGAGCCATCGGGGGCGCATTGACGGTAAGTTTGAAGCGAGGAGGACAACTTTTATCATTGCTGGTATTTCCCCTGTACGTACCGCTATTGATCCTGGCGACCAACGCCGTGAGTTCGTCGGTCGCCGGTTTACCGTACACTGGGCAGCTCGGCCTGATGGTAGCGGGTCTGATCGGGTCCCTGACGCTTGCGCCGTTTGCAACTGCCGCGGCACTTAAATTGAGTCTAAGTTAATGAATCGTTTATATTTATTTTTTCATAAAACCGGATCACCACCCTGGTTTTATAAATACAGCGGATATTTGATCCCGTGGCTGTGGGCCGGTTTCCTGTTATTGACAGCGATAGGACTCTATCTCGGTTTGCTGGTCGCGCCCGCTGACTACCAGCAGGGCGAAAGCGTACGCATCATGTACCTGCATGTACCGGCAGCGTGGATGTCGATGATGATCTACGGGCTGATGGCCATCTGGGGGTTTATTGCCCTGGTCTGGCGCATTCGCATCATGGAGGTGCTGATCATATCCAGCGCCCCGATCGGCGCAGCATTTACGCTGATCGCCCTGGTCTCGGGTTCCCTGTGGGGGCGTCCGACATGGGGAACGTACTGGGTTTGGGATGCCCGGCTGACTTCCGAACTGGTGCTGCTGTTTCTCTATTTCGGCGTGATTGCCCTGTATAATTCGTTTGATGAACCACGAAAAGCGGCGCGAGCGGCCTCCCTGTTGTCCATCGTTGGCGCAATCAACCTGCCGATCATTCATTTTTCGGTACTGTGGTGGAACACCCTGCACCAGGGCAGCAGTATCGGCACATCCGGTAATAGCATTCATCCGAGCATGCTGTGGCCCCTACTGTACATGGCTGTCGCTTTCAAATTATATTACGGCGCCAATTTGCTCAGCCGTGCAAGACTAAGATTATTGACACAGGACCACCGCAAACGCTGGGTGCAGGACCTGTTGACCAAGGAGAGTAGCTAGATGTCGCATACCCCATTCATACTCGGTTCCTACCTGGTCGGTACAGTGGTACTGCTATGGGCGGCACTGGCACCGGTGATTAACAAGCGCGGTCTGCTTCGACAGTTGAAAGCCCGCCAAGCACGCATGGAAAAAACACAATGACCCCTACACGTAAACGCAGATTGATTGGAGTACTCGTCATAGTTATTGGCGTCGGCGTGGCCGCTGCCGTGGCAATGCAGGCGCTGAATGAGAATATGCTGTTTTTTGTCAGCCCCACAGATGTCGATGAACAGAACCTCCCGGCAGGCAAGCGCTTCCGCCTTGGCGGCCTCGTCGCAGATGGCAGCGTCAGCCGTGCCAGCGACAGCCTCGCGGTGCAATTTGTCGTCACCGATGGCCTGGCCTCGGTGGATGTCCGCTTTGACGGCATCCTGCCCGACCTGTTCCGCGAGGGACAGGGCGTCATCGCTATTGGTGAACTGACACCTGAAGGCCGCTTCGAGGCTGCAGAGGTACTGGCCAAACATGATGAAAACTACATGCCCCCGGAAGTGGCGGATGCGCTTGAAAAAGCCGGCCACACGGAGTCGGAACTATGACTGTTGAACTGGGCCAGATCTCCCTGGCTGCGGCCCTGCTAACGGCCCTGACCCTGGGAATATTTCCAATGATCGGCAGCTATACAGGCAACCGGCGCCTGATGGCGATCGCGCCTGCTGCGGCATTGGTGCAGTGCCTGCTGCTGATGATTGCTTTCGCTATCTTGACCGCGGCTTTCGTGGTGCAGGATTTTTCCGTTGAGTACGTAGCCCGGAACAGTAATTCCCTGTTACCCATGCACTACCGCTACTCGGCCGTCTGGAGCGCCCATGAAGGCTCATTGTTGCTGTGGGAACTGATTCTGGCCCTGTGGATCGCCGCCGTGGCGCTGTTCAGCAAGCGTCTTCCGGTGGTTTTCAAGACCCGCGTGCTGGGGGTCCTTGGCTGGGTTTCAACGGGCTTCCTGCTGTTTATCATACTGACTTCAAACCCTTTCGGACGCTTGATTCCCTCGGCGGTGGAAGGCCTCGACCTCAACCCGCTGCTACAGGACTTCGGCCTGATTATCCATCCGCCGATGCTGTACATGGGTTACGTCGGCTTCTCGGTCGCTTTCGCATTTGCAGTCGCCGCCCTTTTGGGTGGTGAATTGAGCCGTGACTGGGTGCGCTGGTCGCGGCCCTGGACACTGGTGGCATGGGCGTTCCTGACCGTGGGTATCGCCCTCGGCAGCTGGTGGGCCTACTATGAACTGGGCTGGGGCGGCTGGTGGTTCTGGGATCCGGTAGAAAATGCCTCCTTTATGCCCTGGCTGGTGGGTACAGCCCTGATCCACTCGCAGGCGGTTACCGAGAAACGCGGCGCCTTCGGCAACTGGACCCTGTTGCTGGCAATTTCGGCATTTTCTCTCAGCTTGCTGGGTACTTTCCTGGTGCGTTCAGGCGTGCTGACATCAGTGCATGCTTTTGCATCAGACCCGACCCGGGGAGTTTTCATTCTCGCCTACCTGGCGGTGGTCGTGGGCGGATCCCTGACCCTGTATGCGGTCCGTGCGCCCAAGATGATCCAGGGTGGCGGTTTCGCCGGACTTTCGCGTGAAACACTGCTGCTGGTCAATAATCTCGTATTCACCATCATGGCCGCCATGGTGCTTATCGGCACACTCTACCCCTTGCTGATCGATGCCCTCGGCGCCGGTAAAATTTCCGTCGGTCCTCCCTACTTCGGTTTCCTGTTCGCCTGGTTGCTGGTGCCGCTGGTCATTGCCTTGCCGATCGGTATTTACAGCAGGTGGCAGGAAGACAAGGGCAACAGGCTGTTCAATATGTTGCGCTGGCCGCTATTGATTGCGCTGGTCGTTGGAGCAGGCGCCTGGATCATCGCCCCCGCGATGGGACTGGTCGCGGCCATTGGCGTGGCCGGCGGCGCCTGGGTAATTGCCGCTAGCCTGTTCTACGTCGGAAAAATGATCCAGAAAAAGAAACAGCTGCGCATACCCGCCAGCGTACTGGCCATGACGCTGGCCCACGTCGGCCTGGGCCTGTTCCTGATCGGCGCCAGCCTGACCGGCACCATCAGCGAAGAAAAGCACTTGCGCATGGAGGCCGGTGACCGTTACGAAATGTCCAGTTACACCTTCGAGTTTCTCGGCACCCGCGTTGTGCAGGGCCCAAATTACGTCGCTGATGAAGGTGAATTCGTCCTCACCAAAAACAACCGTGAAGTGACGCGTCTGTACCCTCAGAAACGGCAATATTCACAGGGTGGCAACACCATGACCGAGGCGGCGATCGATCCGGGATTGATGCGCGACCTTTATGTTTCCCTGGGCGAACCACTGGATAACATGAAGATGGCCTGGGCCGTGCGTGTGTACCACAAACCGTTCATACGCTGGGTATGGCTAGGATCACTGTTCATGGCCGCGGGTGGCCTGCTCGCTGCCGGCAACAAGCGCTACCGGCGCAAGGTACGGGACAGTAAAACCGTTACGGCAGAAGCCAAAGGAGCGACTGCGTGAGTAGCCGGATAATACCCCTGGCGGCATTTTTGCTGCTGGTTGCACTGCTGGTCGTCGGCCTGAAAATTGCCGACAAGAAAACCCAGATTCCGTCACCCCTGATCGACAAACCGGTACCGGAATTCGACCTGCCGGTGCTGGGTCAAGCAGAACAGCGGATGTCAGCGGAATCATTTCTCGGCAGGCCTTACCTGGTCAATTTCTGGGGCAGCTGGTGCGTCACTTGCCGCGTTGAACACCCGGTGATCACCCAATTGGCGAGGATGGGCGTTGTCGATGTCGTCGGGCTGAATTTCCGTGACGAGGAGCAGGATGCGCTGGCCTGGTTGCGACGTTTTGGCAACCCCTATTCCGTCACGTTGGTGGATTTTGATGGCCGCACGAGTATCGATTTCGGTGTCTACGCCGCGCCCGAAACGTTCCTTGTGGATTCATCGGGCAAGATCGTCTTCAAGCACCTCGGCCAGATGACGATGGAAGTCATCGAAACCGAAATCCTTCCGCGATTGGCCAGCATGGAGTCCGGCACCTGATGAAAACAGCCAAATTGATATTGATGATCATGGTTTTGACGATGTCCGTCACGGCCCTGGCCCAGCAGGCGCCCGTCCAGGAACCGATGGTTTTTGCCACCCATGAGCAGGAAGAGCGGTTTAAAAAGCTGACCGAGGAGCTGCGTTGCCTGGTGTGCCAAAACCAGAATCTCGCCGATTCGGATGCCCTGCTTGCGCACGACCTGAAAAGCGAGGTCCATGAGATGCTGTTGGCCGGCAGGACAGATGAGCAGATCAAGCAATTCATGGTCGAGCGCTACGGCGATTTTGTCCTTTATCGCCCACCTGTACAGACCAATACATACGTATTGTGGCTCGGGCCGTTGCTCCTGCTGCTGGGTGGTGCATGGATCCTGCGTATCAACATCAAAAAACGCGCCCAATTACTTAACACTGAAGACACCGAAGGCGGGAACGGCTGAGATTTACTGCCGGGCCTTCGGTCAAGAGAATAATTAAATGAACTTCTGGATTTTTGCTATCGCCCTGCTTGCTGTCTCCGCTATTTTGATCAGCTGGCCAATGTTTACCGGACCTGCCAAAGACAAGATCACCGGCTTGTTCATCGTCCTCATGCTGCCGTTGGCGGGCATACTGCTATACCAGGGCGTAGGCACCCCGGCAGCGATCAACATGCCGGCCGCCGCGCCCCAATCGACAGCCCAGGCACAGCAGCCCCATTCGGCCCAGGGTGGCCAGATGGAGGAACTGGTTGCCGCGCTGCAGCAACGCATGCAGGAAAACCCGGATGATCCGGAAGGCTGGCTCATCCTCGGCCGCAGCCTGAAGAATATGCAGAGGTTTCCAGAAGCAATGGAAGCATTGAGCAATGCCAACCGCCTGATTCCCAACAACCCGATGATCATGATCGATCTGGCTGAAACCAGCCTGTTCGCATCAGGACAGCCGGACATCAGCCCGGAAGCCCGCCAGCTGATCGAGTCCGCACTGCAGATTGACCCGGCCAATCAAAAAGGCCTGTGGTTATTGGGCATGGTTTCCGCGCAGGATGGAAACGATGTAAAAGCCATCGATCTGTGGCAAAAGCTGCTGGAACAACTCGATCCCGCATCCGGCGCCGCCCAGTCGGTGACGGAGCAGATCAGCATGGCGCAAACACGGATGGGACAAGCCGTTACTGCGCCTGCGCCTGCCGAAGCCATGGCGGCCGCTAGCGGCACTGCGGATGCCGCGGCTGCGGCTACGGCTAAAGCCGTGCCCGCCACCAACACTGCAACAACCACTGTTGCTGAATCCGGAATACCGGTGACCGTGAGTATTTCCGGCGAGCTGGGTGCTGCGCTACCCGGCAATGCAACTTTGTTCGTATTCATCCATCCATCAGGCGCCCGAGGCATGCCGCTGGCCGTCAAACGCCTGGCGCCGCAGGGTTTTCCCATGGCGCTGAATTTCAGCGACGCGGACATGCTCAACCCGGGCATGTCACTGCAGGACTTTGAGAAACTGGACATCAGCGCCCGGGTTTCCATGCGTGGCGGAGTGGTTCCGGCCCCGGGTGACTACCAGGCCAACCTGGTGACTGTGGATACCAGTGCGATAACAACAATTGCACTGCACCTCGATCAGCGTGTACCTTAGGGGTTCCCAATTCCGCTGACCGGGTACCGGCACATGAGGACATTGCTTTTAGCCGCGCTGTTTTTTGCATTTACCAACGTCGTTTCAGCACAGGAGAGAAAGGTTGAATTTACGACCATTCAACTCTCCGACACTGTCTATATGCTCAGAGGCGCCGGCGGCAACGTTGGTATCTCCACCGGTGAAGACGGACTCTACATTATCGATGACCAGGTCAAGCCGGTAACGGAACAACTGTTGCAGGCCGTTCGCAAAGTCAGCGATCAGCCCATCAGGTTCGTGATCAATACGCATTACCATGCCGACCATGTCGGCGGTAACGAGACCATCGGTGGCGCCGGCACGGTAATCATCGCCCACGACAACATTCGCAAGCGAATGACGACCAGGCAGGTCAATAAGTTCAGGAACGATACAACGCCGCCTTATGCCAAAGATGCCCTGCCGGTGCTCACGTTCAATGACCGCATCTCCCTGCATCTCAATGGCGAGAGCGCGACCGCCTATTATGTCGCCAACGGGCATACCGATGGTGACAGCATCATCCATTTTCCGGAAAGCAATGTCATCCACATGGGCGATATGTATTTCAACGGCCTGTACCCCTATGTTGACCTCGATGCCGGCGGCTCCATGCAGGGAATGGTTGAGGCGGCTGATCTCGCCCTGTCAATGGCGGACGACGCCACGCGCATCATTCCCGGACACGGACCGCTGGCCATGACCGAAGACCTGAAGAGTTACCGGGATTTCCTGGTCAGGGCCGGCGCCAATGTTCAGGAACTGATTGACCAAGGCATGAACCTGCAACAGGTCATCGCGGCCAGGCCCACCAGTGAATGGGATGAGGAACTCGGCAAAACCTGGATCACGCCGGCCCAGTTTGTCACCTTTATCTACAACAGCCACCAGGGTATCCAGGAGTACACACCGCCACCCGAGGTCGAGGCTGAAGAGGACTGAGCTAGCCGGACGGGCCCCCACTCGATCGCGCGCAAAAAAATGACCGGGTGACTTCACGCCCGACATTTACCACGAACAATTCCTGCCCACGCTGCAGGTACTTCTGCTCGAAGGGTGAAATGCCCTGCGCTGCCTGAAACGGTTTCGGACTCACATCCGCGCCGGTGGCCAGGCTGACCGCCAACGCAAATTCCATGGCATAGATCTCCCAATTGCAGCGCATCTCAATCTCACCACCCAGGGCCAGCAGATGGGGAAACACCGGGTGAGCGTGCCAGCGCCGCGATAAATGGCCAGGCTTTGGCCACGGGTTCGGATAAAGCAGGTAGTGCCGCTGCAGGGTCACGCCGTCACCCCTGAGAAGGCGCCAGAAAGTTGCCAGTTCAGCTCTCAACAAAATACAGTTGCCCTCGCGCTGAAAGCCCTGGCTAAGGCCGCTTTTCGCCAGGCGCACCTGCGACTGGTCCACACCGATCACGGTGCTTGCGGGGAACTGCAGCGCCAGTCGCCGTGTGCTGGCGCCTGTTCCGCAACCTGAATCCAGGATCAGCGGCGCGCCTTCGAGCAGTGCACCGGAGTCTTTCAAGCTTGCGTAGGTCTGAATCGAAGGACGGTGCAAGGGTTGCATCCAGCGCGATTCCAGGTGCTTGCTCACCTGTCTTTCCAGGTTCGGATGCACGCGGGCCTGGCTGCTGTTAACAAGCCCCGGACTGTTCCGTTTTTGCTCCATCACACCCCGCTCCACACGAGTCACTACGCATTCCAGTGCAGCACACGCTATCATTAGACTAAACAATTGGACACACTTTTCCCATGTCATCAGCAACCCGGTTAGCACATTTTGACACCCCCCTGCCTATGAAAAAGGGCGGTCAGTTAGATGAGTTTACGCTGGCCTATGAAACCTGGGGCGAAGTCAATGCCGAGCGCAGCAACGCGGTCCTGGTATTGAGTGGCTTGTCACCGAGCGCGCACGCGGCTTCCAGTGAACTCGACCCCTCGCCGGGCTGGTGGGAACCCATGATCGGGCCCGGTGCGCCCATCGACACGAACCGCTTTCACGTCATTGCCCTGAACTCGCTGGGCAGTTGTAAAGGCTCAACCGGCCCGGCCAGTGACAATCCGGCAACCGGCCGGCCATACCGGCTGGATTTTCCGGAACTATGTGTTGAAGACATCGCGCGGAGCGCAAGCATGCTGGTTGAAGAACTGGGCATCAGCCAGTTGTGCACGATGGTGGGACCTTCCATGGGAGGAATGAGCGCGCTTTCCTACCTGCAGCAGCACAAGCAGGGTGCGCGCCACTTTCTGACCATCTCAAGTTCACCGAACTCGGAGCCGTTCAG
>JABDPJ010000283.1 GCA_013042835.1 Lysobacterales bacterium
GAATTTGAGTTTTAGTTGATTGGGAGTTTTTGCGATGAATTGTCGTGCGAGACGGACATAATCGCACCGCACATCCATGTGCTCCTTGCGATATACCGTTCATCCTGAACATAACCGTTACTCCAGACTTGCCGTGCGCGATTGAAAAGCCTCACGCCGCTCCTGCCGTAGGGCTGCTGTGCGACTTTGAGATGCCTCACGCCGCTCCTGCGCATCCATGCGCCCGCGGCATACCGTTCATCCTGAACATAAAAAAAGCCCCGTCCTGGGAAGGGCGGGGCTTGAAATGGTGCGTCGCATAAGGCATAGAAGTGTGGGGACTGCCTGTCATGAGAAGCGACACACCAGGCACAGTCAACTTGCATCTCAAGCATACTCTCGACGAGTTAAAAAGATGTAAATCTTATGTTGGTTATTTGTGATAATGCGAATTATTTACTCACGCTACCTGGCGGTCACCACGCTGGCGTTTCAGGAATATCAATAGCAGTGAAATTGCCGCAGGAGTCATGCCTGGTATCCGGGAGGCCTGGCCGATACTATCCGGACGAGTTTCCTTGAGTTTTTCACGAAGTTCGGCCGACAGCCCCTGCACCTGGTCATAATCCATCTCTGCAGGGATCAGGGTGCTTTCATTTTTCTGGTTGCGCCCAACCTCCTCAGCCTGGCGCGTAAGGTAGCCGGCATAGCGCACCTGCACGTCAACCTGCTCCGCGACTTTTACATCGCTACTGCCGGGACCAAGCCCCTCGACCTTCATAAGGTCTGCATAGCTAACCTCCGGACGCTTTAACAAGTCCAGTGCTTTTGCCTCTTTACTAAGCGCAACACCAAGCCTTGCCTTGAGTGACCTGCCGAAAAGATTCTCCGGTGTTACCCAGATGGCGCCCAGCCGTTGTTGCTCAGCTTCTATAGCGGCCTTTTTACGCTCATAATTCCGCCACCTCTCATCATTGACCAGGCTCAGTTTCCGACCGGTTTCCGTCAGGCGCAAATCCGCGTTATCTTCGCGTAGTTGCAGCCGATACTCCGCCCTGCTGGTGAACATCCGGTACGGTTCACGGGTGCCTTGTGTTACCAGGTCATCGATCAGTACGCCGATATAAGCTTCGTCCCGTCGCGGTACCCATGCGTCTTCACCCCTGACACTGCGAGCGGCATTGAGTCCCGCTACCAGGCCCTGGGCCGCCGCCTCTTCATATCCCGTAGTACCGTTGATCTGCCCGGCAAAAAACAGGCCTTTAACCGGCTTGGTTTCGAGGCTGAACTTCAGGCCCCGGGGATCAAAGAAATCATACTCTATGGCGTATCCCGGCCGCGTGATATGGGCATTCTCAAACCCCGCAATACTGTGCACGAACTCGACCTGGACATCGTAAGGCAGGCTGGTGGATATACCGTTCGGGTACAGTTCCCTGGTATTCAGGCCTTCGGGTTCGACGAAAATCTGGTGGCTATTGCGCTCTGCAAAGCGGACAATTTTATCCTCGATGGATGGGCAATAACGCGGTCCGACTGCATCGATTGTGCCCGAATACATCGGTGAACGGTGCAGCGCGGCACGGATGATCTCATGAGTTTTTTCCGATGTATGCGTAATCCAGCAATTCACCTGCCGCGGTTGATCTTCGGGCGACCCAAGAAACGAAAACACCGGCCTCGGCACATCACCGGGTTGTTCTTTCAACTGGGTGAAATCCACGCTTTTTCCATCGATGCGTGGCGGTGTACCGGTCTTTAATCTGTCTACTTTAAAAGGCAGTTCCCGTAGACGCCCGGCCAGCTTGATGGCTGGAGGGTCACCGGCACGGCCGCCGGCACTTTGCGTTTCACCGACATGTATTTTGCCACCCAGAAATGTACCGACGGTCAAAACGATAGCGGGCGCAAGAAACTCCTGCCCCATCGCGGTCCGACAACCATAAATACGATCACCTTCCATCAACAGGTCATCCACGGCCTGTTGAAAAATGCTCAAATTAGCCTGGTTCTCAACGGTTTTGCGTATGTACGCCCGGTAAAGATTACGGTCGCACTGCGCGCGCGTGGCGCGAACTGCCGGGCCTTTACTGGAATTAAGTGTGCGCATCTGTATGCCCGCAGCATCGGCTGCCTGCGCCATCACCCCACCCAATGCATCGATTTCCTTGACCAGGTGCCCCTTGCCAATGCCGCCGATCGCAGGGTTACAGCTCATCTGACCGATGGTTTCAATGCTATGTGTCAGCAACAACGTGGCGGCGCCACTACGCGCGGACGCAAGGGCTGCTTCCGTTCCAGCGTGCCCGCCACCGATCACAATGACATCAAATGTATTAGCTTGCTTCACCGAGTTTTACTGCCCAATCTGCGCGGAACCGCGTATTGTACTGAAATTTATGAAAAAATGTAAATTATTACTCAGAAGCCTGCAGTTCGGCAGCAAGCGCCTTGGCATCGATAAATTGCTGATAGTCCTCATCGGCATCCTGCCAGATGGCCAATGCGTAATTGACCGAGGCCAATGCCATTTGTTCCATGTTCTGGCCCTGCTGTAAACGGGCCTTTGCAACCCATAATGCAGGTTCTGAAGGATCCAGGAAAAAACCTTCTGAAAGCGCTCGCTCCGCCTCGGCGAAATCACCCAATTCAACCAGGGCACGCGCTGCTTCCGCATACAATTGGGGAACGGCAGTATGCAAATCTCCCGGTACAATTGATCCTCTGATCCTTTCAATGGCTTGCAGATAGTGGTCTGCCATTGCAACAAAGTCGTCGTCTTCTTCGGCGATAATGGCTTCGACCAGGTGAATCTGTATGTTTAGGGCATCCAACTGGAATTGGGCCATTACTTCGCGGGCATTCTGCAGGGCTGCCCGTGCGGCCTCGGTATTTTCTTCCGCCACCAAAATGCTCGCTTCGCTGAATGCAAGAAACTTGTCTACCGGTGGGGTCAGCAGACTCTTTGCTATATTGAGCGCTTCGCGCGCCGAGTCGATATCGTCTAAGGCCAAATACAGGTCAACAAGTGGCGTGTAAACGCTCAGCGTCAGGTCCAGCAAACCACTCGACTGGTTAAGAAACTCTTCCTGGGCATAGATCTGCCTGATAGCTTCGTGAATTCTGCCGCTGCGCACTGCGAGACGGGCGGCAGACCGCCTTACATGTGCCTTGTCGGTTGGGCTGCTCGCGTATGCTTCTGCTTCTGACAAGTATTGCCTCGCGCTATTGATGTCACCTCGACGGGCGGCGATGACTGACAGCTTGATCGAAGGCCGCACCGGTGAATTCCGTAACACTTGTGCCTGCTTATACTGCTCTTCGGCAGCATCCAGATCACCGCTGTCTCGCAACAGGTCCCCCAGCCGAAGGTGGGCCCCTATGTCTTCAGGTCTTTGCTCCTGGTAACTCCGGGCGTAATCGATTGCTGCCTCCATATTGCCGGTGGCGCGCTCAAGATCGGACATGCGCAAATAGATGCCCACGTTCAAGGCGTCCCTTTCCAGGGCCAGCAATGACTCTGACTTCGCCTTTTCCAACTCCCCGGTGATCATGTACATGTTTGCCAGCTGATCATGCGAGGTTGAATCGTCACGAATTTTTGCCTGCAAATGCAAAAGTGACATGAGCTTTTCATGTTCACCGGATAGCCTGTAGAGGATGAATTTGAGTTGTGCACGGTCCCGTGACGGCAGCCTGTAGTCTAATTCCTGCGCCCTTGACAAGGCCTCCCGGGCACCCGGAACATCCCCGCTTTCGAGCATGTTGGCGGCCTTCAAAAACCAACCCAGAACGAAATTCGGATCGATGGTGATCGCCTCGTCGAAAAACTTGCTGGATGCATCAAAATCATTCTTGAACAAGCGCGCATTCATTCCATTAATGTAGGCTTTGAGCGCCTCTTCAGACTCCCCATAGGTTTCCACCAGGGGCAGGTCCTCCGCGATGCGGTTACCGCCCTTGGGCACATCCAGTGCATTTCGGATGTCTTTGGAAAGCTGGTCCACCAAGGAATAAATCTCCCAACCGCTCCGCGTCAAAGTCTCCACCTGTTCCAGCGTCTGCGTTTCCCAGATCCTCGCCGTGACGACAAATTCACCGTCTTCCTGGGCCACGGATCCCTCGACGAAATACTGCAGGTTTGCCCTGTCGGCGATCTTTCGCATCAGCGACCTGGGCACGTCCAGTCCATCATCGAAGCCTGCCTGTTGCATGCGCGGGTAAAATCCGTTCGCAAAATTGTTCCAGGGTGAACGTGCCAGGACGAACGGGTTCTGTTGCAGATCCTGCACCAGCAACTCGGTGATGCCATACTGCAACCAATCCAGTTGCGGGTTGCCGGAATCATTGTCCCAGAAGAAGATCGCCATCCTGCGCCTGAAGGTCTCGCTGGGTATATAGTGCGTTTCCTGCTGGCCCAGTTCGTTGCTGACCGTTATTTGAGTGGCTGCCAGGTCCAGGTCTTTATCGCCGAAAAACGTGAGCAGAAGACCCAGGGTTGCGATGAGATTAATGGGCACTCCGACCTTTTCAAGCCTGGTCGCTTTGTCCCTGCCGGGCCTGCCGTGTGTCCAGGCAATCAGCATGACGGCCGGAATCAGCGAATACAGCCCCCAAAACACGAGATCGCTCAGGTATGGCGACAGCAGGTACCTTTCTTCCAAACGCTCAAGAATTTCAATCAACACCCAGGTACCGGCGACATAGACGCCTACAGTAGGAAGAATACGCCGTTCACGTACCTCTGTGATGAAATCTGCCATCTAACCAAAACCCCGGATCAAACGAATTGGAACTCTAACACGGCAACAATGATTTTCGACTGCCAAACGTCATGAACACGCTTCACATCTGCCGGGACTAATTATGGTCATCCCGTGTCGGTGACTTGCCGCTGCTGCGGCTTCTGCCGGGCGAAGAAAGGCGGGAGCGACTGCTACTCCTCGGCGCACGTGTCCTGGGTGCGCTGGAAGAAGCTGGAAATGAGCGTGAGGCCGGAGCGGATTGTGGCCTGACATTAAGCTGGCTCGTGCCGGTTACGGGAGCGGATTTTCCGGGTTCCAGGCGGCTTTTGCCTATTTTCCTGGATTCACTGCTTCTTATCACCATACCCCGGTTACCCGAGTACCCAGCCGGAACAGTAGATACGTAGCGACTGAACGGCGAACTGCTGAAGCCTCCATTCGTGTTGCGCGAGGCCGTATTTCTTGCAGGTTGTTCATTGCCATCCGTAACGCGGTCTTCGTCACTTACAAAACCATCGTTGTCATATTTTGCGTGACGGTTGTCAGCGCTCACAGACCGGCCCACAACATTCGGGCGCCCGCAACCACCATGGTTTGAGCAATGACCGTCATATGGTAGCCACGAAGGGTAAAAGGGATAGTGATAATACGTGGCATACCATGGTGAATAGTAGCCATGGCGGTAGTATGGCCAGTACCACGGTGAATATCCAAACAACATAGTACACGGAAAACCGTAGTTATAAGCACAACCGGGATAAGGCATGTATCCGAGGTAGAAATAATCCAGCGAATACCACGGATAATAAGCGCCTCTGGCGTAACCACCCTGGTTAACGACATAGGCCGGATCATCCCCGGCGTAGTAAACGCCGTCTTCAAGCGCGGTTTCCGGATAGTAATAGGATATGCAACCACTCAAAGTGATCAGCAATGGTATAAGCAGCAGCTTTTTCATACGTTCTCCAATATCCGAGGGCGTAAAAGTGTAAGCCCAGCTCCAAGAATAACAGTATTCAGACAAAATTTTACCCGTCTTGGTTCGAAAGTAACCCGAAACCCCGCCGGTCAACCGTCAGGGTACAATGTAATTTACTGAGTGCTGGATAGGTCTATTGCCCGTGCCGGGTAACAAAAAAGGAGATTGAGACATGGGCAGGCAAGTTTACGAACTTCAGGGTTTTGCGATCATACTGGATCACGTCGCCCTGGTGAGCCGGGTATTTGCCGCGAATAATGATGAGGGGTACCAGTTCAATATTACGTTCAGCAGTGATTTACGTCTGCCAGTCAAATTTCCAACGCGCACGGACGCAGATCTTGAACGTCAGTTGTTCCTGAAAGCTCTCAGGGGCGATTGAGCCCCCGGGCTAGTCCGGGCGTTGGACAACCATAGCACCGGCTGAGCCTTGCCCTGAAATCACCAACCGCACCATCGCAGGCCTTTCGCTGGCCAGGTCAGCGGGTATCTGCAGCTTGAATTGACCGGTAGAATGGATTTGCCCACCCTGGCTCCAGGTGATTTCAACGGGGCTTCCCGAGTAAGCGGCTTCCGGAAAGGTGGTTGAACAAATGGATCCCGGGGCTATATTGCCACATGAGACAAAGTTGCCGGTTTCGGGCACCAGCAACCTGACCGCCGACACCCACATCTGGGTCTGGTTTTCCATCGCTACACCTTCAATCTGCAGCGGCGGCATATCATTTGAAGGTTGGGAGGCACAGGCATATAACAGGAAGATACAAAATCCTGCGACTGCACACCGTGATATCAGTGATATCGGAAGTTGCATCGTTTATTCACTACCGGTTAGTTTGATCCCTGGTCACCGGGGTAATACTCGAGACTCAAATCCGCTTCCATGTATTCATTCAAATCAACCAGTAGTTGTTTGTTGATTTCGAAGAAACTCATCACCGGCCGGTCGAGATCGGTAATCAGGATGATGACGGCTGAAAAAGCAACTGCCAGTGTGACCGTGGCAACCGGGCTGCGCCTGTCAGTCAACCCAGCCTGGTAGCCCATGATAATCATGGACAATATGGCCATCAGGTACAGTGTCATCCAGATCGTGAATGGAATGCGATTCATGACCGCAGAGTGTAGCCTGGTAAAATGGATATCGGTCAGCGCAATGACCGAAGCCATGAATAGTTCGCTTTGTCCGTTATCCGCCCGATCCCCAACCACCTTGCCATGGCCTCGGGTGGCCAGCGACCAGAGGTCTTGCTGGATCTGTTCCGAGACCCGAACCAGTTCGGCCAACTGCTCAGAGATATTCTGACCTGACATCTCCTGCAAACCGCTACGTACGTTAATGTAATCTTTCAACAACTGCTTGGCCTGCGACCTTTCCGGCTCGGCCAGCAGGTCCGCCTGCATGAACGCGTTTCTCGCAATCCGGGCTTCTTCCGCGAGGCTTTGAACCCTGGTCTCGAAGTGTGTCTGCGCTGTGCTGAACGTGAAAGCGAGCATAAAAGCCAGCAGTCCCAAACCCGCGCCCATGATCGCCCTGACCTGCGCAGTCTGGGTCTTCTTGGAGCTGGCCAGCGCTTTTTGCCCGAGCCGGAAACCGTATTCAATAAACAGCACCATGAGCAGGATAGTGCCGAGCAACAGCAACCAGATGGGCACCAGGTCAAAAATATGAGAAACCAGCATGAATTATTCCTTGTCGTGACCGACAGACCTTGCTAAACGGCTTCGGCCTCCACCTGTCGTAGCGCGTTGCTGACGATTTCCGACACGTCACCCGACAAATTATCAACCGCTGCGATCCGCCGCAACTCTGTCTTCATCAGGTTTCTTCGAACTGCATCATAGCGCTTCCAGCGGTTAAACGCTGATGCCATTCTTGCCGCTATCTGAGGGTTCAGCCCATCGAGTTCGATCACACGATCGGCGTGAAAGTGATAACCGGAACCGTCAATTGCGTGAAAACCTGTCGGGTTAAGCATGGCGAAGACGCCAATGAGTGCGCGTACCTTATTCGGGTTCTGAATGCTGAATACGGGATGCTCCATCAGATCCCTGACCACGTTCAGAGTTTTACCGCCCGGCTTCATGGCCTGCATGGCAAACCACTTGTCCATGACCAGGGCATCTTCCTTCCAGCTGGACTCGAACTCTGATAAAGCAGCTGGCGCCAGCTGAGAATCCGCGAATATAAGGCCTCTAATGGCGGCCAGCGTATCCGTCATATTATCGCTGGACTTCAGCTGGTCAGCGGCCAGATTTTCCCCCACCGGGGTTTCCAGCAGGTATGACAGGCACATGTTTTTCAGGCTCCGGCGCCCCATCGCGGCAGCTGCCTTTTCATATGGCTGCCCATCATTCAGTTCCGCGTAACGTTCAGCGAAAAGTGAGAGCAAATTGTCGGCCAGGCCTTGCTTGACAAACTTTCGTGCGGCGTGAATTCCGTCCACGTCGACCTCTTTCATCTGGTCCGCGAGGTAGTCTTCATCGGGTAATACCAGCGCCTCTGCCAGTAGCGCCGGGTCAGCCCGGCGGTCGGACAGAATGCCTCTGAACGCTTTGAGCAAATCAGGGTCCAGCTTCATATCGCTGCCCTGCGCATGCAATGCGCGCTGTTCGAGTATGGCGTTCTCCGCCATCCGTTGCGCGGCATCCCAGCGCACGAAGGCATCGCTATCGTGTGCAATCAATACGGCCAGTTGCTCCGGTGTGTAATCAAAGAATACTTTCACCGGCGCCGAGTAATCCCTGAAAAGCGAGGGTACCGGGTGTTCCGGAATGTTAACGAAAGTAAATTCCTGCTCCGCCTCTTCCACATTCAGCAGACGCGTGCCGGGCAAGGCTTCGCTTTCATTTTCAAGTTGCAGCGCCAGTTCCTCGCCCGCAGCGTTCAGCAAACCCAGGGCAAACGGCAAGACCAGGGGCTGCTTGTGCTTCTGGTCATGGGTAGCGGGCGTGTGCTGTTTCAACTTCAATGTGTATGCTTTGCTTTCGGGATCATAATGGTCCGATACATACACTTGCGGTGTACCGGACTGGCTATACCAATGGCTGAAACGTTCGAGATCGACCCCGTTGGCATCTGCCATCGCCGCCAGGAAGTTATCGCAGGTCACGGCATGCC
>JABDPJ010000284.1 GCA_013042835.1 Lysobacterales bacterium
GCGATGATATGGTCTTCGGGCACCATGACATTGTCGAGTTTGAGGTGCATGTGGCCATGGGGCGCGCCGTCCTGGCGGAAAACTTCCATCGGTCGGACAACCTCGAGGCCCGGTGTATCCATGGGCACCAGAATCTGCGAGTGTTGTTGGTGGCGCGCTCCCTCCGGATCGGTTTTAACCATGCAGATCAGAATCGCACAGCGATCATCGCCGGCGCCCGAGATGTAGGTCTTTTCACCATTAATGCACCATTGGCCATCGGCCTGTTCCGCGCGCATGGAAATATTGGTTGCATCCGAGGAGGCCTCGTCGGGCTCCGTCATCGCGTAGGCCGAGCGGATTTCGCCGTCCAGCAGGGGTTTCAACCAGCGGGCCTTTTGCGCCTCAGTGCCGTATTTGGCCAGCACTTCCATATTGCCGGTATCCGGTGCGCTACAGTTAAATGCTTCCGCCGCCAGCAGGCTGCGGCCCGTTTCCTCGGCAATAAATGCGTAATCGACCGTACTCAGGCCGCTGCCGTGCTCACCCTCGGTGAGAAAAAAATTCCACAGGCCCTGCTCCCTGGCGCCCTGCTTCAGTTGCTCCAGGATCTCCCGTTGACGGGCAGACTGGCGCCAGCGTCCACCGTTATCAATTTCGTCCACGTACTCCTGCTCCAGTGGAATAACGGCTTCGTTGATGTAATTGCGGACCTTTTCGAGTAAAGGTTCGAGCCTGCTTGAAGGTTCCATAATCATATTCTGTACTGCCTGTATTCTTGTGCTGGCTGCCAAGTGGGTACCCGTATTGTAGAGCAGGAGTTCCGTTGCTGAGTAGTAGCTTCTTTAGAGGATATTCAGTACCTATAGCTCTTTCTCAGCTTCCTCCAGCTTTTCACTGGCCTCCAGCCACTCCCATTCCAGTGTTTCCAGCGCTGATTTCAGGGCGGCCTGCCGTTGCAGCAGACGTTTCATTTCGTCTTGCCGGCTGGCTTCGGTATACAGTGATTCATCAACCAGGGCTTGTTCGATGTTCGCCAGCTCAGTGCGGTTTTTGATCATTTGCCGGTCTATTTTCCTGACTGCATCCATGTGTGGTTTCAGCCGCTGACGCCTTTTGGCCTCCTCCTGACGGTTCTGTTTCTTGCTTGGCGGCCTGGCTGCCTGGCGCTCGGGAGCAGAGGTATCATCCGCCGATTCTGCATCCTGCTCCTTGAGCCAGTTGGGATACTCGTCGAGGCTTCGCCTGAATTCGTGCAGCCGGCCGTTATGTACTACGTAGAGATCATCACAGACACTGCGCAGCAAGTGCCGGTCATGGGAGATGACCAACAGGGCTCCACTGTATTCCATCAGGGCCACGCCCAGTGCATGGCGCATATCGAGGTCGAGGTGGTTGGTCGGTTCGTCGAGCAACAACAGGTTGGGTTTTTGCAGGACCAGTAGCGCCAGCACGAGGCGGGCTTTTTCACCGCCTGAAAATGGCGCCACCGGGTCGGTAATGCGGTCTCCCTGGAAGCCGAAGCGCCCCAGGTGGTTGCGCAAATCCTGCTCCCTGATATCAGGAGCCTGGCGCTGCACGTGCCACAGGGGGCTCTCATCCATGCGCAGCAACTCCAGTTGCTGTTGAGCGAAATAACCGCTATGCGTGTGCTTGTTAACTGTCCTCTCGCCGCTCAGGAGGGTGCTGCCATCCACCAGCGCCTTGACCAGCGTGGATTTACCGGCGCCGTTGGAGCCCAGCAGCCCGATGCGGTCACCGGCACCCAGCCTGAGGCGGATGTCACTGACCACGGCGGTTGAACCGTATCCTGCCGTCGCGTCCTCGAGTTGCATGAGTTGTTGCGGCTGCTTTTCCGGCGCCTGGAATTTGAAATGAAAACTGGAGTCGACGTGTGCCGGTGCAATTTTTACCATGCGCTCCAGCATTTTCAGGCGACTCTGAGCCTGTTTTGCCTTGGTGGCCTTATAACGAAACCTGTCGACAAAGCTCTGCATGTGCCTGATTTCTTTCTGTTGTTTGACAAACATCGATTGCTGCAGCGCCAGTTGTTCAGAACGTACAGCTTCAAACTGGCTATAGTTGCCGGTGTAGGTTTTGACGGTCTCATATTCAATATGGGCAATGTGGGTGCACAGGCCGTCCAGAAAATCCCGGTCATGCGATATCAGCAGCAGAATGCCTGTATAGGATTTCAGCCAGCGCTCCAGCCAGACGATGGTCGGCAGGTCGAGGTGATTGGTCGGTTCATCCAGTAACAGGATGTCAGAACGGCACATCAGCGCCTGGGCCAGGTTCAGGCGCATACGCCAGCCACCTGAAAACTGGTTCACCGGTTTGGTGAAATCACCGGCTTCGAATCCCAGGCCGTGCAATAATCTTGCGGCCCTGGTTTCAGCTGTGAAGCCGTCGATATTGTCCATTTGCTCATACAGGCCATGGAGTTGCTCGTCATGGCTGTCACGGGATTCCAGTTCGGCAATCCTGGCTTGCAGTTGGCGCAGGCCCTCGTCTCCGTCCTGGACGAACTCCAGGGCAGCCTGTTCCGATTGCGGGCTTTCCTGCGCCACGTGGGCAATGACGTCGCGCGGATTGAGCTGCAGTTGTCCGGCGTCGGCTTCCAGTTGCCCGCGTATCAGGGCGAACAACGAACTTTTGCCGCTGCCGTTGACCCCAATGACACCCACGCGCTGCCCGGCATGGGCCTGCAGGCTGGCATTCTGGAAAAGCAGCTTGGTGCCCCGGCGGAGTTCTATATGGCTCATTTGTAGCATAAACGGTTCTGCCGGGGTGCTGCACTGGAAGTTGCGCATTATAAGGCAAGTGAAAGCCTGGCTGGGTTCGCATTTTCGCTGCTGCAATTTACCTGGCGCTGCGGTGATTCAGTAGCCCCATCGTTGTGGACTTGGGGTAAAATGGCTGTTGGTCTTTTAATCTTCCAATTTTGGAATTGATCAAAGCTCGCGGTCTCCGGTCTTCCGGGGCCGGGTACTTAAATTATCAGCAAAGGAAATCCATTGAAAAACAATAATAAAGTAGGCTGTTCAAGGCATGCCCGAATACACCCATTGTTCGTGGCCATCGTCATTACCGGTTTGCTGTCTGCCTGTTCGTCGGGATTGGCCGTGCGCAGTGAAATCGATCCTTCGGCGGATTTCAGCCGCTTCACGACTTTCAACTTTTTCGAACCGATGGGCATTGAGGGTGGCTACAATTCACCGGTTTTCGGAGAGCATTTCCGTGCAGCGATAGGCCGCGAAATGAGCAACAGGAAGTACCGGGTTTCAGACCGGCCGGACCTGCTGATCAATGTTACCTTGCGCACCGATGACAAGGTCAGGATGCGGTCTTACTCGCGGCCTTATATGACCGGCGGCTATTACGGAATGCCGGGCGGCCCGTATGCGGGTTCCGCCCTTGGCGTCGGGGTCTCTGCGGGCAGTCGCGCGACCAAAACCACCGAGGCTTCGGTTTTTATTGATTTTGTTGATTTTGAACAGCACCGCGTTGTCTGGCAGGGCGTCGCTGTGCTGGACGCCAATGAAAATGTCGCGTCACAATTGCGTGACGCCATTTATACAGCCGTCAACAAGGTACTTGCGGAGTACCCGCACACGGCAGGGAGTTAATACACATGTTACCGAAAAGAACCTTGATGGGACCGGGTCCGTCCGATGTTTACCCGGAAGTTCTCGCCGCCATGTCGAGGCCAACGATTGGCCATCTGGATCCGGCGTTTGTAGAGTTCATGGATGAGCTTAATCAGCTTTTGCGCTATGCCTTTCAGACACAGAACACCGTAACCATGCCGATCTCCGCACCGGGCTCGGCCGGCATGGAGTGTTGTTTTGTCAACCTGCTCGAGCCGGGTGAAAAAGTTGTCATCGCCAGCAACGGCGTTTTCGGTGGACGCATGCTGGAAAACGCCCGCCGTTGTGGCGCCAATCCCGTGGTGGTTGAATTTGAATGGGGCACACCGGTCGATCCCGGCAAGGTGGAGGACGCATTGAAAGCGAACCCCGATGCTGTGGCGCTGGCGTTTGTCCATTCCGAAACGTCTACCGGCGTGCGCTCTGATGCCGAGGCCCTTTGCAAGCTGGCGCAGCAGAATGACTGCCTGAGCATCGTCGACGCGGTCACCACGTTGGGCGGTATCGAGCTTAAAGTTGACGATTGGGGCATTGACGCCATTTATTCCGGCACGCAAAAGTGCCTGTCAGTCCCGCCGGGTCTGTCGCCCGTTTCGTTCAACGATGCGGCGATGGATAAGGTGAAATCACGTTCAACGCCATCGCAAAGCTGGTTCCTGGACCTGGATCTGCTGACCGGTTACTGGGGACCGGGCGCAAAACGCGCCTATCACCATACGGCGCCGATCAACTCATTGTATGCGCTCGATGAAGGGCTCAGGTTGCTGAAGAAAGAGGGGCTGGAGAATGCCTGGAACAGGCACGCCGCCAACCACGTGAAACTGCGGGAGGGCCTCGAAGCCATGGGTCTGGAATTTTACGTGGACGCCGAATACCGCCTGCCGCAACTCAATGCGGTGAAAGTGCCGGAAGGTGTTGATGAGGCCGCGGTCCGGAGTTTCCTGTTGAATGAGTTCAATCTTGAGATCGGCGCAGGCCTCGGGCCATTGGCCGGCAAGATCTGGCGTATTGGCCTGATGGGCGCATCGAGTTCTGAAAAGCACGTTGAGCTCTGCCTCCATGGGCTGAAAGCGGCGCTTGCCTAGCCTTCGAATGCCGGGTCAGAAAGATGGTGCCACGTCTACCAGGCATCATTCGGCACTCAAATACCGGTGCTGCATGTTTACGCGCCGGTAAACGAGTCACGATGGGGGGTAAATGACCAAGTACCTATTCATATTCAGCGTTTTAGCTCTTGGCTACCTGTGGATCCAGGATCGGGATATGCAGCCTGTCGTGCACCCGCACGGAATACTGGTCAGGGAGCAGCCCCTGCAGGTTGATATGCAG
>JABDPJ010000287.1 GCA_013042835.1 Lysobacterales bacterium
CATCAGGAACAGCGTCCAGAAATTGATCAGCGTCAGCGAACTGGCCCAGGTGAACCAGGGGTCGCCGGGCGATGCATGCACCAGCAGTGAGTTGATCGACAAGACCTGTAGGCTCTGCTGCGACAGCTGGTTGGAGTCAGCCATGAAAATCAACACGAATGCAGCCAGCGCGCCAAATACGCCGACGAAGGCGGTCCAGGTGCTGAAAGAAAACCACTGTCCGAAACGGATGTCCGCACCGGTTATGAGTTTGTTGGCCAGGTGCAAATAGGTAGACTGGATGGTGTAGATAATTAACGTCACGACGACTATCGCGATCACTGTCGTCCAGGTGCTGCGCCCGGGCTGCATGAACTGGCGAATTGCGTCTGCGCTTTCGGCACGGTTTTCAGCCGGGATACCGCGAATGGTCTCCTCGACCAGCCATGGAAAATCCACCCAGCTGTAATAATAGATCATCAGCCCCGAACCCAGCAAAAGGCTGATCAGCAGCGGCCACCAGAGCCAGGCGGTATGCAGCTTGATTTCATCGAGCGCCTTGCCCGGTGAAGCGACTATGTCCACCATGGCATTGAATACAGAATAGGAATTACCCGTCATTTCTTCTCTCCCGTTGGTATCACCAGCCCGAATTAAAGCACCATTCGGCCCGTTGGTAGCTGACCTTTATCAAATTGCCCCAGATGAGTATCCAACAAATGCTACTGCTAAAACACTGCCGAAAGTACCCCCTACTGTGGCCGCCAATCAATAACCGGTTGCGTTTTCCCGTCACTGCACACCCAGACTATCGCCCGCACTCCAGCCCGCAGCTCACCGGTGTCGGTTTCGATTGATTGCCAGCCGTTGGCCGGAAAATCCTTGCCGTTCAATAGAAAATGGTTTTGGGCGCGGTCCGGGGCCGGGTGTGAGATGCTGGCGGACTCATTGGTGTCCCAGTCAGTCGCGATGGCGATAACTGTAGCAGTTTCATCACGCTGATAACGGGCGACCCGTCCATTGTATGAAGTTAACTGGTTGCGGTCGCATGCCAGACTGGCTGGAGGAGCGATTCGTCCGCGCTCGACCAGCCTCGCATCCACCACCTGTCTCGCACCAGCGGGCAGGGTTGCTGTCAGCAGCAAGACCGGCAGCACAAGTGTTTTGATTTTCTTTGCAGTGCGCATCTGTCAATAAGACTACGCCAATAAAAAAAGGGACGCCACCAGGGCGTCCCTCTCAAGCTCATTCAATGCCTGGCTTAAACGAAATTAGCGGTAGGTCTGGGTGAGGATATCTGCCCTCAGAGCCTGGTCTGCAGTGAACTCGAACATGCAGTTGTCATCCGTGTAATCCATGAAGTTGTAAATGGGATCGAGACCCGGCTGACGGCGCGTCGAACAGCTGTCGCGTCCGACCGGACATCCGTAGGCCGGTGACCGCTCAGCCGGCGTGTCATCGACAAAATCGCCATCCTTACAACCACCCTGGAACGTATGGTACAGGCCCAGCCAGTGGCCGACTTCATGGGTGCCGGTATCGCCCTCGTTGTAAGGCGCCGCACTACCGCCCGGCAGCGAGCTGTAAAGCACCACCACACCATCATTGGCAGGGTTGGATGCGTAATCAGTCGGGAAAGTCGCCCAGCCCAGAAGACCGCCACCGAGGTTCGCGGTATAGAAGTTGAGGTCGCCAGCGTCTCCCTGGCGCAAAGCACTTTTCATCGAGGCTTCAGCGGCCGTGCCGTAACCGACGTTATACCAGCTGTTATTTGCCGTGTAGTCCGTGCTGACCAGGTTAAACCTGAACGGCGTATCCACTCCGCCGCTGCCACCACTGTAGGCAGCGTTTAACACTGCCATTTGGGCGTTGATGTCACCGGCAGTCAAATGACCGTTGCCGGCAGTATCAGTAATGACATGAAAATAGACATCAATACTCACCGAACCATTCGGGCTGGGGGTGTCACCACCACCGCCACCGCCGCCGGGCTTGCCGGGCTTATCGGGTTTCTTCTGGTTCGATTTGAACTTGCCGAGCATCTTGAGGATATGCTCCTCGACCATCAGGGCTTCGAGCTCGGTGGGTTGGCGCGTTCCGCAACGCAGGAATTTGGCGTTACCGTTGGCGTTTGAATAACCGTTTTCGCTCTGGGCGAATGCGGGAATCGACAGGAGGATTGTGGCCAGTGCGATCACCAGCCCGTTAAGTATGCGCATCGTTCTTCCTTGAAAAGATTGCCTTAAGAACAATTATTGTTCTCATCCCGAGCCGGGTTTGTCAAACAAAAGTTGTAAACAATTTGTAAATCCCTAAGACAGCTTCAGGTGTTTCTTCAACCTGGCATCAGCGTTCCTTGAGCTGAAAAAACACTTCATAACTGGCTTTCCGGAGCTGCCCGGAACAGCCAGGCCTTGAACCCGAGCCACCCCCCGGCCTGCGGTTCTTTGTCTTCAACCACATCCATACCGTCGATCCGCACGGTCCATTTCAGCTTGCCTTTTTCGTTCTCGGTCACCCGGTAAGCAAATGTCGGCAACACCTCAAATAGTTTTGAGGTCAATTTGGCCGCAAGGGGACCGCTGTCGATGAAAACCCCGGATTCTGTGTTGATATCGATAGAGCGCGGATCCAGATTCAGGGAGCCGACAAAAGTCATGCGTCGATCAATGAAAACCGCCTTGGTATGCAGGGTCAGGGAATCATAGCCGGGCCCGGTTTCACCTTCCGGCGGCCTGGAAGCGTCCACCCGGACCTCGTACAGCTCCACACCGGCATCGATCATGTCGTGGCGATAACGGGCGTAGGCGCTGTGAACGGGTACATGATTATTCGTCGCCAGTGAGTTGGTGAGAATGACCACCCGCACACCTTTGGCGGTAATGCTGCGCCAGAACTCCACGCCCCGCTTACCCGGAATAAAGTATGGCGTGATAACCACCACGTCTGATTTGGCCTCGGCAACAATCTTTGCCAGTTCAGTAACCAGTATTTTTTGATCGTCCGAAACGCGGTTGAGAAGTTTGTCCGGATCATCGGTGATAACCCTGCTCGAACCGGAGTACAGATCAATTTTGTCTTCCCGAATCTCCCGCATCAATGGTGACTGCAGCGCGCGGCCATAGATGGACCGTGACGCTTCGCGCACGTCTTTGTTCACATTGGCTCTTACCGTTTCAAGGTCAGCGAGTTGTTTACCGGTTTCAAAGGCCTCCATGGGCACGGAAAGTTCATGGTTCCAGAAGCGGTCAAAGGTAGTCGAAATATCAGCGGTGACCGGACCCACTGCGAGCATATCGAAATCCACGAATTCGGTATGGCCAAGCAACTCGAAGTATTCATCTGCAATATTGCGGCCGCCGACGATGCTGATCTGGTTGTCCACGGTGATAGACTTGTTGTGCATGCGCCGGTTGGCCAGTTTGAAATGGCCCACATAACTTAGGTAGTAGAGACCGCCCCGCCCTATCGGGTTAAAGAGCCGCAGTTCGATGTTCGGGTGCTGGTTGAGAAGGATGAGACCATCATCTTCGACAGTCGTAAAAATATCATCAAGCAAAAGCCTGATACGCACACCACGGTCTGCGGCCTCGAGCAATTTTCCGGCGAAAAGGCGCCCTGCAGAATCAGGTTTCATGAGAAAATATTGCGCGTCAATGGTTCGTTCCGCCCGGTCGATCAGCGCCAACCGTGCGCCCAGTGCATCAAGACCCTTCAGCAGTGGGTAATAGCCGGATTCCCCGGGCTGCCCTGCCACCCACCGGGCAGCCTCCCCGGCGAGGTAAGTATCGCTCGTGTCCGTCGGGGCTTCACTGTAAGTCTTTGGAAAATCCAGCGGCGCCGTTGCACACCCGGCCAAAAAAAGCGCCAATGCGATTGGCAAGAACGTTTTGATGGTTTGCTGATTCATCCGGCCTCCGGGGTAACGGTCAGGATTGCGCCTGGCGGCATGCTGGGGGCAGATTACAGGTGTATTCCCGGCCTTACCACCAAGGTAATTTTGAGACAGTATAAGGACCATTTGCCCGAAGCCAAACTTCATACTCAAACATGGCTGTCCGGCGTTGCCCTGACTTTCTATAGAGTGTTACAATAATTGGCTAATTAGCGACAAGCTGCATAGCCGCTTCATGCTACGAAATTGATCATCTATTTTCCCGGTTGGAACGAAAAAATTGAGAGTGGACTTTAATCCATGGCAAGCGGCACTGAAAACGTAACCCCAAGCGAATACATCGGTCACCACCTGCAGAACCTGACCTTCGGACAACACGCCGATGGCAGCTGGGGAATTGCCCATTCTGCAGCGGACGCCCAGGCAATGGGTTTCTGGTCTTTTAACGTTGATACCATATTCTGGGCCGTCGTCCTCGGCATCGGTTTTTACGTGATGTTCAGAAGCGTGGCCAAGAAAGCCAACTCCGGCGTTCCGACGCGATTCCAGGCGCTTGTCGAAATCATCGTTGAATTTGTCGATACCAGCGTACGCGAGTCCTTTCACGGCACCAGCAAGTTTATTGCACCGCTGGCGCTAACGCTGTTCGTGTGGATCTTCTTCATGAACTTAATGGACCTGATCCCGGTTGACTGGCTGCCATGGGTGGCCACACAAGTCGGCGTGCCATATCAGAAGGTGGTGCCGACGACCGATGTCAACGCCACCATGAGCATGGCGATTACCGTGTTCATCATGATCATCTTTTTCAGCATAAAGATAAAAGGCGTGAGTGGTTTTATCAGTGAGTTGACGGGTCAGCCCTTTGCCGCCAAGGGCACCCTGGGCAAAGCGGTTTTCTTTCTGCCCAACCTGTTGCTGGAAACGGTCGCCCTGCTGGCCAAGCCGATTTCACTCGGCCTGCGGCTGTTCGGCAACCTGTACGCCGGTGAGTTGATCTTTATCCTGATTGCGGTGGTGTTTACCGCGGGATCAGGCGTATTCGCGGCCGGCCTCAGCTCGGTTTTTGGAGAGCATGTTCCAGCGTGGTTCTGGATTCTGGCCACCGCCAGCGTTTTTGCTACCTTGTGGCTAAGCATGAAGGGCGCGCTGAGTAACAAACGGACCGTCCTTTTATTGGCCATTGAGATGCTGCTCGTCGGCGGCCTCGCCTTCCTGGGTGGCCAGTTAATGCATTTTGGGTGGGCAGTTTTCCACCTGCTCGTCGTGACGCTGCAAGCATTTATATTCATGATGCTGACCATCGTTTACCTGAGCATGGCGCATGAGCATCACTGATTGGTTTTGAATCTGAATTTCGTGTTTTTTTGGTTTTAGTTTTGTTGGTATTTTTTTAGGCAATTAATCTCTTGGAAAGGGAGTTATAGATGGAAATTGTAATTGGTATGACCGCAATCGCCGTAGCGCTGCTTATCGGTTTGGGCGCTCTGGGTGTTGGTATCGGTGTGGGTATTCTGGGCGGTCTCCTGCTGGAAGGTTCTGCACGTCAGCCTGAGTTGGCCCCGATGTTGCAGGGTAAGTTTTTCCTGGCTATCGGCCTGCTTGACGCCGTCGCGATGATCGGTGTGGGTATTGCGTTGTTCTTCACGTTCGCAAACCCGTTCGTAGGTCAGCTGCAAAACGCCCTGGGCGGTTAATCAGCAGATCAACTGAGCCTGCCCGGTTTTGCCGGGCAGACCGAAGAACTATCTGAACGAGGTAAGGCATGAATATCAATGCCACTTTAATTTTGCAGTCTATCGCGATGATGATTTTCGTGTGGTTCTGCATGAAATTTATCTGGCCGCCTCTGCTGAAGGCCATGGACGAACGCCGCGAGCGTGTCGCCGAGGGCCTGGCAGCTTCGGATCTTGCTGAAAAAGAACTGGAAGCAGCAAAGGCTACGGCGGGTGAGCAAATCTCCGAAGCGCGCGACAAGGCCGGCGAGATACTCGACCAGGCCAGCCAGCGCCACAGCCAGATTCTGGAACAGGCCAAGGAAGATGCAACCGGTGAGCGGCAACGCCAGGTAGCGGCAGCTGAGGCCGAGATTGCCCTGTCTGCCAACCAGGCTCGCGAGGAGTTACGTGCCTCGGTCGCCAGTCTCGCGGTTATCGGCGCATCCAAAATCCTGGAAAAGGAAGTTGACGAGGAAGCCCACCGTGAACTTCTCGATAAGCTGATCGCCGAGATCTGACCATGAGCAATGTGACTACACTGGCACGTCCTTACGCCAAGGCCGCTTTTGACCTGGCCGATGCCGAAAACGCAACGGGCCGCTGGAATGACATGCTCGACCTGGCCAGTGCGCTGGTATCAGAAGAGACCATGGCAAACCTGCTGCAAAGCCCCGAGGTCAGCGGCAGCCAGATTGTAGAAATGCTGTCGGGCATAGCGGGTGAGGCGTTCGACGCCAGGTTCAGGGACTATTTGACCGTCCTGGCGGCAAACAAGCGTTTTCAACTGCTACCCGAAATCGCCAGCCTGTACCAGAAACTGCGCGAAGAAGCCGATAGGCTGCTGCGCGTAAAAGTGGTTTCAGCCTTCGCGCTCGATGACAGCCAGGAGGCACGGTTAAAAGACGCACTGGCACGGCGCTTTGAGCGCGAAATCCTGCTGGAAAGCGAAGTTGACAGCAGCATCATTGGCGGCGCGGTGGTTTATGCCGGTGGCCAGGTTATCGACGGCTCACTTAAAGACAGGCTGACGAAGCTGTCGAACAGTCTCACTAACTAAATTAACAGACACACAACGGTCGCTGACAAAACAACGGCCCTATAGGAAAAAGACGATGCAGACGACATTGAACCCATCTGAAATCAGCGAATTGATCAAAAAACGTGTTGAAGAGCTGAATATCTCGGCCGAAACACGAAATGAAGGCACTGTAGTCAGTGTTTCCGATGGTATTGCCCGCCTTCACGGTCTCGAAGACGCCATGCAGGGCGAAATGATCGAGTTTCCTAATAACACGTTTGGACTGGCGCTTAACCTTGAGCGAGACTCCGTCGGTACGGTAATCCTGGGTGACTACGAGCACATCACTGAGGGTGATACGGTCAAATGTACCGGCCGCATCCTGGAAGTACCTCACGGCCGCGGTCTACTTGGCCGTGTCGTCGATGCACTGGGTAACCCCATCGACGGGCAGGGTCCTATCGATAACGATGGCTTTGCTCCTATTGAAAAGGTCGCGCCGGGCGTTATCTGGCGTAAGTCTGTTTCGCAACCCGTTCAGACCGGTTTAAAATCCATCGACGCCATGGTTCCCATCGGGCGTGGCCAGCGCGAACTGATCATCGGCGACCGCCAGATTGGTAAAACAGCGATTGCCATCGACACCATCATCAACCAGGTCGCCTCAGGTATTAAATGTATCTATGTTGCCATCGGCCAGAAGCAGTCTACGGTTGCCAACCTGGTCGCCAAGCTCGAAGAGCACGGCGCCATGGAGCACACCATCGTCGTCAACGCTTCGGCTTCTGAATCAGCCGCGATGCAGTACATCGCACCGTATTCCGGTTGCACGATGGGCGAATACTTCCGTGATCGCGGTGAGGACGCCCTGATCATTTATGATGATCTGACCAAGCAGGCCTGGGCGTACCGCCAGGTTTCATTGCTGCTGCGCCGCCCGCCGGGCCGTGAAGCTTATCCGGGTGACGTCTTTTATCTGCACTCCCGCCTGTTGGAACGTGCGGCGCGGGTTAACGAAGAGTACGTTGAAAAGTTCACCGACGGTGAAGTCAAGGGCAAGACCGGTTCCCTGACAGCGTTGCCCATCATTGAAACCCAGGCCGGTGACGTATCAGCTTTCGTCCCGACCAACGTCATCTCGATTACCGATGGCCAGATTTTCCTCGAAACCGATATGTTCAACGCCGGCACCCGGCCGGCTGTGCATGCCGGTCTCTCCGTATCACGTGTGGGTGGTTCGGCCCAGACCAAGGTCATCAAGAAGCTGGGCGGCGGTGTTCGTCTTGCCCTTTCCCAGTATCGTGAGCTGGCGGCTTTCGCACAGTTTGCTTCCGACCTGGACGACGCAACGCGCAAACAGCTTGACCGTGGTCAACGCGTGACTGAACTGATGAAACAGGCGCAGTACAGCCCCTTGTCTGTAGGCAAAATGGCTGTGTCGCTGTTCGCTGCCGACCGTGGCTACTTCGATGACGTTGAGTTGAACAAGATTGGCGACTGCGAAGCTGCCATGCTGGAGTACATGTCCAGTTCAAAATCCGACCTTCTGGACACCCTCAATGGCGGTGACTGGAACGATGAAATCGAGGCTTCGCTAGTTGCGGCCGTTGAAGACTTCAAGTCAACCGGATCCTGGTAAGCAAACAGTAGATAAACAGGAGCAAGCCGAATATGGCAGGCGGAAAGGAAATTACAGGCAAGATACAAAGCATTGGCAACACCATGAAGGTGACCTCTGCGCTGGAAAAAGTATCGGCCAGTAAGATACGCAAATCGCAGGACCTGATGCAGGCT
>JABDPJ010000294.1 GCA_013042835.1 Lysobacterales bacterium
TGTGACCGCTGAAGACCTGGCGGGTTATGACGAAATCATCCTGGCCACCGGGGTTTATCCGCGAACGCCGGACATACCCGGCATTGATCACAGCAAGGTGGTTTCATATATCGATGTCCTCAAGGGCAAGGTCGAAATTGGAAAAAGTGTAGCCCTGATTGGCGCTGGCGGTATTGGCTTTGATGTCGCCGAATACCTCAGCCACGGCGATGACCACCCGGCCAGCAGCCAGTCGTTCGAGGCGTTTGCAGCCGAGTGGGGGATCGATTCCACACTGGCAGCCAGGGGTGGGGTGAAAGGCGTCAAGGCGCAACCACCCCAATCGGCGCGCGACATCTGGCTGTTACAACGCAAGCCCGGCAAACCGGGTAAAACCCTCGGCAAAACCACCGGTTGGATTCACCGTTTAAGTCTCAAACACCGCGGAGTGCACATGCTGGGAGGCGTCAGTTATGAACGTATCGATGACGCGGGTTTGCACATCATTGTCAATGGCAAGGAGCAGTTGCTGGAAGTCGATCACGTGGTTATTTGTGCAGGACAGATCAGCAACCGGGACCTGGATGAGGTCCTCCAGGAGAGAGGCTTGTCACCCCATGTGATTGGCGGCGCCCGCAAGGCGGCAGAACTGGATGCCAAGTATGCGATACGGGAAGGCAGTGAACTGGCCGCGGCAATCTAGACGAACGCGGCCTGCGGTTTCCGGAAGCAATTGAATCGCCGGGTTGGAAGAGTGACAAAGGGCCACTTCGGTGGCCCTTTTCTTTGACCGGATCGCCTGGCGGAACAACAATGTTCAGCGGGTTTTCGGCAGGCTGAGGTGCAGCACCAGCCAGCCGCAAAATGCGGACAGCACCGAGCCGCTGATCACGCCAATTTTCACGGCGACGCCTTGTGAAAATCCGCCGTGCTCGAAAGCCAGGCTGCCAATGAAAAGGCTCATCGTGAAACCCACGCCACATAGCAACGCGATGCCATAGAGCATCGCCCAGGTTGAACCCTCCGGTTTCTTGGCGAAACCAAGCCCCACGGCAAGAGCTGTCATGCCCAGAACGCCGACCTGTTTACCAAAAAACAGGCCCAGCAGGATACCCATGGATACGGTCCCGAATACTGCTTCACTGCTGACGCCAAAGAACGAAACGCCGGCATTGGCGAAGGCGAATAAGGGTAAAACACCGTAGGCGACCCAGGGATGCAGGATATGTTCGAGATGGCGCGAAGGCGAATGATCTTCACAGCCCTTGAGCGGAATGAAGATCGCTACCATGATGCCTGCAAGTGTTGCGTGGACACCGGACTTGAGCACGAAAAGCCAGATAAAGATGCCGGTGATCAGGTAAGCGGCGAGGCTCTGCACACCGAACCGGTTCAGAATGAACAGCACGGCGACACCGGTACCGGCCATCGCCAGCGAGGATGTACTCATGTCGGCGGAATAAAACATCGCGATGATGATGATTGCTGCCAGGTCATCAAAGATTGCGATCGTGGTCAGAAATATTTTCAGGCTGGCGGGTACGCGGCTGCCCAGCAGGCTCAGAATGGCCAGCGCAAAAGCGATGTCAGTGGCGGTGGGGATGGCCCAGCCGTTGAGACCCTCGGAATTGCCGCGATTAATCACATAGTAGATCAATGCCGGCACCACCAGCCCACCAACGGCAGCCATCGCGGGCAGTGCGATCTGGTCGGGGCTGGAGAGTTGGCCGTCAACAACCTCCCGCTTCAGTTCGAGTCCGACCAACAGAAAAAACACGGCCATCAAGCCGTCGTTGATCCATAAAAGCAGCGGTTTGCTAACCCCGAAGCCCTCAATCGTAACGGTGAATTTGAGGTTCAAAACCTGGTTATACAATCCCGCAAGTGGTGAATTGGCGAGTAACAACGCCACCACAGCCGCAATAACCAGTAGCACACCACCTGCAGATTCCAGGCGCAGGAAGTCGCGCCACGCCTGGGTTACAGATCTTCTTGTACTTATGTTCATTCCCGATTAATCCTTTATTCACTTCAGATCAGAGATTGCAGAATTCATAAACACGAAATATAATTCACTAATCGTAAGTTTGATGTGAATAAGCAATCATGAGCAACTGGACACTTTTCAGTAACCACGGGCACGTCCTCGTCTGTCTCACGCGCGATTCAGAAGCGCGATTACGCGACGTTGCTTTGGATGTAGGTATTACTGAACGCGCTGTGCAAAAAATTGTACGCGATTTACAGGATGGCGGCATGATCAGTGTCACGAAAAACGGACGCAGGAATCGTTATCGCATCCATAAAAATGAACCGTTGCGGCACAAGCTTGAGTCAGATTGTACTGTCAAAGAACTGGTAAAAGTAGTCAATAAAGCCAGTACGCATTCCGTCAGCCGCACCACTGGCGAAAAGACCGCCAAAACCTTATCCGGAGAACAACCACCCGTCCCTGATGAGGAAACAACCTTGCCTGCAAAGGCTGCCGAGCCAGAACCAGGCCGCTCAGCTCCAACCAGGCATGAAACAACGAAAACTAAGCCGGTCAAGGATAAACCGGCCAAACCCGCGGCAACTGAAAACAAGGACCGCCAACAGGGATCGTTGTTTTAATATGTTTCTCGGGTCAACACAGGGACGCCGTTGATAATGAAAAAGAAATGGATGATTTACGGCGCCAACGGCTACACCGGCAGGCTGATCGCGCAAGCGGCAAAACAGCGTGGTTTGCGGCCGATACTGGCCGGGCGAAACCGCGCTACCATCGAAGCGCTGGCAGCCGATACCGGGTTTGAAAGTCGCGTGTTCGAGCTGTCTGACCATGCGGCATTGCTCAAGGGGCTAAAGGACGTTGCCATCGTGTTGCATTGCGCCGGTCCTTTTTCGGCCACCAGCCAGCCGATGATCGAAGGCTGCCTGGAAAGTGGTTGCCACTACCTGGATATTACCGGTGAAATCAGCGTGTTTGCCAATGCCCAGAAACAGTCTGACGAAGCCATGCGCGCCGACGTTGTCCTGATGCCGGGGGCTGGCTTCGACGTCGTGCCTACAGATTGCCTGGCGGCCACACTTGTGAAAGCACTGCCGGCGGCGACATCCATGGCGCTGGCGTTCGAGTCCGGCGGGAGCATGAGTCCGGGGACGGCGAAAACCAGTATCGAGGGATTAGCCGGCGGTGGTTGCGTGCGTGAAAACGGAAAATTGAAATGGGTTCCACTGGCCTGGAAGACGCGCGAAATTCGTTTCAGGCACGGCAAACGCCTTGCCGTCACCATTCCCTGGGGTGATGTGTTCACAGCCTACATCAGCACCGGTGTGCCGGATATCGAAGTCTATATGGCGGTGCCGCCATCCTATATTCTACGTATGAAACGCCTGCGCATGGTGAAGCCATTGCTATCCATGCAGTGGGTGCAAAACATGATGAAAAGGCGGGTCGAAAAAGCTGTGACCGGACCCGATCCAGGTGAACGGGAAAACTCACAGATGCAATTGTGGGGTGAAGTCAAAAGTGCCGATGGCCGTAGCGTATCCGCGACAATGACGACACCGGATGGTTACGACGTAACAGTCACCGCCAGCCTGGGTATCGTGGAATATTTGCTCAAAAATGACGTTGAGGGTGGATTTTATACGCCATCTTTACTCATGGGTGAAGATTATGCGACCCGTTTGCCGGGTGTCAGCATGACGATCAACACCTGAAGATTTTCACCTGCCCGCGACAGGCGTCACGCAGGCTGGCAGCCAGTTCTGAATAGTCGGATTCGCGGCAACGTATTTTCAGCACCAGTCCTTCATTTTCGTAGGATTCTTCCAGTTTCTGCGCGGAAAATTGCGTTAACAGGGCATGCAGGCTGGCAGCCCACTCAAAACCAGCTCTGATGGTGTAGTCAGCGGTCGGGAACAGTTCGACCACGCCAGCCCGGTCCAGGCACTTGGCCGTAGTGCCCGAATAGGCCCGGACCAGTCCGCCAACACCGAGCTTGATACCGCCAAAATGGCGCGTTACCACGACCATGACGTTCTCCAGCTCACGGCGCTCGATCACGTTCAACATGGGTCGTCCGGCGGTCCCGGAAGGTTCGCCGTCGTCACTGGAACGGACCTGGAAACTGATGCGCCAGGCCCAGCAGTTGTGATTGGCCTGCGGGTCCATGACTGACTCAAAAAATTCCAGCGACTCCGCCTGCGATTCAACCTGCGCGGCGTGGGCGATAAACCGGCTTTTCTTAATGGTTTCCTCAAAGGAAGCAGGACCTTTCAGGGTCAACATCAGTTAAGGAGCTCATCGGGGAGTGGATAACCGGGATAGCTCTCCCTGAACGACGCCAGTTCCGTTCGCCAGCTTGAATCCCCGCTTTGTTTTAACTCGATAATTGCCTGGATCTTTCTCTCAATCTCCGGGTCTCGCTCCGGCTCTGCCTGCTTTTCACGCAGGGCCGCCCCGACCGTCCCGGTAACTATGGGCGCGCTGGTAGCCGCTTCAGGCTGGTCGGCGAGCGAATCCGCCATGTCCACGGCTTGAGCTTTGATTTTTGGAATGGTTTCCCCGATGTCTTCATCCGCTTGATCAGGTTCAATCACTCGGAATTCCTGGGCAAAGTTGGATTCCAGCGGTTTCCGAGGTTCCGAATCTTCACCGGAAGCGGTTACGGGTTCGGGCGCCGGACCTGCCGCGGGCGCCATGCGCGTTTGCAGCGCACTGTCATGGCGTGCGTCCCCCTTCTCATTTTCCCGCAAGCGCATGGTATCAGCGGGTTCTTCCGCCGATTGTTTTTTTACCAATCTCCCTGGGTGGGCCAGTTCAAGTTCTTCAGTCTGCCCGCCGGCTTCGAAGTCCGGCACCGGTTCACGTTGGTTCAGGACCAGGGAGAATGCCAATACGAAGACCGCAGCGGTGGTCAGGCCATGGAGCCAGCTGAACTTCATCCAGTGCGGCTGTTTTTCAACAGCGCGGTGTGCGCTATTCAGAACGGCCTGGTCAAGCAGGTCTGGTGGCTCTTCCTGCTGCAGGCGCTCATAGGCTAGCCCGAGCCTTTCAAGGTCGTTGTCATTGTTGCCATTGTTGTGAGTATTGCTCATTCAACCAGGCTCCGTTTGAGTTTCTGAACCGCGTAACGCAAGCGGCTTTTGACGGTTTCCCTGCTTACGCCGGTTACCCGGGCAATGTCCTCCATTTTCAGGCCCGTTTCAAGTTTTAGCAGCAGCGCATTGCGTTGCTCTTGCGGCAGTGCGGTAATACCTGCGCGCAATATCGCGTCGTGTTCGGAGTCAATCAGCCCTTGCACCGGTCCCGCCTGCGGGTCTTTCAGGTCATCGGGTTCGACCTGATTATCCGGCCGCGAACGCCGGTAATGGTCAACCAGGTGGTTGTGCGCAATGGTGTACATCCAGACGGTAAAGGGTGCCGTTGGACGATAAGTCTTGCGCGCCTTGATCATTTTCTCCCAGGCACCCTGGTACAGATCATTGGCCGTGGCAGGGTTGCTTACCTGGCGGATAAAGTAGCGGTAGAGGGGGCCGCGGTGGCGGGCGTACAGCTCGTCGAAGGCCTTTGCATTGCCCTTCGCATACCTCCGCATCAGCTGTTCGTCAGTTGCCTCCCGCATGAATGAAGCGTAGCGGATTAGACAGATCGAGCCAAGAGCAAAAGTAACACAACCCCAAACAGCGCCAACATCGCACCATTCCCAAGCAAAACCTTCGTCACCCCCGACCCAACGCACTGACATCCCCGCGCAGGCGGGGATCTCCAGATGGCGTCCGTCAACCAATAATTGTGCGGTCATCAGCATAATCCCGGCGCCCGGAGATCCCCACCTACATTACAGCTACCCTTCGTCCAGGTTCTGAGCAATATTCTCAGCCTGGTCCAACGTGCCCGCGAGGCTGACCAGCTGCATGAACTCGCTGCGATAACCATGCGGATCCTTACCCCGTGACTGGCGCGCCAGTGACTCAATATCCGCGTAGCTGAAGTCGTCGAGAAAGGTGCCGCCACGCAATTTCTGGCCAAAAGCCGCCACGGCAGCTGCGAAGTTGAAGCTGTCGCCACCGCGGGCATTGATGCCGCTGTCCATGACCGGTGACTGGATCAGTTTGGAAACCGTTTCATTCGGCATTTTGTAACGGATGCGCAGGTGGGCAAGTTCGTTGCTGAAAGACGCGGTGTGGACTTCAGTGGAATTTGCTTCGGACTGGTAGCGCCGCTCAGGCAGGCGTTGTCCGGGGCTACCGGTGAGGCTGATTTCGTACAGCGCGGTGACCCGGTGCCCGGCGCCGATTTCCCCGGCATCGACCTTGTCATTGGCAAAGTCCTCTTCATTGAGCATGCGGTTTTCATAGCCGATCAGGCGGTACTCGGACACCCTTGCCGGGTTGAACTCGATCTGGATTTTCACGTCTTTGGCAATCGTCAACAACGTCGCTGACAGTTCTTCCGCCAGTACTTTTTTAGCCTCGTGCAGGCGGTCGATATAGGCATAGTTGCCATTGCCCTCGTCGGCCAGTTGTTCCAGCAGGTGGTCGTTGTAGTTACCGCTGCCAAAGCCAAGCGTGGTCAGGGCGATACCGGCTTTACGTTTGCGCTGGATCAGGTCGATCAATTCCTCGGTACTTGCCATGCCAACGTTGAAATCGCCATCGGTGGCCAGGATAACCCGGTTGACGCCACCGCTGATGAAATTTTGCTGTGCCATCTGGTAAGCAAGGCGTATGCCCGCGGCCCCGTTGGTGGAACCGCCAGCCTGCAACTTCTGCAGGGCGGCCAGGATGTCGGCCTTGCGGTTACCCGGCGTGGGTGGCAGCACGACGCCCGAGGCGCCGGCATAGACGACCATGCTGATGCTGTCGCGTGCATCCAGTTGTCCTACGAGCATGGTCAGGGCCTGTTTCAGCAGGGGCAACTTGTCGGGGGAGTTCATTGAACCCGATACATCCATCAGGAAGACGAGGTTGGATGCCGGCAATTGATCCCTGGTTACCTTGTAGCCCTGGATACCAATCCGTAATAGCCGGGTCTGGTTGTTCCAGGGCGTGGGTGCGATTTCCGTGCTGACCTGGAAAGGTACATTGCGGCTTTCGGGGAGCGGGTAGTCGTAGTTGAAATAGTTGATAAACTCCTCGACCCTGACCGCATCTTCCGGCGGTAACTGCCCCTGGTTGAGCCATCGGCGCATGTTCGAATAGGCGCCACTGTCGACGTCGATGGAGAACGTAGAGACCGGGTTGTCCAGCACGCGCATGACGCTCTGGTTTTCAAAGTGCCTGTAGTTTTCCCGGTACAGCGGTTCAACCGCCCGGCGGATGTTATTGCCCTGCATCATTCCGGCTGGTACCTGGCTATGTTTCATTACTGCCAGGCGTTGGTCCGACATATGACTTATTGATTCCGCAACGTCCCTTTCGTACAGGGCAGGGGACGAGTCCGGGCGCACCAGGATATCCGTTTTTCCCGCGTCGCCCCGGGATTCATCCTTGACCGGCTCCGCCGTGGCAATAATGGCCGGCAGGTCGACCGGTGGCTGGCCGGTCAGTTCGCGAACCCGGCCCTGGGTGACGACTTCCGGTTCGGTGTTGGCGACCGTCTGCGTGTCATCCTGACTGTCGACCGCACAAGCAGTCAGCGTGGCAATCGAAAGCGTGATAAGGAACGATTTGTATTTCATTTCTTTCTCCTGGTTGGTGAATAAATCATTTCGTACCCACTAGATACGCAGGAGGGAGAAAAAAGGGGTTAGCCGGTTACAGAGGTTGGTAAAGCGCAACATCATCCGAACGCAGGCGGAGATGACCGCCCGTAGTGTGGGTGGCGCCGCGTCCCAACGGTATTACAAAGTCTTGTCGTTAATCTCGTTGGCGCTCGAAGAAACCTGTCCGTCGCTGAGTTGCGTGATCAGTTTCTGCCGTAGCTTGATGTCCCTGACCGAGCTGATGGCCGTGCCGGTCTGCGCATCCGTGACGATGGCGTAGCCGCGCGACAGGGTGGGCAGGGGGCTGACGGCATTGAGGGTGCGGGCGAGGTCCTGCAGCATGCGTTGCCTGGCCGGTACGATGCGCTGGCCTGCCGGCAACAGGCGGTGGCGGTAAAGTTCCTTGAGGCGTTGCCGGCGTTGCGGAATGATCCGGGCGCCCGCGAGTTGCAGGCGGCGTTTGGCCTGCTGCAGCATCTTCCGGTGCTGTAACAGGCGTTGCCCCGGGTGTTGCTGCTGCAAGCGGTGTGCCAGGTGATCGAGCTTTTGTGCCAACTGCTGAAGCTGGTAGCGGGCGAGCTGTTCAAGGCGTTTCCTGGTTGAGGACAGGTCCTGTTTCAAGGCGCGTTGGTCCGGTGAGATCAACTCTGCGGCGGCGGATGGAGTCGGCGCCCGCAGGTCGGCGACAAAATCGCTGATACTGAAATCAATCTCATGGCCGACGGCTGCCACCACCGGAAGCTCCGAGGCGAAAATTGCCCGCGCCACGGATTCCTCGTTAAAGGCCCACAGGTCTTCCAGCGAACCGCCGCCCCTGCCGGTGATAATGACTTCGGCCCAGCCATGTTTATTGGCTGCGGCAAGCGCATCAACGATCGCCGGGGCTGCTTCGTCACCCTGCACGGGGACGCCGTAGACGCGCACGGTCGCCAGCGGCCAGCGGCGCTTCAATACGGTGAGGATATCGCGCAGCGCAGCACCGGACGGCGAGGTGATAACGGCAATGCGCCGGGGAAAGCCGGGCAGTGGCTTTTTATGCGCCTCGTCAAACAGGCCTTCGCTGGCGAGGGTATTTTTGAGTAATTCGAATTTGGCCCGCAAAAGCCCCTCGCCCGAGCGCACCAGTGAGTCGGCAATCAACTGGTAATTGCCCCGGGCCTCGTACAGGCTGATCCGTCCCCGCGCCCTGACCAGCATGCCGTTTTCCGGCTTGAATCCCATACCATAGGTGTTGGAGCGGAACAGGGCGCAGCTGATCTGGGCCTTGTCGTCCTTCAGTGAAAAATACAGGTGGCCCGAGGCCGGCCTGCTCAGGTTTGATAGTTCACCCTCGATCCAGACGCGCCCGAAGCCGGCTTCCAGATGCAGCCTCGCCTCATGGTTGATTTCGCTCGGGGAATAGATATTTCCCGGATCATCGCTTTGGTAAAGGTCGCTGGAATTCATTCGCAGATGATAAACTGATAAAGTTCGCCTGTCCTGTTCGAAATACCCCGGAGATACCCGTGTTCAAAAAAATTCCCTTGTTGTTCATCCTGTTCATTGTGCAGGCCTGCAACGTAGAGGCGCCACCCCAGGCGCAAGCCCCTCCACAGGAAACAGCAGGTTTAACGGCTGAAACGGAACAGCTTGAAAAGATCCTGATCCACAACGCCAGAATTTACACGATGGACCGTGGTTACTCGACCGCTGACGCCATGCTGTTTGACAGTTCGGGCAGAATCCACAACGTCGGTGGTGAAAAGGCTATGCTGGATGCATTCCCGGATGCCCGGCATTTTGACCTGCAAGGCAAGACGGTGATCCCCGGTTTGATCGATGCCCACGCCCACCTGTTCGGCCTTGCGCTCAGCCTCAGCCAGGCACAGTTGCGTGACAGCGCCAGCAAGGAAGAGGTCATCCAAAGGTTGCGGGAGCATGAGAAGAACCTGTCCGATGGAGACTGGTTACTGGGCCGGGGCTGGGATCAGAACGATTGGCCGGTGAAAGCGTTTCCCACTCGCTCGGATCTTGATTCGGCCTTTCCTGACCGCCCCGTCTGGCTGCGCCGGATCGATGGCCATGCGGGCTGGGCCAACAGCGCGGCGTTGGGCATGGCCGACCAGGATTTAAGCGGTGAGTGGCAGCCTCAAGGAGGCTTTATCCACCGGGATGACGGGGGTAATGCCAGTGGTGTCCTGATCGACGGCGCCATGGAGCTGGTTGAAAAAGCAGTGCCCGACACCTCGCCTGAACTGTTGCGGGCTTCGCTCAAACTCGCGCTGCAACAGCTTACCAGTCTGGGTTTGACCGGCGTTCACGATATGGGTGTGGATCGCTCAGTCATAGAAATGTACCAGCAGCTCATCGAAGCAGGTGAGTTCCCGGCCCGGGTATATGCGTTCACCGACGGTGCCGGGGAAACGCTGGACTGGTTATGTGAAAACGGTTCCATCGAAGATGAATCCGGGCGGTTGGTCATGCGGGCAGTGAAGCTGTATATCGACGGCGCCATGGGCAGCCGCGGAGCCGCATTACTGGCGGACTACAGCGATGAACCGGGCAATGCCGGCCTGTTGTTCATGCCGGCGGCAGAACTTGAGAAGAAGATTGACAAGGCCCTGGCCTGCGGCTTCCAGGCCGGCGTTCACGCGATTGGTGACCGTGGCAACCGTGTCACGCTCGATGCGCTCGAAGCAGCGATCGCCCGCTACCCTGACAACCCCGGCCGGCACCGGGTTGAGCATGCCCAGACACTGACTGCCCCGGATATCCCCCGTTTTGCGGAACTCGGTATTATTGCCGCCATGCAACCCACCCACGCGACCAGCGACATGTACTGGGTGGAAGACCGCCTGGGCCCGGATCGCGTGCGTTTTGCCTATGCCTGGCGGTCTTTGCTCGACAGCGGTGCCTTGCTCGCACTGGGTTCGGACTTTCCGGTCGAGCAGGTCAACCCGATGCTCGGCATCCACGCGGCCGTAACACGCCAGGACGTCAAGGGCTGGCCGGAAGGGGGCTGGTACCCGCTGGAGAACATGAGCAGGGAGGAGGCAGTGCGCGGATTTACACTGGACGCGGCCTATTCCGGTTTCATGGAGAAAAGCGTTGGCTCCCTGGAGTCTGGCAAACGTGCTGATTTCATCGTATTGGATCGTAATATCTTTGAAATCGAGGCCGCTGGTATTGCCGAAACCAGGGTCTTGCAAACCTGGCTGGACGGTGAGCAGGTCTATCCAAACCACTGATTTGTACCTGTCATTAGAGCTTCTGTTGTGGTTATAATAGGCGGCTAACGCGCCCGGTCTGATCCGGGCGTTGCCATATTCAATATGGAGTGCACCTGCCATGAAAGTAATCGGTGAAGCCCTCACCTTTGATGATGTATCCCTGATTCCGTCTTATTCCGACGTTATGCCCAAGGACGTCTCCCTGCAAACACGCCTGACCACGGAATTGAGCCTGAATATACCGCTTATTTCAGCCGCCATGGATACGGTCACCGAAGCGCGCCTGGCGATTGCCATGGCCCAGGAAGGCGGCATCGGCGTCATTCACAAGAACATGAGCCTGCGAAACCAGGCGGAACAGGTCCGTATCGTCAAAAAGTACGAGGCGGGCGTCATCAAGGATCCGATTACCGTTGATCCGAACACCACCATCAGCGAAGTGCTGGATATCACGCATCGCCATAATATTTCCGGAGTACCGGTCGTGGATGGCGATGAGCTGGTCGGCATCGTGACCTCCAGGGATATGCGTTTTGAACGCCGTTTGGATGATCCCGTGCGCAATATCATGACCGGCAAACAGGATCTCGTGACGGTCAATGAGAACGCCAGCCAGGACGAGGTTTTGGAGTTGCTGCACCGTCACCGGATTGAGAAGGTGCTGGTGGTCAACGATAATTTCGAATTACGCGGCCTGATCACGGTCAAGGATATCCAGAAGTCCTCCGACTTCCCCAACGCGGCCAAGGATTCACGGGAGCGCCTGCTGGTGGCGGCTGCCGTGGGAACCGGGGGCGATACCGAGGAGCGGATCTCAGCCCTGGTCGAGGCCAATGTCGACGTGGTTATCGTTGATACGGCGCACGGCCACACGCGGGGCGTGCTGGACCGCATACGCTGGGTCAAGCAGCAGTTCCCGGATGTGCAGGTGATAGGCGGTAACGTGACCACCGGAGAAGGCGCCCTGGCGCTGGTAGAAGCCGGTGCCGACGGGGTCAAGATCGGCCAGGGGCCGGGTTCTATCTGTACCACGCGCATTGTCGCCGGAGTCGGTGTGCCGCAGGTGACCGCCATCAATAACGTTGCCGCAGTGCTGGCAAAAACCGGCGTTCCATGCATTGGCGACGGCGGTATCCGGTTTTCCGGAGATGTCGCCAAGGCGATCGCCGCCGGCGCCTGGACGGTGATGATCGGCGGCCTGTTTGCAGGCACCGAGGAAGCGCCCGGAGAAGTCGAGCTTTTCCAGGGCCGTTCCTACAAGATTTACCGCGGCATGGGCTCACTGGGCGCCATGCAGGAAGGCTCCAAGGACCGCTATTTCCAGATGGATGTCTCGGCCGATAAATTGGTGCCCGAAGGTATCGAGGGCAGGGTGCCTTACAAGGGGCCGCTGTCCGGTGTGATCCATCAATTGATCGGTGGCCTGCGCTCATCCATGGGCTACATGGGGTGTGATTCCATTGCGCGGTTCCGTGATGAAGCCAAATTTGTCCGCATCACCGGAGCGGGTGTCCGCGAGAGCCACGCGCATGACATTCAGATTACCAAGGAAGCGCCTAACTACAAGCTGGGCTAGCAAGGGACAGGTATGCTGCACGATATTCACCAACACCGGATTTTGATACTGGATTTCGGTTCCCAGTACACGCAGTTAATCGCCCGCCGAATCCGTGAAATCGGTGTTTATTGTGAAATCTGGCCATGGGATGTGCCGGAGCAGGAAATAACAGGATTCAAGGCAAACGGGATCATTTTATCCGGCGGGCCGGAATCCGCGACCACCGAAGACGGCCCCAAGGCGCCGCCGGGTGTATTCGAACTGCAGGTTCCCATTCTGGGTATCTGTTATGGACTGCACACTATGGCGGCCCAGTTGGGTGGCAAGGTCGAGCCCTCCGATGAGAAAGAATTCGGCTATGCAGAGGTCGAGTTGACGGCGGACTCGCAACTTTTCGACGGCATTGCAGACCGCCAGGCCGACAACGGCAACACATTGCTCGATGTCTGGATGAGTCACGGTGACAAGGTCACACAACTGCCGCAGGGTTTTGCACTGGTGGCGGGCACCGCTTCTGCACCCGTATCGGCTATCGCCGATGAGACGCGACATTTCTACGGCGTCCAGTTCCACCCGGAAGTTACCCATACCAGTAAGGGCAAGGAAATCCTGGAACGCTTCGTACTTGACATATGCGATTGTGAGGCGCGCTGGACCGCCGCCAACATCATCGAAGACGCCATTGAACACGTTCGCGAGGACGTCGGTGAAGACCATGTCCTTCTAGGCCTCTCAGGCGGCGTGGATTCGAGCGTGGTGGCCGCTTTGCTGCACGAGGCTATCGGTGACCAGCTGACCTGTATTTTCGTCGACACGGGCCTTCTGCGTTACCAGGAAGGCGACCAGGTGATGGTGACCTTTGCCCGCCACATGGGTGTGCATGTTATCCGAGTCGATGCCCGCAAACGCTTCCTCGAAGGCCTGGCCGGCATCGGGGAACCGGAACAAAAGCGCAAGGTCATCGGCAACCTGTTTATTGATATTTTCGAGGAGCAGGCAAAAAACTGCACCCGCTCGGACCACCACGTCAAGTGGCTGGCACAGGGTACGATTTATCCGGATGTTATTGAATCCGCCGGCAGCCGCACGGGCAAGGCCCACGTGATCAAATCACACCACAACGTCGGCGGCCTGCCGGATTACATGCAGATGAAACTCATTGAGCCCCTGCGTGAGCTGTTCAAGGACGAAGTCCGCCGTATCGGTATGGAACTGGGTCTGGAACCTGAGATGGTCTACCGTCACCCGTTCCCCGGTCCGGGGCTGGGTGTGCGCATCCTCGGCGAAGTCCGCGAAGAGTACCTCGAGCCGCTGGCAAAAGCGGATAACATATTTATCGAAGAGCTGCGCAACCACGGCCTCTACGACAAGGTCAGCCAGGCATTCGCCGTGTTTCTGCCGGTCAAATCGGTCGGTGTGGTCGGTGACCAGCGCCGCTACGAATGGGTAATTGCCCTGCGCGCCGTGGAAACCATCGATTTCATGACGGCCATCTGGGCACGTTTGCCCTATGAATTTCTTGAAAAGGTTTCCTTGAGGATTATCAACGAGATTTCCGGCATATCTCGCGTGGTTTACGATATTTCCGGCAAGCCGCCGGCGACTATCGAATGGGAATGAAAGACTTTTCTTTTCTGGAACCAGCCAGGCGTTCTTTCCGTAATTGGCAGCGTAAAAGAACCCGTATACGGCCCAGTCAATTGCCATCGCCTTTTTCTCATGCCAAAGATATCGATGCGGTGCATCGGTATTTTTCCGGATTTGTTGATGGCCGGAAGCCTCAGGTAGAACCCGCCGACACCCTGGCCGGAGTTTGCTATATCTGCGATGAAGACGTGCATTTTTCTGTCAATGTGCCGACTGATGGAGCACCTGTTAACTGGCGCGAAACCCTCACCTGTCCGGGTTGTGGCCTGATCAACCGTTGGCGGGGTTGTCTGCACGTGTTTGATGCGGTCTGCCAACCGCAGCAGAACGACCGTATTTACCTGACGGAAACGCTGTCCCCGGTTTACCAGAACCTGGCTGCCCGCTACCCTGATCTGTGTGCCAGTGAATTCATCCCGGACGCAGCACCGGGGGAATCGGTCGAGGTGCACGGTGTGCCGGTCAGAAATGAAGATGTAACCTGTTTGACCTTTGCCGATGCCAGCCTGGATAGCGTCCTGTGCTTTGATGTCCTTGAGCATGTGCCGGATTACCGGTCAGCGCTCAAAGAGTTCTTCCGAGTAC
>JABDPJ010000295.1 GCA_013042835.1 Lysobacterales bacterium
CCCGTCAACGGGAGATCCTGGAGCAACTGAAGCAGGGCGCCAGGGAGCAGGGCCTGTGGAATTTTTTCCGCACCGAGGGTGAGCACGGTAGCGGCCTGAGCACGGTCGATTACGCATTTATTGCCGAGGAAACGGGCCGGAGCCTGCTGGCGGCGGAAGTATTTAACTGCAGCGCACCGGACACCGGCAACATGGAGGTGCTGGCCAAATATGGCAGCGAGGCGCAACAGGCCCGCTGGCTGAAGCCCTTGCTGGACGGCGAGATCCGCTCGGCTTATGCCATGACGGAGCCCGGTGAGGCTTCCTCGGATGCAACCAATATTTCCATGCGTGCGGAACTGGCCGATGGCCAATGGTGCCTCAATGGTGAAAAGACCTACATCTCGGGCGCCGGCGATGATCGCTGTGCGATTCTGATCTGCATGGTTAAAACCGATCCGGATGCAGCGCGCCACCAACAACACTCGCAGATTCTGGTGCCCATGGATACACCGGGCCTCGAGGTTGTCCGACCGATGGAAGTTTTCCGCCAGGACGGCGCGCCGCATGGCCACATGCATCTCAAACTCGACAATGTCATGGTGCCCGAAGACCATATCATCGCCGGCCGCGGTCGCGGTTTTGAAATTGCCCAGGGGCGCCTGGGCCCCGGCCGAATCCACCATGTCATGCGCGCCATCGGCATGTCAGAAAAAGCGCTGCAACTGATGTGCCAGCGCTCGCTGTCACGCACCGCGTTCGGCAGGCCCCTGGCCAAGCTGGGTGGCAACTACGACCGCATTGCCGAAGCGCGCATCCAGATCGACATGGCCAGGTTGCTGACCCTGCAAACGGCGCATGTGATCGACACGCAGGGAGTGAACAAGGCCCATGTATGGATATCCAAGATCAAGGCTACCGTGCCGCTGATCGCATTAAAAATTATCGACGATGCGATCCAGATGCATGGCGCCGCCGGTCTTTCCCAGGATTTTCCACTTGCCGAGATGTATATGAATGCCCGCACGCTGCGGCTTGCAGACGGTCCCGATGAAGTACACCGCATGGTGGTCGCCCGGCACGAATTAAAAAGGACGAAACGATGAAAACCATTAACGACTACACCGCTTCAATATTCAGCCTCGAAGGCAAAACCGCACTGGTCACGGGAGGCGCAACCGGTATCGGCTTTATGATCACGCATGCCCTGGTTGCTGCCGGCGCAAAAGTCTACATCGCGTCACGCAAGTATGCCGCCTGCCAGAAAGCCGCCGAGCACCTGACTAATCTACCCGGACAATGTATTCCCTTTGCCGCCGACCTTTCATCCGAGGAGGGCGTGCTGTCTCTGGCCAGGTATATCGGCGAGACGGAGAAAAACCTGAACATACTGGTCAACAACTCAGGCAAAAGCTGGGGTGCGCCTTTTGAGGAGTTCCCCTGGCAAGCCTGGCAGGACATCATGACACTGAATGTAACCGCGCCATTTGCACTGACCCGCGAACTGACGCCGCTGCTGTCCGCCTCCGGAACGGCGGATGACCCGTCACGCGTTGTCAATATCGGTTCCGTGATGGGCAGCGAACCGCACGGTTTCCCGGCCTATTCCTATTCAGCCAGCAAGGCCGCCCTGCACCACGTGACGCGCTACCTCAGCAATGAACTGGCGCAAAGACACATCACCGTTAACGCCATCGCTCCCGGACCGTTCCCAAGCGGCATGACAGCGTTTTTCGCCGAGGATGAAAAACTCACCTCAGCGGTGGTTCGCGGTGTACCGCTGGGCCGTATGGGCCGGCCCGAGGACTTCGCCGGGCTGATTCTGTGCCTGTGCAGCGTCAGTGGAGCGTACATGACGGGCGCAGTTATTCCGCTGGACGGCGGCATGAGTTCCGCCCGGACCCTTGGGCTCGAACAGGGTATCGCCAGGAAACAGGAATAATACAACCCCGTTTTACCGCCAGGACTTGTGCAATCAGGCTGCGATCAGTTGACGGCAGTGATCACCCAGCCGTTGCACCAGGCCACCAAAGACGCTGAAGCGTTTATCTTTGGTCTGACCATGGAAATAACGATAATATATCTGCTGTAAAATCACTGTATTACGCCAATAACCGTAGACCTGGTAAAAGGTGAAATCCGAGGTATCCACCCCGGTTTCCTGCTGGTAGTAATCGAGTATTTCCCGGCGCGTCAGCATTCCGGGCGCCGTCGACGGTTGCGTGATCAGGTTTTTCAGATAATCCGGATCGTCCACCTGTGTCCAATAGGCCAGTGCGTTGCCCAGGTCCATCAGCGGGTCACCCAACGCACAGATTTCCCAGTCCAGGACGGCGCGGATCGTGCAGGGGTCCTGCTCGTCAAGGATGACGTTATCAATCCGGAAATCACCGTGAAGAATTGAATGCCGGCCGCTCTCCTGCGGTATGTTCTGCACCAGCCAGTCCTTCACATCGTCAAATTTGCCGACATCCTCTGTAATGGCGCGCTCATAACGTCGGTTCCAACCCAGAATCTGCCGTTCGGCATAGCCAGCGGGCTTGCCGAAGTCAACCAAGCCCGCGGCAGCATAGTCAACCTGGTGCAGTTCGATCAGCTTGTCCCAGAACGCAAGACAAAACCGCCGGGTATCCGCAGCGGTAAAATTCCAGGCTGGCGGGATGGCGGACCTGACCACCTGCCCCGGCATTTTCCGCATGACATAGAACTCGGACCCAATCACACGCTCATCATCGCTGTAGTAAAGCGTATCGGGTACCGAGGGATAAACTGCCTGCAGATGATTCATTATTTTGAATTCGCGAATCATGCTATGTGCAGACTTGGCCTTGGTTCCAAAGGGCGGTCGCCTGACCACCAGATCCTCGCTCGCATACTTCAAACGATAGGTCAGATTTGAGTTGCCGCCGTGATACTGGCTGATTTCAGGCTGACCTTGCAGCCCTTCAATGACGGATTTAAGGTGCCGGTCGAGTGCTTCCCAATCGAGCTCTTCACCCTTCCTGACGGATTTGGCGCTATTTCCAGTGGTATTTTCATTCATATTTCTATGCTATCAGGGAAACAAGAGGCGTAAAATATAAACCATGGAGCCTTCGCAAAAATTACATGTTCTTTTGACCAATGACGACGGCCACCGGGCGCCCGGTATCCGCGCACTGCATCGCGCCCTAAAAAGGGCGGGTTACAAGGTCAGCATGGTAGCGCCGAGCTCTGAACAGAGCGCGACCAGCATGGGTGTGACCAGCCGGCGCAACCTCGAACTGCAACAACTGACGAACGACAGCTGGCACCTGGACGGCCAACCCGTGGACACGGTACTCGTCGCAATACGTCATCTGCTGGAGGACAATCCACCAGACCTGGTCGTTTCGGGTATCAATTTTGGCCCCAATGTCGGAACCGCACTGTATATGTCGGGTACCATCGGAGCAGCTATCATGGCTTCGCTCAACGGTATTCCGGCGATTGCCGTTTCCGCCGGCATGCGTTTTGATGAAGTCGGCACTGAATTCCCCAGTACCCATGAAATCCTGGAACCGGCCGCTGAATTCATTTGCTCGATTGTGGATGAGTTGCGCGCCTCGGTTGGCAAGAGTGGCAGGTTGCTGCCCTCGAACGTCATGCTGAACGTCAATTACCCCGCGCTTCCCAGGGACCAGATCAAGGGTATACTACAACCGGAAATTTCGGCCGGGCATATTATTGACCTGGCCTATCGCCGTTGCGATGAAACCGGCCATGTCATCCCCCGTTTCGCAGCGGGCGTCGATCCGGACAAGCCGCACAGGGAAGATGGCGACGTGCGCGCTCACATGGAGGGATACATTACGATTTCAGCCGTCAAGCCACGCTGGAATCCCCCCGCACGCCAGGCGAGGAAATTGCGTAAAAGACTGGGCAAGCTCGACCGGGGGTTTCACAATTTCTAACACGAATACGCTGGTCAGCAATGTCCCTTAGCTTTCAATCCGAACCGAGTTCAAGCGTATCGACGATGCCGACCACCAGTGATCGTATCGGCGCCTGGTCGTCTTCAAGTATTTGCCGCGCACCACTGCCTTCATCGAGGATAATGACAGTTTCCCCCATGCCGGCACCGATGGCGTCCATGGCTATCAGGTAGCCGCCCGTGGGTTTACCCTCCTGGTCCAGTCTCTCGGCGAGCAACAATTTGCGGCCGTTGACAATCGGGTGATGGATGGTTGAAACCACACTGCCTGTAATACGCCCGAGTATCATGGGTCCAGTTCTCCCGGCGAATAGTTTCTCACTTCGTCGACCAGCCCCACGATGGCGTCGTCGACCGGTACAAACCAGGGATCCAGCGCCAGCGCCGCCTCGCGACTCGAGACCCAGTAGATCACCTGGCCGGGTCCCGCCATGCGCGTGCCGTCGGCGCATACCAGCGGCTCACCGTCATCCCGGCCCTCGCGATCGA
>JABDPJ010000299.1 GCA_013042835.1 Lysobacterales bacterium
GGCACGGTCGCCTAACCTGGCAAGCCGGCGTTCCAGGCTTTGCACATCGTTGTGTTTGAAACGATAGATATCCGCGCCGCTCATATTACACCCGTCGTAGAGGCTGGCGTGGGCGTCTGAATCCAGCAGCACCGCGTCGCCCTTACCCAGCAGTGCAGTCAGGACACCGAGGTTGGCGGCATAGCCGGTGGAAAACACCATGGCATTGGGAACCTGGAAAAAATCCGCCAGTTCAGCCTCCAGCCTGCCGTGCGCCGCATAACTGCCGTTGGCCATTCGCGAACCGGTGGTTCCGGTGCCGAATGTCTCCATCGCGGTAACACCCGCGCCGATACATTCCGGGTTAAATGTCAGGCCGAGATAGTTATTGGTGCCCGCAAGTATGGTTTTGCGACCCTCGACAACACCTTCAGTGGCTGAATTGATGGCATCAAATACCACGCTGGTCGGATCCTTCCCGGCTTGCGCCAGCCCCGACTTCAGCTGTCCGGCAGCGGCGAACTTTTCTAGCAGCGACATGACAGCCTAATCCTGCTGAGCTGCAATGACGACAGCCGCGAGGTCATTGATCGTGTGAATATTTGAAAGGCTATCGAGATCGACGGCAATATCGTAATGGTCTTCCACTTCCAACATGAATTCCATCACCTGGAAAGAGTCCAGCTGCAACTCTGTCACCATATCCGTAGCCGGCGTGATGGTCTTGCTGCTGGAAGGCGCATCCGCCCAGTTGTGCTTAAGATATATCGTCAGAATTTCAGCGAGTTTCTCACCGACCGCCGCTCTAGAATGTTCCAATTGAATCTCCGCCTCGCCGTATTCAAAACAAACCGGAATTGTATCGCAGGATAGATGCTTATGCGTTAAATTTGCGCAATTTTCAGGTTTTAGAACCGTCCTCAGAGGCACCAAATAGCTGCTTGGCGCCCTGCTCCAGGTTCAACTTTGGTGTCCAGCCGGTCGCGCCCGTAAAACTGCTGTTGTCACACAACCACTCAGCCTGCACCAGTTCCCGCACTTTGCCGGGCGACAACATGGGCGCATAGTCAAATATCTTTGCGAGTTGCAGATTCAGATTTGCAATGGTTTTCAACAACATGCGGGGGACGGGAATGAGCCTGAATTGTTTGTCGCTGACAGCGTCTCCGATATTGCTCCAGCTGTAACCCCCTGCTGTTCCGTCGTCAATGGCATAGGTTTGGTGCTGGCACTTTTCTGGTGCCGACAACCAGGTAACGATGGCATCGACGAGGTCGTCAACGTGTAAAAGGGAGAGGCGTTGGTCAACCGGCCCGGCATGGGCAAGCAATCCCTTACGGGCCATCTTCAAAATCGGCAGCATTTCCCGGTCACCCGGTCCGTACACCGCGGGCGGCCTGAGGATTGTCCAGTTCAATGAAGTCCGGTCCTGCAATAGCTGTTCGCCTTCGAACTTGCTGCGGGCATAGTCAGATAGCTCCGGACGGCTTGCCGCCAGTGAGGAGAGCAACAACAGCGGAGCTGTATTGCCCGCCTGCTCCAGCGCCTCCAGCATGGCCCGCACACCCTCGATATTCGCAGTTTTAAAGTCAGCCAGGCTGCGCCCCCGGACACTGCCGGCGCAATAGATCACCGCGCTGCTGCGGGCAACAACAGTCGTGAGGCTTTCAACATCAGTCAGGCTCGCAGGAACCTGCTCACAAGCGTCAGGCATGCGCGAATCGGGGGATTTATCGGGGCGGACCAGCACCCGGACATTCAAACCCTTGTGCAGGAGTGTACGAACCAGGCGCTGGCCAATAAAGCCGGTTGCACCGGTAACAAGAACAGATGCGGGAGACGCGGGCAACTCAGGCGGTCAGGGAATCGCCGACCTGGGACGCTGACTGCTCTACATCATGCAAGGTCTTGCGGGCAAGATAGTCCTGCTTGGATTGTGACCTGGAAAGTTTGCCGGAAGAAGTCCTGGGCAAGGTTCCCCTCGGGGTCAGATCGATCAGGACATTGATGCCGAAATGCGCATGAATTGAGCTACTGATTGTCTCAACGATTTGGCGGCGATTTTCGACGTCTTTTTCCTTGGTTTCCACGACCAGCACAGCCTGCTCTTCCTCGGCGCCGGTGCTGATGGAGAACGCGGCGACACCGCCGAGCTTCACACCACCCACTTGCTGGGCCAGGACCTCCAGGTCGTACGGCCAGATATTCCGGCCCTTGATTATGATGACATCCTTGCTTCTGGATGTGATCACGACATGATCGTCGATTCGATACCCGATATCGCCGGTATTCAACCAGCCATCCGCGGACAATACTTCAGCGGTCGATTGCTTATCATGAAAATACCCGCGCATCACGCTCGGACCTTTCAGATAGACATGACCACACTGGCGATTACCCAGCTCAACCCCATTGTCATCCAGGATTGCAAACTCAAACCCAGGCAGGAGCTTGCCGCAATCGACATAGGCTGACGTGGAAACGGCATCACCATCAGACGGCTGCGCCAGGCCGGTTTCCGCCATCAATTTTTTGTCCACCACATCGACGCTGAGACCTTCGCCCAGTGGCGCAAAACTGGTGGCCAGGACGCACTCCGCCATGCCGTAGCAGGCCACGAATGCATTCTGATCGAAGCCACTGGGTTGGAGAATATTTGCAAACTCCTCCAACGGCTCCGGATTGATCCTTTCCGCACCCACGCAGGCCGCGCGCCAATTGCTGAGGTCATAACCCTCGACATCCGCAGGCCGCAGGCGTTTGGCACACAGCGCATAACCGAAGGTCGGCGCGGAAGAAATCGTGCCGCCGTTATCCGACAGCACCTTCAACCAGAGCCGCGGCCGCATCGCGAATGTGCGTGAACCGAGATAGTCAACAGACAACTGCCCAATCAATGGAACGAGTATAAATCCGACCAGGCCCATGTCGTGGTAGAAAGGCAGCCATGAAACGAAGCGGTCCTCCGCCGTCAGTTTCAGGCCATACCTGGCGATTTCCATCAGGTTGTTCAAAACGGTTTTCTGGGTGACTTCAACACCACGCGGGAAACTGGTGCTTCCGGAAGTGTATTGCAGGTAAGCAGGATCATCCTGGCCTAACGGTACAAATTCAACTTCGGCCTCAGGCAACCCGTCAAAATCCGCCTGCGTGCCGGCCATGAGCAGATCCAGGCCTTGCACTGCCTCTTCCATGAACTTGGCATGCGTATCGGGAGCGACCACGATTGACGCGCCACAGCTTTTCAACATGCGCCGCACCTGGCTCACGTAAGCTCCATGCGCACCCAGTTGAATGCCGGCAGGCACGGCAACCGGTATCAAACCGGCGTACTGGCAGGCAAAAAAGAAGCGATGAAACATGGGCTCGGTTTCAGCAATAATGCCGACCCGTGCGCCACGCTCACAACCGAGGCTCAGCAATTTCCGTGCAATGACCTGGGCTTCATCACGCAAGTCAGCATACGGTAATACCGCTGACAGGTTGCCACGGCCATCATAGAAATTAAATCCGGTATCGCCTTGCGCAGCGTACTCAAGCGCATCCACCAGGTTGGTGTATGGCGTGATCTTCACCGGCAACTGAGTATTGGCAGGAGTTGGCTTCAAGTGACTCATGACCAAGACACCTTTTTGCAATGCGCGCTCAAAAAAGAGTATTTCAATACCACTACGTAGGCCTCAATTTTAAAATTATTGGCTTCTGTTCCAACTACTGGTTCAAGCCGCTCTTTCCCCACCCGAGCTCATTCCAGCAATTTTCGCAGATTTTACTTACAAATACGTTAATTAAATGTAAACCTTCCCGCTTTAATTCCGCACCTTATGTAACATAATGGCACTGTATCGATAGCGAATTCTAACATCTCTGAGAGTTACAGACTTCCCATTCAGTGGCGAATTATACCCAACCCAGCCGATATATGCGCTATCTGTACGTAAAATAATATATCATAAAACTGTAATGTACGGCCGTGGATTCTATCAGATTAACCGCCTGGATAAGCCAGGCCAGGTCCAACTAGAGCTGAAATTCAATACCGCAATCCGCAGCCTCCCTGCGCAATGCTCCGACCTCGGGCGGAGCAGGCGTCGAGGGATGAAATTAAATAACTTACTGTTTTATAGTTACTTAAAATGCTCTTATCAAGCCATTTCAGGCAAGAAACGCTTAAGTTCCCTGGCGGATATATTTGCTGATATAGCCAGCCAACAGGTGCTTCTCAACATGGCCAAGCAACATGATCAGCAAATCACCGGGATGACAGGCATCGAAAATACTGAAAATCACCTCCTCGCCGTGCATTAAAACAACCGTTCGCGATTCAGGAACACCCGCGTCCAACAAGCCCTTTTGCATGACTTTCGCTACCGGCCTTCGTTTCCGCTCGTTGGCATCTTCCAGCCTCAGGTGTTCCTTGCAAAAGTAAAAATCAAAATGGCCGGCCAACTCCGCGGACATTTTCTCAAGCGTTTCATCTGTGCGGTCGCCGGTGCCGGCGAACACCACCATTTTGCGGCCATTGACGCTCTGCCGGTCAACAAATTCAGCCACGTTGCGAAAACCATCCGGATTATGTGCAAAATCCATGATGAGGCGAAACGGCAAATCATCAAACTCATTCATCCTGCCGGGTGTTGTGTCATAGCCACTGGTAAAGCACTGCAGGGCCTGGCCCAAGCTGTTGACGTCGACGCCGGCCAGGTAACAGGCCACAGCGGTGTGCATGGCGTTGCTGACGTTGAAGCGGGCCATGCCATTAAAAGTTGCCGGAATTCCGTCCACGGGTGTGACCGGCAGCCTTTTGCCATCATCATGAATCACGAGCCATTCCTTGCTGTCGACGGGTTCAAGCACACAGAAGCACGCCTTCCGGCCAGCAGCACGAACGGCCAGTTCTGCAAACGGCAGCTCCATGGAAACCAGGCAGACCTTCTCTGCTTTGACCGCCTTGAGCATGGCCATGCAAAAAGGGTCATCAGCGTTCAGAATCGCGGCATGGCGCGCCCGTTCCGGCAACGCCTGCTTGACCGCGGCCATGTCCTCAACGGTATCAACGTTGCCGACACCGAGGTGGTCTTCGGAAACATTCAGACAAATCGCGATATCACACCATTGAAAGGCAAACCCGCGCGACATGATGCCCGCGTGATGGGTTTCCAGCACGGCGATGTCCACTTCCTTGCTGGTCAGCACCTTGAAGTGACCCACATCCATGCACGCATCGCCCTCCTCGACGACTTCTCCATCGATAAAAACACCATCTGTACAGACCATGCCGGGCCTGCGGCCGGCAAAGGTCATGACATGGTTAATCATCCGCGTCGTAGTGGTCTTTCCATTGGTCCCGGTCACGGCAATGATGGGCAGACGTGCTGTGCACCGCCCCGGAAACAGCCACTCGACAATTGCATTGGCGCTGGTCTGTACGCCGCCCGGCACGCCCCCTGCCTGTTTGGCCGTATAACTTTCAAGTTTCGGCGCCAGCACAAAATCAATCACACCATCACCGGGGCCTTGCGGTGATATTTTAATGTCCTCGCTGGATATCGAGACAGCCACGGGAGCGAGTCCCACTTCACGATTGATATCAAGGGCATATTTCACGTATGTAGTATGTACATCGTCCAGGCAAGGGGGTGCGACGTGCGGTGGCCCTGTCAATGTTGTTACCTCTCCATTAACGACTACCAGGTGAAATTGTGCTGCTGGAACTCCTGCGGCGGTTCCCGGTTGCGCAACAGGGATTTCGAGCTGATCCAACAGCGCCCGCCGCCGGTCCCTGTCGCGGAGCAGGTCTTTTAGAAACTCCGGCCCATCGAGAGGAAACGTACCTTCCAGTACGCGTTGAAATTTGCCATGACCGAGCATCAGCAGACCGTTATTCCGGATACTGGCCCCACCGGTGAGATCGCTGAAATCTTCACGCTTATACGGATTCTGCTCCAACTGGATGCAGGGTATGTCCCTTTCAGCCGCCGCATGGATTATGGCTTCGGTTTCAACGGGCAAACGCCGTTGCAGGGCGAACTCGCGGAACATCCTGAAAGGTTCCGCAAGCAATCTCCGTTTGCCGGTCAGCAGTTCGATGGCCAACTTGACGGCGGTCATACCGACATCGATATGCTGGTGCTCCACCAGGGCGATGCAAAGTTGTTTCCCGGCACAGACTGAAACCGAGGTAAAACTCACCCGGTGGCCGGCTTTTTGCTGGAACAGCAGGGCAGTTTGCATGAGCAGCGACGCATACCAGGCCATGCGCTCGCCTGGCAGTGTCTCGCCCGGAAAGTGCTCAACCTCGGTCAAAATACCGGCCTCAACTAGTAATCTCTTGATTTCATTGCTACTTTTTGGGAAAGCGTTCTGATCAGCAGGTCCGAACTTCAACGTGACCTCGACCACTTTCCTGTCCGAACGCCGATTCGGACCAGCGTAGGCAAACCACTCAATTACAGGCATCTGTTGTTCCATTGCTCATTTGCAGCGAATTTTACGTCATTTCACGGCGATAGAAACGCACATGACATTACGGCACACTTACACGAAATGAATATCGCAATCTGGTTAACCGTCGTTTCCATCTGTCTGCTGGGCGCCATGTCGCCGGGGCCGTCGCTGGCAGTCGTTCTCAGGCAGACCGTCAGCGGTGGGAGAAAAACCGGTGTCATCGCGGCAATCAGCCACGGCCTGGGCATCGGTTTCTACGCCCTGGCCTGCATATCCGGTCTGGCCGTCATGATCACGACTTCTCCAGTGCTGTTTAAAACGATGCAATGGCTGGGCGCAGCCTACCTTGTCTGGCTTGGTGTCAAGGGATTGCGCGCACGCGCCGGGCAAGGGGCCGAACTGGCAGAACCTCCAACCACCGGCAGCGCCGCGCGTGACGGGTTTCTCGTCGTTTTTCTGAACCCGAAAGTCGCAGTTTTCTTTATCGCCTTATTCAGCCAGGTTATTGGCACCGAAACGACCTGGCCCGAGAAACTGGTCTACGCAGCAACCGCCCTTTTTATCGACATGGGGTGGTATGTCGTCGTCGCCTGGTCGTTCTCCAACCCGCGCTGGCTGGGCTACTTGCAAAGAAATGTCGTCTGGTTTGAAAGGGCTTTCGGCTTGATCCTGATCGCCCTGGCCATGCGTTTCCTGACCGGCGGACTGGGCGGCTGATTACTGGTCTTTTTTCTTCTTCGCAACATTGTCCCGCAAGTAAACAGGTTGCGCCTGCTCCGCCGGCAGGGGTTGGTTGTTGCGCAACCAATCGAAAGCCAGGGTAAGAACTGAAGACGCCCGGGGCCAAATATCCACCCTGACTCCCGCCAGTTGCCCTGAAAGCTCCTGCAAAGCGTCGTAGCGTTCAAATCCAATGCCAATTCCGTAGGCTTCCGATACGGCAGGCAATTTCACATCGGCGGGACTGCAGACTCTTTCGATATCGACTGGAACCATGATTTTGTCTTCATTTGCCTCGAACGTGCCGCTAAATACCTCGTTCATGCGCGCATCCAACGCGACCAGCGCGGAGTTCACCCCATGCGCCACAGCGCTCTGGGCGGTCGCCGCAAGACTGGACACGGGTACAACCGGCGTATCGGAAGCCCACGCCAAACCCTGAACCACGCCGATACCGATACGCAAACTGGTAAAGCTCCCCGGACCGCGGCTGAAGGCTATCGCATCGAGTGCACCAAACCCAAGGCCTGCATCCGCGAGCAACTCGGTGACCCAGGGCAGCAGCCGCTCGGCATGCAGCCTCGGTGCGTGTTCGTAGCGCTCTCTGACATCACCATCAACGGCCAGCGCCACGGAACAGGTTTCTGTTGCGGTTTCAATCGCCAGTAGTTTCATCTTTAAAAAACTCCAGGACCTGGTCCCGGTCCAATGTCTGCCGCATCGGCGGCAGGCTTTCCAGGAATACACTGCCATAACCCTTGGTGTTCAACCTGCGGTCACAAATAACCAGTACGCCGCGATCGTTGACATCCCGTATCAAGCGGCCTGCACCCTGCTTGAGGGCGATGACAGCCTGCGGCAGGAACAACTCCATGAACGGATTACCCCCATGCTGGCGCAACTGGTTACTGCGTGCAACCATCACCGGGTCATTGGGGGGTGCAAACGGCAGTTTATCGATGATGACCAGTGACAGGGCCTCACCCATGACGTCAACTCCGCCCCAGAAACTGGCTGAACCGAGCAGTATTCCATCACCGGAATTGCGAAAAGCCTCCAACAACATGCTACGGGGCATTTCGCCCTGCACAAAAAGAGGATGGTCAATGGTATCGCTCAGCAACTCCGCGGCCTGCTTCAGAGCCCTGTGCGATGTGAATAACATGAAGGCACGGCCTTTACTCGCCTCGAGCACCGGGCGCACCTGTTCAAGAAGAGCCGGAACAAAGGCGTATTCGCGCGGTTCGGGCAAATCCTTTGGTAGCCACATCAGGGCGTTGTTCTCGTAGTCGAACGGCGAATCAAGGTTCAGGGTATCGGCATCCTGCAAACCCAATTGCCGGACAAAGTGATCAAAGCCGCCATTGACCGACAGCGTCGCAGAGGTAAATACCCAGGCGGCGTCCAGTTGTTCGCAAAACCCGGAAAAAAGGCTGGATATATCCAGCGGCGTGGTATGAATGGCAACGCCCCGTCCACGACGTTCAAACCAGCGCACCTCGGAGTCGGGTGCGGGTTTGTCGAGATGATCAAATTGCGCCTGTATCTCGGCCAGGCGCTGCAAACAGGCGTCCATGCCCCTGCTGGCCCCCTGCAAGGCACCGACAACGGGACCCAAGGCTGCTACCGCTGCATCCAGCGACTGCAAAGCGTTAACCACGGCCGGACTACCCAACATCTCGTCCCAGGTGCCACGATCTTCAAGGCTGTCATGGCATGCGAGCTGGAATTCCTTGATTACCTGGCGGCAGTGGGCGACCCCGTCGCGCACCGAAGCCATGCCGCCACTGGTTTCCGCAGCTTCGGCAAGCACATCACGGCAGAGATCGGAAATTTGCCTGACAGACAGGGATGAACTGAAAAATTGCGATGCGGTCTCTGGCGCCTGGTGTGCTTCATCAACGATAAATACAGAGGCGCCGGGCAGCACCTCGCCAAAACCGCCATGTTTGATCGCCATGTCCGCGAACAGGAGGTGATGATTGACCACGACCACGTCGGCGTCCTGGGCTTCGCGGCGCGCGCGTGCGACAAAACAGGCTTCAAAGTCAGGGCAGTCGGAGCCCAGGCAGTTTTCAGCAGTTGAGGTGACGAAAGGCCACAACTCACTGTCTTCGGCCATCACGGAGGATATCGAAAGGTCGCCATCGACCGTGCTCGGCACCCACTGCCGGATGGCCTCCAGTTCAGCCACCGAATCCCGCGAAGGCAACCTGCCGTCCTTGCGGGCCTGGTCCATGCGGTACAGGCACAGGTAGTTGCCCCGACCCTTTAGCAACGCCGTTTTGAGCGTGCTTTTGAGCGCTTTTTTGACCATCGGCAGGTCGCGAAAATACAACTGGTCCTGGAGGGTCTTGGTTCCGGTTGAAATGATGGTCCGCTGGCGCCCTTCCAGCACCGGGACAAGGTAGGAAAGCGTCTTGCCGATTCCCGTTCCCGCTTCTGCGACCAGCGTGCCGCCGATGGCTACGGTCTTCTCAATGGCCTCCGCCAGTTGCAATTGCTCCTGGCGGGGCGCAAACCCGGTTAGTACAGATTCAAACGGCCCACCGGAATCCAGTAGTTGCGCACTACCGCCTTTAGACGTTGACACCGCTGTTGCTCAGAGACCCTTGGGCCGCGTATTCATGCACTGGCCGGCACGCTTTTCCGCATCCCTGGCGCCGCTGGCATCCTGCAGGTACTCTTTCGCCACGCTGATGGTGCGCCAGTTCCTGCTGCATATTTCACCAACCCGGGGACCGATGTCATACGACCTGACGGCAAAGTTGAGGGCCTGTTGGTAGTCTCTTTCCTGTAACTTGATTTCCGCCATGTGCTGCAGTAACTGCGGATCACGTGGCTCAATACGCAAGGCGCGCTCAATGTAGGTGCCAGCCTGGCCAAGGTCGCCGGCCAGTTCCGCTTCCCTGGCTTGCGCCGTCAATTGTTTCACAGCCGGGTTCTGCAATGAATAGACCTGCACGCCGGCACTCTCCTCGCTGGCAGGGTCCCTGACGCGTTTATAGACCTCGTGATCTTCAATAGGAATGGGCGGTTGGCTGCTGCATGCAGCCAGCAGTGTCAGGATCAATATTCCCGCCAACCTAATCTTTGCGTTCAAACAACTTTCTCCATAGTGATTTTCTGTTCTTGTCATCCAGTTTTTGCAGACATCCCGTACTTGCTTTCGGCTCACTGCCTTCTATGAACGGAATCAGCTCGGCGCCCGGGCAGGACGGGTCGGTCAAAGCCCGCTCCCGCTTGTTCACCCAGACGAAATTTGCACCATCCGGCATGCGCAAATCAACTGCCTCGAGCGGTAATTGACGAAACAAACCCGCCCAGACCCGCATCGCCGCATTGCTGCCGGTCACTCCGGCGGGACGGTTATCATCAAGCCCTACCCAGGAAACTGCAACCCGGTCACGTGTATATCCGACAAACCAACTGTCGCGCCGTTCATTGGTAGTGCCGGTTTTTCCCGCGATCAGCGTATTCTTGCCGAGCAGGCCGTGCAATTGTTTTGCAGTACCCTTGTCGACGACCTGGGTGAGGGCAAAGTTCAGCAAAGCAACTGCGTCGCGGTTTTTCAACGGCATCAGGCGCAACGGGTAGCGGCCGAGTATTTCCCCTTGCGGGGTCAATACTGCCGTTACCGACCGCAACGGCACACTGTAACCGCCCGCAGCCAGCGACTGGTAGATTTGCGCGACTTCAACCGGCGTTAACTCAACGGCTCCCAGCAGGGTCGCCGGCACCGCCGGGACCTCCGCCACCACACCCAGTTGCTTGATCTTGCGGATCAGGCTGGCGACACCAACATTGAGACCTACCTGGACCGTGGCCTGATTATACGACTGGACCAGGGCGTCCATAAGGGGCAAAACGCCATGGGATTTGTGGTCATAATTCGCCGGCGACCAGAGGCTACCGTCGGGTTGCCGTAGTGAAACCGGCTCATCCTTCACCGGCGTAATCAGGGTGTAATCATCGACATGCTCCAGGGCCGACAGGTAAACCAGTGGTTTAACGACTGAACCAATCTGCCGGCGCGCATCGAGCGCACGGTTAAAATGGTTAAGCCCCGCCACCCGGTCTCCAACCAGCGCCCTGACCTCACCACTGGCGACATCCGACATTACCAGGGCCGACTGCAGATCAGCTGGCAATCCACGTGATTGCAAATCGTCCAGCCCTTTGGTCACGGCCTGTTGGGCGTATTCCTGTTCGAATGGCGCCAGCGTGGTAAAAATCTTCAGGCCCTCGGACCTCAGGTCAGAAGCCTGGTAGTCACGTCGCAGCTGACGCCTGACAAAATCCACGAACGCCGGGTAACGGCTGCTGCCGGAGCGGGGCTTTTCGGTGACACCCAACGGGCGTTCCCTGGCCGTTTTGATTTCTGCGTCACTCATGAGGCCGGTGGTACCGAAAATGTCCAGCACCTGGTTGCGGCGCTCCAGCGCCCGCTGCGGGTTGCGCCTCGGATTGTATAGTGAAGCGCCGCGCACCATGCCTATCAGCAGGGCAATCTGCTGCGGCTCAAGGTCCTGCAGCGAACGATCGAAATAGAACTCACTCGCCCGGCCAAAACCATGAATGGCGTGCTTGCCCTGCTGACCGAGAAACACCTCGTTGATGTACGCTTCGAGGATTTGCGCCTTGTCATAATGCAATTCCAGCAGCACGGCCATGATGGCCTCATTGGCCTTGCGCGCCAGCGTCCGCTCGCTGCTCAGAAAATAATTTTTGACCAACTGCTGCGTGAGCGTGCTGCCGCCCTGCACCGCCCTGCGGGCTTTCAGATTGGCCAGAAACGCCCGCGCAATGCTGCGTGGCGCGATACCGTGGTGGTGTTTGAACTGGCGATCTTCAACGGCCTGCAAACCGGTAACCAGCAGTTCCGGCACTTCTTTTAATGCCACCAGGGTGCGGTCTTCATCGTGCAGCGGGTAAATCGATGCGATCTCGGCCGAATCCAGCCTGACCAGGCCGGGATCGCCGGAATTATCCATATCATTGAGCGCGACGACGACCCCGCCCCGCATCTGCAGGCGAAAGCGGATTGCCTTTTCCGCGCCATCTTCGAAGGTGAAACCACGGCGATGGATGTCAAATCTTTCGCCGCTATACGCATAACTTCCGGGTTCCGAGGCTGTTTGCTTCTTGCGGTAGCCAGCGGCATCGAGTTCGATCAACAGGGCGTCTTTTGTAATTGCCTTACCCGTGTAAAGACTCAGCGGGCGGGCGTAGACGCGGCTGGGTACATCCCAGACGCGGCCCTCAAATTCGTCCCGGATCTGGATGTCCAGCCAGATTGCCCAGGGCACACTAAGGCCGATGGCCAGCCCCACCAGCAGCATCAATATCCGGAACAGCCGCCTGATCAGGCCGGGTTTCTTCCGGGCAGGCGCTTTCCTACCCGCCGGTTTACGCTTTTTTGACCTGGTTTTTTTAGCCTTGCCGACCATTTATTCGCAAATTCTTCATACAGGATGACATCTAATCGACCATTATCCATAATGGCCGCGCTTTGTCTTGGTATAATCCGTCAGTCATGCGTCAAGTTGACATGTTTCCTGCGGTTATCCAACAAGGATTCGAAGCCCTAACAGCAGCCTACAAGTTTTGTGGCAATCAGTGACCAAAAAATATAATGCCCGATAAATCGACCACAAAACCCGTTATTTATGTGCATGCCAAGGGTCGCAAGCAGGTCGACGCCAACACCATTCGAGCCCTGGCCGACCTGGACCTGACCATATGTTGCCGGCTGGCGTTTGAAAACACGGTTCAAACCGTCAACGGCTACGACCAGCCGGGCTTACTTCTGCGTGAAATTGCGGGGCTTTTTCCCGGCAAACCGGTCATTTTCCTGCGCGCCGGATTGCAGCCTTCAAGACGACTGGTCGACACCCTGACCGGCATTCTGAACCGATCCGACGACCCATTGGCTTTAACCCTGCTTTCGAATGCAGATGCTGCCTTGAATCCATTTGCGGGACTGCGGATCCCGGCGAACAGCCCGGCGCCTGACTTCACCGAACTGGTTAAGCTGCTGGCCCCCGGGCAACTCCACACCTTGAGCGCCTGGGCCGACCATTTCGTCATTCTTTCCGCAGAACTCATTGACCGGATTACCGCGGCAGACCCGAGCGGTACACTCATGCAGCAGATTGCATTATCAGGCGGAAACCTCAAGGTGGCCGACCACCTGTTTCTGCAGGATCCCGAAACCAGCGTCTTCAGACGCCTGGCCCTGCAACCGCATGAGAGCCTGTACCCACCGGTATTCAGCGAACTGAGTTCAAGGCTCCAGGAGTGGATGAATGCGGGCATAAGCGAGCTGCCACAGGCCGGCGCTGAATCAAAGCCCGCCACCCTGCATATCACGCATAGCTGGGGAGGGGGTGTCGCCCAGTGGCTAAAAACCTTTATTGACACTGACAACGGCCACCGGCACTACCAGTTGCGCTCAGAAAACCCACAGTCCGATGGCGGTTTCGGACAAAAACTGAGCCTGTACGCGGGAATTGAACTCCGCTGGCCAATTGCCAGCTGGTGGTTGAACCCCGCCATCGGCTCGATCATTGATACCCACACCGGCTACCAGCAGGCGCTCGCTGAAATTTGCCAGCGTTTTGGCATTGGGCGGATATTCGTCTCTTCCCTCGTCGGGCACAGTCTTGATGCGTTGCGCAGCGGTTTACCCACGCTGCAAATTCTGCATGATCACTTTCCACTCTGGCCGTTGCTCAGCGTCAACCCCGGCCCTTACCTGCAAAACGGCGGAGCGCCGGATATTGGCCGGGCCCTGGATGAACACGCGAAAAAACTTGAGTTCAAAGACAAGGATTCGCGCGGTTGGTCGCTGATCAACGCGGCTTACCTCAAGGCCCTTGAAGATTTCGATGTGAAAATTGCAGCCCCCGGGCAGAACGTACTGGATTTGCAATACCGGATCGAGCCCGCCTTTAGCGCACTCAAAACCGAGCTGATCCAGCACGGGTTTCCCGCCATGCAGAAGCTGCGGGAGATTTCACCGAAGCCGCGCAAGGATGGTCGCTTGAGAATGGTTGTTCTCGGGCGCATGCAGGCTGGCAAAGGGCAACTTTTGCTCGCCCGTGCATTGCCGGAGCTCACCCGCCATGTCCAGGTTTACCTGCTGGGCACCGGCAAATCGGGAGAAAATTTCTTCGGTATGCACGGGGTCGATGTAGTCCTTGAATACGCACACGAGGAGTTGCCTTCCATCCTGGCCGGCATTGGCCCGGACTTCGCCGCGCTTTTATCGGTTGTGCCGGAGACTTTCAGTTATACGCTATCCGAATTACAGCAGTTGTGCATTCCGGTAATCGCTACCCGGGTGGGCAGCTTTCCAGGCCGGATCGAGCACGGCGCAACCGGCTGGCTGGTTGACGCTGACCCGCAGGCACTGGTTCAACAGGTTGCTGCATTGCATGATTCACCTGGCGAGATTGATGCCGTGCGCGCCAACTTGCCGGGGATCAAGGCAAACACGCTGGAGGCAATGGTCGAGGCCTATAACAGGCTGTGCCCGGCGGAAGATGGGCAGCAGGTGTATGTTCCGGCCGAAGCCGGACCGGTCGAGGTTCAACATGCTGCGGCAGACTTTCAGCGCGTACTGGCCGGTAATGAACTTAAAAGTGCATTTACAGAACAATCCAGGCTGAAGAAAGAAGTCACACAAAGAACCGAATGGGCGCTTGCTGAAAAGAAACAACGCGAAGAGTGGGTAGACAAACTCGATGCTGAAATATTCAGGCTGGGGGGCTTGATCAAGGACAATCAGCTGAAATTCGAGGACCATTTCGAACAGCAAAAAATTGCATTCCAGGCTCAACGTGAACACTTAAACAGAATGATAAAGCACCTCGAGTGGGAAAATCAGCGCATCTCGAAAGAAAAAAAGCAAGTGTCAGACCTGAACACGCTGATACTGGAGAGCGCCTCCTGGAAAATCACGCGCCCTCTCCGCGCCGCTCGCCGCTTCTCACGGAACTTTATGCTGGCGCGCGCATGGAACCCCGCCAGGTGGCCATGGCTGTTCTCGCAACTGGTCAGAAACCTGTTCACGCACGGTGTCAAAGGGACAGTTAAACGTCTCCAGGACACCAGCAGTGAGACCGCACCGCAACCGCAGCCTCAACCACAAGTTCTACCTGAAACTCAACCGAAGGATGACCCGGAACCCGTCAGCGAGGCCCAGCCACCGGCAGCGTTCCCCAAACACGAGCAACCGAAAGCCAGTATCGTCATCCCCGTTTACAACCAATGGAACTACACTGCCGCCTGCCTGCACAGTTTGCTGGCAGCTGCGGGCAAGTACTCCTTCGAAGTCATTATCGTGGATGATCAATCGACGGATGAGACCAACCGTCAGCTGTCGGGAATCGATGGCATCACGCACCTTACCAATGAGCAGAACCTCGGTTTTGTGGGCAGTTGTAACCGCGGCGCCAAACATGCCCGCGGCGAGTTCCTGGTGCTGCTGAATAATGACACACAGGTAACGGACGGCTGGCTGGATGAACTGGTTGATACCTTCGAGCGCGAACCCGAAGCCGGCCTGGTTGGTGCGCGCCTGGTCTATCCCGATGGCAGCCTGCAGGAATCCGGCGGAATCATATTCAATGATGGTTCCGGCTGGAATTATGGCCGCAATCAGAAAGCCGATGATCCTGGTTACCAGTTTCTGCGCGAAGCCGACTACTGCTCCGGCGCCTGCATCGCGCTTAAAACCAGCCTCTTCCACGACCTCGGCGCATTTGATGAACGCTATGCGCCCGCCTACTACGAGGATACCGACCTGGCGTTTCGCGTGCGCGAAGCCGGTCTGAAAGTGTTTATACAGCCCTCCGCAGTCGTGATTCACTACGAAGGAATCACCTCGGGGACAGACACCTCCAGCGGCACCAAGAGATACCAACTCATCAACCAGGAGAAATTCGTCGAGCGCTGGCAAGACCAGTTGGCTTTGCAGCCGGCCCCGGTATCCGGCCCGGACGATGAGATTGGCCTGCTGCGTGCCAGCCAGCACCGCCACAAGGGCAGGATCCTGTTCATTGATGCG
>JABDPJ010000302.1 GCA_013042835.1 Lysobacterales bacterium
ACATGGCATTGGTGGCGCCCCACTTGCCAGGCGCCACGTACGGCCAACTGGGCGATGGTTCCTTGTCGCCGGGCAGCCCCTGGTCACCGATATGAACCCGGAACATCGCATCGATCAGGGCATCCTCGCGCTCCGGAATAAAGCCTTCGCCCCACACCAGGCGGCGCATGATGCCGCGCGGGCTGAAGTCAGATAACGAGTCGCGGTCGCCATCCAGCAGGGCCTGGACCAGGTCCGGATTGATCAGGCCGCCGCCGGAGCCGGCGAAATCATCCGTGGTCGGTGTGCCGGCGGCATCGCGGGTACCGCCGAAACCGAACGGTGAGCCGGGGCCTGCCAGTGTGACCGATAACAGGCGTTCGGGTGCACCGGCCATCGCCCACCACACGACCAGTCCGCCAAGGGAAACACCGACCAGGTGGAAACGCTCATGACCCAGGTGGTCCATCAGCGCCAGTGAATCATCGACGAAATCCTGCATGCCGCGGGTCGCATCGATCTTTACAGACGGATCAGCCCCCCCATAGCCCCGCTGGTCGGCTGCGATGCCCCTGTATTGCGGTGGCAGTTGTAACATGGTTTCCTCCCACCAGGTGGCGGAAGAGAAATTGCCGTGGATGAAAAGTACGGGAATGCCGTCGTCCGGCCCGGAAAACAAGACCCGCGTGGACAGGTTTTCAGTGGTCACAGTCCGGGCTGTAATGCCTTCGAGAACGGGAGCGCTCATTTGCTCACCTCTTTGGACTCAAGCAGCTTCTTGTCGATCTTGCCAATGGCTGTCAACGGCAGGGCGTCGAGTAAAACGATTGCGCGCGGCAGTTTGTAACGGGCCAGTCGCTGTTCCAAAAAAGCTCGCAGATCCTGCTCGCTGTAACCTTCATCGGCGACCACGAAAGCGCGTCCGACCTCACCCCAGGTCTCGTGCGGGACGCCCACAACGGCTGCTTCCAGTACCTTTGGATGCGCCATCAGCACGGATTCGATTTCGGCGGGATACACATTTTCACCGCCGCTGATGAACATTTCCTTGGAGCGGCCGAGAATCGAGTAACAACCGTCGCTGTCGCAAACGGCTGTATCGCCCGTGTGCAGCCAGCCGTCGCGAATGGTTTCCGCAGTGGCTTCGGGATTGCGCCAGTAGCCTGCGGCCACGTGCGGCCCCCGGATCAGGAGTTCGCCAGCCTCGCCTGCGGCGCAGCTTTTGCCGTCTTCCCGGATGGTCTTCATGTCGATATGGAAGATCGGGTAACCGACCGAACCAATTTTTTCACGAACCATTTCGGGCGGTAGCCAGAAGTTATTGCCGGACGCCTCGGTGAGGCCGTAGCCCATTTTGAAATCGACACCGCGCTGCCAGAATTTTTCCATGATCGGCAGCGGGCAGGGCGCCCCGCCGCTGATAACCAGTTCAAGGCGGGAAAAGTCGGCCGCTTGCCACCGCGGGTGTTCCTGCAGCATCTGGAACATGGTCGGCACAGCGACATAATGCGTGATGCCGGAATGCTCGACCAGGTCAAAGGTCTCGTCAGGATCAAAGCCGGAACAGAGAATCGTGGTGCCGCCGGCATGCACCAGTGGCGCCATGAAGATGTTGGGGCCGCCGATATGGAAGAACGGTAGCTGCAGGGCCGCCTTGTGCTGGCCGTGCATTCCCCATGAAGTGAGTGTATTGACACTGTTCCAGGTCATGTTGCCGTGCGTCAGAACCGCGCCTTTGGGCAGCCCGGTCGTGCCGCCCGTGTAGTAAATGCCCCAGGGGTCGTCGAGCGTCAATTCCGGTACATTTTCAAGCCGATCACTGAAATTTTCGCGCTCGGAAAATTCGATTTCACCATATCCCGGATTGGTCATCGCGATAACGTGTTCGACGGTATTGCAGGCAGGTTTGAGTTCCTCGACCTGCGCACGCCAGTCTTCACTGTATACCAGCACCCGTGGCTCCCCGGCCGCGACAATGCCTTTTAACTCGTGCACTGTCAGCCGCCAGTTCAGGTTCTGCAGGATGGCGCCGATTTTCGGGGCCGCCCAGAACAGGTCGAGGTATTCCTGGCGGTTGGATGCGTAGACGGCAACCCGGTCGCCTTTGCCGACGCCGAGGCTTTTCAGGTAATTCGCGGTCCGGTTGGCACGCGCGTTCCATGCGGCAAAGGTGGTTTCCTCGCCGCTGGCATAGTCGATCAGTGCAACCCGGTCGGGGGTGAGCCTGGCGCGCTTGTCGAGCCAATCGCTCGTAAAGTGTGATGGTTGTTTCATTTCGGTGGTCCCCATTGAACGATTGCGCCAGCCCAGACATATCCGATGCCGGCCGCGATGATCGCCATGGTATCGCCCGGCTTCAGCCGTCCCTGTTCGATACCGGCCTCAATGTTGATGATGGCGTCCTGTTCGCCGATATGGCCGATATCGGATATGTAGACGCTTTGCTCTTGCGTCAGTCCCAGCTTATCCAGCATTTCGCGGTGTGCCGAGGGCTTAACCAGCGACATGTTGAAGAAGTCGATGTCGTCGCGTGTATACCCGGAACCATCCCTCTTGGTGCCCGATTTTTCGAGGGCGACGTCAATGCACTCCAGCCAGTTGCGGATTGAGACTTCACCCAGGCGGTTTTTCATGGCCTCCGGTTCCACCAGTCGAAATTTGAAATCGCCTTCCGCCAGGGCCTCGTCGGTCGGGTGTTGCATGGTGCCGCTGGCAGGCACGACCACGTGACGGCTCATGAAACCATCGGCGATCACGTGATTGCCGAGTACCTGGTTCTCGGGCCAGTCGCGCTTGACGATCATGGCGCCGGCGCCGGCGCCGATATTGAACAGGAAAGAGGTATTGATGTCGCCCAGGTCAATGAAATGCGATATGCCGTAACCGCCGCCTATCAGTACCGTATTGATAGCCGGATCATCGGCCATCAGGCTGCGGGCCAATTTCAAGGCGGCGACCGTTGTTGCGCAACGGGTATGGATATCCAGTCCCCAGGCCCGTTTGGCGCCGATCCGGTAGGCGAGGTCGATGGCCGTGGTCCACAGCAGGTATTCGCGCCACTCCTCGGTGGTGCAAAGGACGACATCGATTTCCATCGGGTCAATGCCGGCTTTATCGATGGCCTTGTTGGCCGCATTCACCGCCATGTCGTTGGGGTGGACGTTCGGGTCGAGGACAAACTTGCGCTCAATACCGAGTTTTTCGCGCACGACCCATTCAGGCAGGCCGCTTTGTTCAGCAATTTCCGCGGCCGTGACATAGGTTTCCGGAAACCAGGTGCCGGTTGACACGATACCCATCGATGTCATGATTTCTTCTCCGGTGCAATTCCCCGCGCGATCATGTCGGTGACGATCTCTGCAATTTCAGCTGCTGATTGATTGTCGTCCCATTCAGCGTACCTCATGCCGAGGAAAACGGTGATTCCCATGATTGACCAGGACCAGACTTCATAGTCCCCCGTTCTTATCTCCCCATTCTGGGCGGCTTTCTCCAGGTTCGCCTGGTAGGCCTGTGCAAAGCCCTCGTAATGATTGCGGTGCTCCTTGGGAGCAACGAATTCAGCTTCCGAAATAATGCGGTAAATACTCTTGTGTTCACGGGCAAATTCAATATAAGCCTCTATCCCCATGCGCTCGGCTGACAGGCGGTCCGGCGCGTTCGCAACCCTTTGCGATACCCTTTTTCGCGTGCGGCGGCTCATAAACCGCACCAGCGCCCGAAAGATCTCTTCCTTGCTTTCGAAATAGTTATAAAAGGTACCAAGCGCCACTCCGGCACGGTAGGTGATGCCGCTGATTCCCGCTTCGTGAAAGCCTTTTTCACCAAATTCGATCTCGGCCGCTTCCAGTAATTTGTTGCGGGTTCGCCGCCCGCGTTCAGTCTTTGGGGTTTTTTGTGAAACTGAAACTTGATTCATGTTTCATAATGTTGCAAACTTTCTGGCAATTGGCAAGTTTATTTGCCGATTCCAGCGCGGAAAAAATAACAACAGGTCATGAAACGCTGGCACCCAGGCGCATAGAGATGGAGTACATAATGAATGAATCCACAGTAGACCAACGGAATAAACAGATTACAGGGCGGGGGCTATCCATAGCCTGTGCAGCCGGGTTGCTGGCCCTGACGATGACACCTTCCGCGTTTGCCCAGACGGAGCAGGACGAAGCGACGGACAACTCGACGCTTGAAGAGGTTATTGTCACCGCTACCCGTCGGGAGGAAAGCCTGATGGAGGTGCCGATTGCTGTAACGGCATTTTCCGGAGAAGAACTGGAGCAATTCGGTATCCCGGACATTACGTACATCGCGCAGATGTCTCCTAATACAACACTCGAGGTTTCACGTGGTACCAATACGACGTTGACCGCTTTTATACGTGGTGTGGGGCAGCAGGATCCGGTGGCCGGGTTTGAGTCCGGTGTCGGTCTGTACCTGGATGACGTCTATCTGAACCGTCCACAGGCAACGGTGATGGACATCTATGACGTGGAACGTGTCGAAGTGCTTCGTGGTCCGCAGGGTACACTCTACGGCCGTAATACTATTGGTGGCGCCATCAAGTACGTTACCAAACGCCTCAATCCAGATAGTGCGGAAGGCAGTGCAAGATTGTCCTACGGCTCGTACAACATGCTTGATTTGGTGCTGACCGCGTCTGTGCCCTTGGGTGACACCTTCAGGATCGGCGGTTCCATTGCCAGTTTCAACCGCGACGGTTTCGGCGATAACCTCAATCTGAAGGGTGTTGAAAATTACAACAAGGATGTACTGGGTTTCCGTTTCAGCGCCGAGTGGGAACCGAACGAGGACTGGTTCCTGCGGTTCGCGGCCGACTACGTGGAAGATGATTCTGATCCGAGGCAGGGACATCGCCTGTATGATGCGGCATTCTCCGGAAACCCTGTCCTGAAGAATGTTTATGACACGGAAGCAGGACTCAATAACCCCACACAGTCCGTCGAAGCTCAAGGCTGGTCCTTGCTGGCGGAATGGAATGCCAGCGACCTGATCACGTTCAAGAATATTCTCGCCGGTAGAGAGGATGAGAGCTGGACCCCGATTGACTTTGACAGCCTGCCGGCAGTAGATCTTGATGTACCTGCTATTTATGAAAACGAGCAGTTTTCAGAAGAACTACAGATGCTGTTCTCGGCTGACAACTGGTCCGGTCTGCTTGGTTTCTATTACCTTGATGCCAATGCACATACGGCTTTTGACGTGATTCTTGATCAACTCGGTCAAATTGCTTTTGGTCTGGCCGGTTACAATGCTTACACTGAAGGTGATGTAGATACCAAGACCTGGTCGTTATTTGGCGATTTCACATACAACATTACGGAAGAGTGGAGTATTTCACTTGGTGGTCGATATACCGAAGACAAACGTACGTCAATGGTGTTAAGACAAAATAAACTCGGTGGAACATCTCCGATCTTTGGTGGTAGCGCATTCCCAATTGCAACAACATCCGATTTCCAGGGTTCTGAGACTTTCAGCGATTTTACCCCCCGTCTGGCTGTTGACTGGACCCCGAATGACGATCACTTGATCTACGGCTCCTACAGCGAAGGTTTCAAAGGCGGCAGCTTTGACCCGCGTGGTCTGACCACCGCGGCCCCGGACACTGATGGTGACGGAGTTGTCTCTGAGGAAGAAGTTTTTGAATACATGAAGTTTGATCCGGAAACCGTCGAGACTTTTGAATTTGGATGGAAGGCCACGCTTGCGCAAGGCCGCATGACCTCCAAGCTTTCCGTGTTCTTCTCCGACTACACCGATGTTCAGGTACCGGGTTCCATTGGTGTGGACACCACCGGTGATGGTCGTGAAGACACTTTTATTGGTATTACCACCAATGCCGGTGCTGCAGAGATCAATGGTATTGAATGGGAAGGCCAGGCAATCCTGGCGGATGATCTTGGGCAGGCTGGCAGCAGCTTACGCTTCGCGTGGTCATTGGGTTACATCGATGCCGAATACAAGGAATTTATTGGTGCAACGGGTGAAGACGTGGCAGATGAGCGGGTCTTCCAGAACACCCCGGACTGGACTGCCGGTGGCATACTTACCTACGATGTACCCGTGAACCTGTTCAATACACCGGGTGTGTTCTCTGTCATTACTTCCCTGTCGTATCGAGGTAAAACCAGCCAGTTTGAAATTCCCACACCTGAGCTCGATCAGGACTCTTATACGCTGTGGGATCTGAGCCTGGTCTGGAGGCAGGATAGTGGCCGCTGGAGCGCGGGTATCCATGGTAAGAACCTGACTGACGAAGAATACAAAGTGGCCGGTTACTACTTCCCGAGCCTGGGTCTTGAAAACAATGTTACTGCTTTCTACGGCAACCCCCGCCAGATTTGGGGCACCGTTCAGTTCAACTGGTTCTGATGCGCGGAACCATTTGATTGACTGTATGACGGCGTAGCCCCGGCTGCGCCGTCATTCGTTTTCCAATGCGAATAAACGGCCCGGCAGGTCACAAGGGTTTAAGCTCTGGCCTCGCCCGGACACGGGCGGCACGGAGGAGATGATGGGCGCAGAAAGAACAGAGTCGTTACTCGTAATTGCAAGCGCGGTACTGTGGCTGGTGATGGTCGGTCTTGCCGCAACCGGGCACTGGCTGGCCGCGCTCTATACCTTGCTTCCCCTGCTGTTGATATACGGTGTGCTGGGTTCTTCGCATAAAGGGAAGTTTGACCTGCGCCTGGTGGCCTTTCCCACGTTGATCTGGATAGTGTCATGGGCAGCCGCGTTTGGAATCGGTAATTATTACTTCGAGGCATTTTCCGGGCAGCACCCTGATTTTACGGTGCTGGGTTTTCACCCGTCCTTTGCTTCGATTGTCGTTTTATTCTGGGTCGTGCCGACGCTGCTTATGGGGTTCGGCTTTGAGGCAGTCAAGGACCGTTGGCTTTCCAGGGAACGATGGGATGATTTTGTGCGCAGGATCAGCGAGCTTTCCGAAGAAGACGATGGTCCGGGGGAATCAGAATGAGTGAAATGGCCAAATACCTGATCCTCACCTCGTCCTTCCTGGTGCTGGTCATTTCCTTTGCCATCGGCCTGTGGGCAAAGAAGAAAGTCACCTCACCGGAGGAGTTCTTCGGCGGCGCAAAAATCTTCGGGCCGCTCACCGTCGGTCTCGCGACCATGGCCGCGGTTGGCAGTGCCTTTGCCGTCGTTGGCGTACCCGGCCTGGTTTACAGCACGGGTAACACGATACTGCTTTTCATGTTCGCCGCCCCTGCTTTCGTATTCGGCTACCTGGTAATCGGCAAAAAGGTCCGCGGAATGGCCGAAATTGGCACGGTCGCCAGTCTCGGTGACCTGTCCGACCTGCGTTTCAACCATCACCGGGGGATCAAGCTGATGTTGTCGATCATGCTGTTTCTCGGTTGCGCAATGTATTTATCTGCCCAGGTCGAGGCTTGCGCCAAGCTGTTTGAGAACCTGTTTGATTGGAACAAGGTTGTTATAAGTGTCGTGATATTCACTATCCTTATTGCATACACCGTCCTCAGCGGCGAAATCGGCGGTATTCTGACGCAGGCTTTCCAGGGCCTGGTGATCGT
>JABDPJ010000324.1 GCA_013042835.1 Lysobacterales bacterium
CAGCAAAGGTTCTGTGCGACTTTTGGAATATCGCTGGGTACATTGCGCCATTGGGAGCAGGGATTGCGCGTTCCAAGAGGCCCGGCCAGGGTGTTGTTAAAGGTAGTCGATAATGATCCACAGGCGGTTATTCGTGTGGTGGCGAATTGATTGGTTTTTCGTAACCAAGCGTGACTGAACGCGCTTACTTTTACACGATACTGCCCACCCTGATTTACTCCCTACCACCGATGAAATCACCCGCCGATCAAGACTCAATTTCCCCGTACATTTGTCCCGGCGTCAGGATGTCCGGGAATAGTCCACGCAGTTTACTCCGCGATTGATAACAGAGATGACAGGCGTCGGCGTAGTCCTGTTGGTGATCCAGTGAAAACTGCTGGACCAAGGCTGCCGGCCCACCCTTGAGCAGGGGGCCGATAACCGGGTGGGTGTCCGGATCGTAGTTACCCATGATCTGCGTCAGGGGAGTCTCGAGGAGATTGCCTATCGATAACCCCTGGCAAATATGCAGGTTGCCCATTGAATCGACATGGACACGGGATGGCTGGTGCAGGTCTTCCCATGGGCAGGCTGTGAAGCGGTCCCATGGCTGATGCTTTACCAACGGCGCGAGCTTTTCGGCAGCGCGGCCACGGAAGCAAACCGTTGTGTCGTCGGCGCTCAGTTTCGGGGGCTTGGCATCTGAATCCGAGCTATCCGGCCCGCTGATGCTGATGAAATCAACCGGGATACCGAGTTCCCTGGCTGCGCGGCGGGCCATGGTCGTATTGCCCGGTGCTTCACCGCTGCCATGATAGTCATCGTCGCTGATCGACAGGTCGTCGACGAGTCCGGCAAACGGGCGCAGCTTTTCCATGGCCTTCGCGTCGTCTTCGGCCCAGTAGGCATTGCTGACAATGCCGCCCTTAAAACCGCGCTGCTGTGCCTGGCGAAGAGCCCATAACAGCAGGTCGAAAAACAGAAACGGTTCGCCGCCCTCGAAGTAGATCCGCTCGATGCTGCCAAGGTCTTCGGCCTGGTCCAGGATGTGCCCGATGATTTCCCGGTCCATGGTATTGCCCTGCTCGGGCCCGCTCCAGACAAAACAGTGATCGCACTCGTATGTGCACTCACCGGTCAGTAGCAGGTGCAGCTGTGAGAGTGACCACGGGCGCTTGCCGGGTGTTGTCATTTCAGTTCTCCGGTTTGATCAGGCCTGTTGGTGCCCCGGCTTCGTCAGGCAACGGCATATCAAAACTCAATTTCGGGGGAATAAATGCCTCGTGGCTTGCTCTACGGCTCCCTCAAAATCCGTTGAAGTGTCAAAGTAGCACAAATCATATTTTTCACAATCATTCTTTATTCTTCGGCTGTGCTCGACCATGTTGTGAATATGATCACATATGAAATCATCAGGCTCGGTGGTCAGCCAATCACCCGTGCCATCACTGTGGGTCCTGATATCCCTGAGCTTTGCGCCTGTATCGACATCGATGTAGCCGACAAAGCAGAGCCTGATCTTGTCCGGGTACTTGTCCAATAGCTCCCGCACCAGACCTGGAAGAATTGCCTCACCTTCGATCATGTAATCAATTTCCGCCCAAAGCATGCTTTCACACATGGCCTTCAGGAAACTCCAGATTTTCTCTGCAATCTCGGCGGGTAAAAGCCGGTCATGGATTCCGTATTCGGGAATGCCGTTGGTGAATCCCATCACCAACGTATCCAGTGACAGATAAGGTATCTGTTTTTGCTCCAGGGCCTTCCTTGCAATAATCGTTTTTCCGGCTCTGGAGGCCCCGCTAACCAGGTACAGCATTGAACTTATCCCCGTTGATGAAAAGCGAAGGACGCTCAGAGCATGGAGAGTTTTACCGGTCCTCGCTATCCTCTCGAACGGCCAGCACATCGCAATCGGCGTTATTTAGCACGCCGGTGGCGGTTGAACCGAGTGAGCCTATTACGCCCTGGCCGTGCGGGGCGACGACGATCAGGTCCACTTCATGTTCCTTTGCGAAGCGCAGGATTTCAGACCTGGCCGATCTCGAGGAGATCCTGAATTCCGTTTTTGTCTCCTCGTGCCCGATTGAGCGTTTGAATTCGTCGAGCTTGCCAAGCACTTCCCTGGCGAGCGCATCATTCTGTTCGGTGTTGTATTGAAATACCGAGGCAAGGGGGCCGCCACTGTCGGCTGGAAAGTGTTCAATGACGTGCAGCAGGATAAGTTCACTGTTATCCAGCCTGGCCAGCAGTGCCGCGCGTTTTGCTGCCAGCAGATTGATGATGCTGAAGTCGGTGGCAACCAGGATTCGCTTGTAAATGCTCATAACTGCTCTCCGTAAAATTGATGCAATGCAGGCTCCCTGCCGGGGATTGGTTACCGGGCTTCAATCATTCGCCAGCCTGGTCTTCATTATCGATCAATTGGATAAATTCACCAATGGTTCTATGCGATTCCAGTTGATGTCTCAGCCGCCTGTCCCGGTGGATTGTATAGCGATTTCGCCGGCCCGCTTTTTCAACACTGATGACGCCCGCCTCGATGAGTCTTGCCAGGATTCTTTGCACTGCGCGTTCGGTAATCCCGACCTGGAGCGCCATTTGTCGTGCTGTGGGTTGTGGCTTGTGCGCCAGGCAAACAAGCACGTGCGCGTAGTTGCTGAAAAAAGTCCAGTTACCGTTACCGTTGATGTAATTATTTTCGTCCATAACTTCCGTGAAGACATCAATATCACGACACAAGAAACCCGATAATAATGTCGTGTTTGATGCTATAATTATAGTCCAAATTCTCTTATTTCTACAGGAGGATACACTCATGCAGCAGTTCGGGCAGATTCTTTTTATTTTAGGGATTATTTTCGCTGTTCTGGCGGGGATAGGTTTCGAACATCCATGGCTTCCGGTGGGTCTGGCAATCTTTGGCGTATTTGTCGGAATTGTCAATATGAGGGATGTCGATCCCAACAGTTTTCTCATCACGGGTATCGCGCTGGAAGTCAGCGCATCGGCATTCAGGCAGTTCACATTCATTGGTGCGGCGATGTCCGATGTCATGATTTTTGTCGGAGGAGCGTTGCTGGTAGTGGCCATGCGCACACTGTTCCAGTCGGCCCTTTCCAGGTTGTGGAAAACCCACCAGTAGTAACTGCGACCAGGAACGCGTGAACATGTCCGGAAACAGGTCAGCACCGGGATTGGCCCGGGCACTTTTGCTATTCGTCGGTATGACTGTGGCGTGGACTGCTTGCGCGGCCGATTCAACGCCGGGCGCGGTCACAGATCTGACCGGAACCTGGCTGGGCATTTTGGCCGTGGCGGTGTTCTTCGCGGCCTATGCACTGATCATCAGTGAAGAGGCCATACACCTGCGCAAGTCCAAGCCGGTCATGGTCGCGGCCGGGTTAATCTGGGTGCTGGTGTCCGTCGCCTATATCCAGCAGGGGGATACGCTCAGCGCCGGCGCGGCCTTCAAGCATGATTTGCTGGAGTTTGCGGAGCTGTTCCTGTTTCTGCTCGCAGCCATGACCTATATCAATACGATGGAGGAGCGCGGCGTATTCGATATTCTGCGTGACTGGCTGGTGGTCAAAGGCTTCTCCTTCCGCAAGATTTTCTGGCTCACGGGCCTGGTGGCGTTTTGCCTGTCACCGATCGCTGATAACCTGACAACCGCCTTGCTGATGGCAACCGTGGTGATGTCCGTGGGTGGCAGGGATCACCGTTTCATCGCCATCGCCTGTATCAATATCGTGGTCGCAGCCAATGCCGGTGGCGTCTTCAGCCCCTTCGGCGATATCACGACGTTGATGGTCTGGCAGAAAGATATCATCACTTTCAGCGGCTTCTTTGTACTGGTAATTCCAGCGCTGGCCAATTGGTTGCCGGTCGCTGCGATACTGAATTTTTCCGTGCCGAATGTGCAGCCGGAACCGCTTGAAGGCAGGGCGAAGCTGAAGCACGGGGCCTGGGTCGTGGTGGTCCTGTTCCTGATGACCATCACGATGGCGGTCACCGGCCACAACCTCCTGCACCTTTCACCGGTTGCCGGAATGATGACCGGCCTGGGTTTTCTCAAGCTGTTCGGTTATTACCTGCAACGCCGCGATGAGCGCCTGGCCTACGTCGCAAAAACCATGCTGATGAGAACGGCGCTGGCCATCAATTCCAAGCCAACCCACGCATCAATGCCGATCCGGCCTACGTATGACATTTACCGTAACCTGCAACGGGTGGAGTGGGATAGCCTGATGTTTTTCTACGGCATCATCATGTGCGTGGGTGGATTGGGTGCGTTTGGCTACCTGGCTGTCGGCTCCGAGGTTCTGTATGGGGGACTCGGGCCAACCACAGCCAATGTACTGGTCGGTATTGCATCCGCCATCGTGGACAACATCCCGGTCATGTTCGCCGTTTTGGAGATGTACCCGGATATGAGCCAGGGCCAGTGGTTACTGGTCACCCTGACCGCGGGTGTCGGTGGTTCGTTGTTATCGATCGGTTCCGCCGCCGGTGTCGCCGTCATGGGCCAGGCTCGCGGTATTTACACCTTCCAGGCACACTTCAAATGGAGCTGGGCCATCGCAATTGGTTATGTTACGAGTATTGGCACCCATATGTGGCTGAATGCATCGGCATTTGCCGCCTGAGCCCGGGCTGGCCGCTGGAAATCACACATGCAGGTGCAGACTTAAACGATATGCATGCCCGCCTTTTTTTATAGAATATACGAATCAGTTTACAGACCGGCCAGTATACGAGCCAAAGACGGATCCGGGAAAAGGTGAGTGCCATGCTCGATCACAGCCAATTGACGTTCGATGAAATATTGCAGAATATTTGGGCCAGCCTGCGCGAGGGTGCAGATCGCGGCACACACCCGTTCCACACACCGGTACTAGCCAGCGCGTTCGGGCAAGGCCCTGATGCCCGCACTGTTGTCTTGCAGCAGGCGGATGAACAGCGCAGGGAACTCATTTGTCACACCGATATCCGCTCTCCCAAGGTATCCGGGTTTCGGCAGAATCCGCGTGCGGCATGGTTGTTCTACGACAGGCAGGCCAAGGTTCAGTTACGGCTTCTCGGTACGGTGAGTATCCATCATGATGACGAGGTTGCAGCGGCACGATGGGCGAAATCTTCGCCCAGCAGCCGTCGCTGTTACCATGCGGCTCATGCACCCGGTTTAGTGCTGGCGGGCGATGAAATAAGGGCTGCTGAGTTGGACCAAGGGTTCGACAATTTTGCCGTCATCTCCTCCGCGGTGTTCGCAATCGACTGGCTCTTTCTGCAGGCTACCGGACATTTGCGGGCACGTTTCGAATGGGACGGCGGGCATTGGCAAGGCGTTTGGATCGCGCCATGACCGGATCATTGCGTTTTTGAGTGCGGAAACGGGTTGCGCAAAAAATTTGCTATGATGTGCGTCCAGCACTACCCGGAGTGACACCATCAACCTGATTCTGCTTATTTTCGGCTTAGCCATGTTGCTCGCGGGCGGTGTCAGCATGGTTCGTGGCGCATCCGATCTTGCGGAGAGTTACGGGGTGCCGCCGCTGGTAGTGGGCCTGACCGTGGTTGCCTTTGGCACCAGCGCGCCGGAGTTGGTGATCAACATCGTTGGCGCCCTGGAGGGGCAAACCGACCTCGCCTTCGGTAATATCACCGGCTCGAACCTGGCAAATATCGGCCTGGTGCTGGGCGCTGCCGCGCTGATGTCACCCATCAAGCTGGAAGGCAGTATCATCCGCCGCGAGCTGCCCCTGCTGCTGTTGGCAACAACTGTCCTTTTTATCATGACACTCGACCGCCCCCTGCGGGCTTCAATGGCGGTGCTGGATCGCTCTGACGCGATCGTGATGCTCCTGCTATTTGGCATATTTATCTATATCACTGTGTCAGATTTTCTGCGCCAGGATCAGGATGCCCTGGTCGCCAACCTCGATAAGCTGCCGCACGCCTCTCACCTTGAGAGAAGATCCGACTGGGTATTGATT
>JABDPJ010000326.1 GCA_013042835.1 Lysobacterales bacterium
AGCAGGTTGCCGTCAGGCCGGCCCTCGTGCACCTCGGGCGCCCCGGGGCGCACGGCGCGCATCGCATCGGTGACCGCCGGGAGCTCCTCGTAGTCGACCCGGATCAAATCCAGCGCCTGCGCGGCAATGGCTTCGGAATCGGTGGCTACGAGGGCCACCGCATCACCGCTGTAACGGACCTTATCGGCACACAGCACAGGCCAGTCAAGATCAACGATGCCGTGCAGGTTGCGCCCGGGCACGTCCTCGTGCGTCAACACCGCATGTACACCAGCCAGGGCGCGCGCGGCGCTCACATCAATTGAACGTATCCTCGCGTGCGGCACGCCGGCGCGCAGGGTGCGGGCATAGAGCATTCCGGGAAACTGGTAATCGTCGGTAAACTTCGCTGTGCCGCGGATCTTGGCCAGCGCATCCGGGTTTGGTTGCGCCTTGCCCACCTCGAAGCCGGCTGCGCCAGTTTCCGGGATGTATGGCGGTACGTCCTGGCCGGAAGCCTGGCGAATGGCACTGATGACGCTCTGGTAACCGGTGCAGCGGCAGTAGGTATCTTTCAGGGCCGTCTTGATAGCGGCTTCATCCGGCAGCTCGCCCGCCGCCTGTTTCTCATCCAGCAGGGCCTTGGATGTCATGATCAGGCCGGACGTGCAGATTCCGCACTGCACCGCGCCATGATCAAGGAATGCCTGCTGCAGCGGGTGCAGCTTACCCCCAGCCGACAGGCCCTCGATGGTCTCCACGTCGGTGCCCGCCGCCTTGAATGCGGGATAACTGCAACTGACCACCGGTGTGCCGTTGACCAGTACGGTGCAGATACCGCACTCGGCCTCGTTGCAACCTATCTTGGTGCCGGTCAGGCCCAGGTCCTCGCGCAGGACCTCTGAAAGGAAACGCGACTCGGGAATTTCCAGGTCAACCGCTTGTCCGTTGACGGTCATTTGCAGGCGGCTCATTGATCATCTCCTCTCGGCACGACAAGGCTGCTGCGGGCGCGTTCCGCCGCCTTGGCCAGTACCAGCGGCAAGTGCGTCAGGATCATTTCCTTCCGGTAAGCCTGCGAAGCGCGGTACTTGCTGCTGCGTAAGGCGACGGAGTCGAGCACGGCCGCGGCCGCCGCTTCGAACTGCTGCATGTCAGCCGGCCTGCCTTCGAGATACGCCATGGCCGATCCGGCCAGGTGCGGCACGGGGCCGGCAGGGCCGAGGCTGATGCGCGCTGCGGCTATGGTTTCATCTTCATCCAGGCGCAGCCGTACGGCCATTGAAATCATCGGCAGCGCCACGCCTTGCGGACGCATGACACGCGTGAATGCCGAAGCTTCTTGATTCACCGTCGGGCGGAAACGCATGCGCGTCAGCAGAGCGCGGTGGTGATCAATGGCGCTCTTGCCCGGACCCAAAAAGACATCTGCCAATGGCAGCCAGCGGCCGCCCTGGTCATCGCAGACCTCGACCTCGCCGCCCAGCGCCAGTAATCCGATGCTGCCGTCGCCCGCCGGCAGGGCATGCGCGATATTGCCGGCCAGCGTGGCTACGTTTCTCACCTGTGGGCCACCGATGACGCCGCAGCTTTCCACCAGGCAGGTGCCGTGACGGATGATGTTTTCGTCCTTAACGATCTGCGTATGCGTGACCGCACCGCCGATGGTGATATAGCCGTTGTCGTTGGTGATGAGATTCAGGCCGGTAATGCGCGACGTATCGACCATCGCTTCCACCACCGGGCTACGGCCCTGTTGAATATCCAGTAACAAATCCGTACCGCCGCCGATCACGCGCGCTTCACCGTCGTATTGATTCAACAAGCGGACCGCCTCTTCAACGCTGCCCGGGGTATGGTAATTTTTCCAACAGATTCTGCTCACTACGTTCCTCTCAAATCTCAACGGCCTGCACGCTCACTGGACCCGCTTCCATATTTCACGCGCCCGCCCGACACAGCTGGCTCGGATACCAGCTTCGTCAAGCTGCGGCATGCGGCCTTCATCCAGCACCACGCGGCCCCGCGCAATGGTCGTGCGCACCGGCGCGTAAGCGAGGCCAAACAGTAAATGCCCATAAAAGGTATCGGCACTGACCGGTGTGAACGGCGTGTATTCGGGGATCATGAGGTCGGCCAGTTGCCCAGGCTGCAAAGCGCCACGCGGCTCGTCAAACAGGCGGTTGGCAATGCTGCGGTTATTCTCCAGCAGGACTCGACAGGCTTCCCCGAAAGCGATGCGCGGATCCCGTTGCCGGGTGCGCTGGTGCAGGTACATGGCGCGCGCCTGGGCGATCAAGTCCGGCGACATTCCGTCCGTGCCAACGCCTGTCAGCACGTCGTGCTGTAAAAACTCCAGGAATGGCGAGACCCTGAGTCCGTTGTTCATATTGGACTCGGGGTTGTTCACCAGCATTGACCCGGTGCTGTGCAGCAGGTCCATTTCAGCGGCGTCCAGGTAGCTGCCATGGACGAATATGGTCTGCTCGCCGGTGATGCCAAATTCGTGGAAACAGCCCAGTACTCCCTGGCCATAACGATCCTTTGCCAGCAGGACATCCACTTCATCCTCGGCGACATGAACATGGAAACCGGTATCCAGCTCCTTGCCAACTTCGGCGCATCGCTGCAGCGTTTTCGTCCCGAGCGTCATCAGGGCGTGCATGCCGAACAATGCCGACATCTGACCGTCATCAGTTTCCCGGCACTTGCGGATATAACGCGCATTTTCCTCGATCCCTTCGCCCTCGCGGTTGCGGTCCGAAACCTCGTAACTGAGACAGCCGCTCAAACCCACTTCCCTGAAGGCGCGCTCAACCTCATCGAGGCTGCCGTCAACACAAGAAGGTGAAGCATGGTGATCGATGATCGTCGTGCAACCGCTGCGGGCGGCGTCCATCACGGCCAGCAGGGACGAGTAATAGACATCATCCACATCCAGCGCCCGGTCGAGTTTCCACCATAAATTCGCCAGGGTCTCTTCGAAGTTGCGCGCGGGCTGTCCCGGTGGCGAAAAACCACGCGCAAAGGTCGAGTAAAGATGGTGGTGGGCATTGATCAGCCCGGGCATCACGATGCTGCCACGGGCATCGATGGTGCGATCTGCCTTGCGCTTGAGCGTAGACGACTCGCCGATCTCGACGATTTTGTGGTTTTCTATGTAGACGCTGCCATCCGGGATGAAGCGGTTGGCTTCATCGAGCGTCACCAGGTAACCGTTGGTGATCAGCAGCGAGCTCATAATCATGCTCTCCGAATGTTGTGGATATGGCATGCCCCGGGCATGTTTTCAGAACAATTCATTCTGAATCAAGCGCCCGGCCGCGGCGTTGACCTACGTCATCTGCCCACTTATTCCACGTATCCGGGGTGCGCAACCCTGCCTGCATCCGCAGTTTCCGGCGTCAAGGCCACCGGCAGGTATGGCAACGACTGCATGAGGCCCCTGAGCAACACGAACATCACGGCTGCCGGCTCCAGCGACAGCTCATCGCCTTCACGGATACTCTCCGTTGCCTCGATCAAATCGATGGCAAAAGTATCCGGATCGAGGCGGGCGCTGAATAGCGGCCCGCGGTAATCAAGTCGCCCGTTCAGTTCGATGCGGTGCGTAATACCCTGCCAACGGGCTGCCATCGACCACTTGCCGGCGTCGCCAAACACCATGAAAGCATTGTCCTGCTGCGCCTCGAACTCGGCCTGGTCCAAATACAGCCGGGGCTTGTCCCGGTAGGGTTCACCCGCGGTCGGGCAAAACGTCGTGCAATTGCCGCACTCGTTGCAAAGATCCGTCACAACGGCAATCTGGTAAGCCTGCTCTACCGACCATTTCCGGGCCGGGCCGGTTTCAATCCCGCCGGACCCCAGCTTCAGCCGTGGTAAATCTAACGAATAAGGCGGCGTTTGCCAGGTTTGCAGTGCCAGGTTGGGGCAGACACCGACGCAAAGGCTGCAATATTGATGGCAGTCCAGGCAACGGCCCGCCTCCACCTGTGCCTGATGTTCACTGTAGGTCTGCACGACCTCGTTAAAATTATTCCGCTCATCGAGCGGTGTGTGCGGAACCGGTACGCGCCACTGCCGGATGCTGCGTTTGCGCAATAACTCGCGGGTATCGAACGTGACCACCGTATCCGCGCCAGCAGGCTGCCGGGCGAGGATAGCCGCCGCAATTGCCCTGCCGTCCGCCACAGCCTCTACGATCGAGGAAGGCCCGTCGTTGACGACGTCGCCACCGGCATAAACGCCATCGACCGAGGTTTCAAAAGTATCCGGGTCTGCCTCGATGTATCCCCAGCGGTTGGTCGCGATGGGCTCTTCATCGAAAAAGTCCAGGATCGCATGTTGGGAGATCGCCAGGATCAGGGTGTCCAGTGCTACTTCGAAGTCGTCACCCGGCACCTCGAACGGCACCTTGCGGCCCGAAGCGTCGCGCTGGCCGCGGAACTCCATGCGCCTGCATTTCAATGCGCGCAATTTTCCATCCTCGACCAGCAGGGTCTGCGGTTTGGCCATTTCCACGACCTGCACGCCTTCCTCGGTGAGCAGGGCCACTTCCTCGCGGTCGGCCGGCATCTGGTCGATGCTGCGCCGGTAAATCACGCTGACCTGGCTGTCGGATTGCCGCCAGGCGGTGCGCGCACAATCCATGGCCGTGTCACCGGCACCGATGATGCCAACGCGTTTGCCGATGGCCGCCGGGCGCCCTTCCCTTGCCCGGCGCAGGAAGTACAGGGCATCCATGACACCTGCCGCATCCTCGCCTTCGAGGCCGAGTTTTTTGCCGAGTTGGGCGCCCGCCATGATGATGACTTGGTCATAGCCCTCGCCCCGCAAACGGGAAAGGTGGATATCACGCCCGGCCTTGACGCCAAAGTGAATCCGCACACCCAGCTTTTCCAGTCGCTCGAGATCACGGTTGAACGTCGCCCTGGGAAGCCGGAATTCGGGAATGGCCCCACCGACCATGCCCCCGGCGTAGTCGTGCATTTCGAAAATATCGACTTCGCAGCCGGCCGCAGCCAGCTCCGACGCTGCCGCCATGCCACCGGGTCCGGCGCCGATGATCGCGACTTTCAATTTCTTTGCCTGCACGAGCTCGCCGGCGCCATTGTGCTTCTCCCGCTCCATGATAAAGCGCTTGATATCACGGATGGCCAGCGGCTCATCGAGGTGGGTGCGAATGCAGGTGGTTTCACAAAGGTGGTCGCAGACCCTGCCGAGTGTGGAGGCGAGCGGATTGTCAGCGAGGGTCAGGCGCACTGCCTCATCGAACTCGCAGTCCCTGACTGCGTTCATATACTGCGGTACTTTCTGATTAACCGCGCAACGGTCCACGCACGGCGCTTCGATGCAATCAAACAAGCCGAGCTTGCGCTCTGTTTTGCTGCGGGATGTCAGGAAAGCGTTTTTATGCAAGCGGCTTTGGCGGCGTGTCTGTTGCGCATAGGAACGCAACTTTTCCCTCGCCCCGGTCACTGAATCAGCCATCCTCAAGGCTGGTTCCGAACCACCAAAAGCCTCCCTCGTCTTGTCAATATATTGCAGAAGACGCAGGTAACCGCCGGTTTTCAGCAGGTCGGAACAGACCGTGATGGTCTGCATGCCGGCAGCCAGCAGGTCGGCAGAATTGAAACAATCGGCGCCGGCCGAAAACGACATTGGCAA
>JABDPJ010000002.1 GCA_013042835.1 Lysobacterales bacterium
CTTGTGGCGTGTCTCAGGGGGGAGGTGCCCGCAGCGCGGCGGTTGGTTGGCACTGCGGTTATAGAAATTGAGATTTAGGTGATTGGGGTTTTTGCGTTGGATTGACCTGCAAGATTGACATTTTAGCACCTAAAAAGAAGTAGCTCCCCCCAAGCCCTGATGTGGGTATCTCCCCCCTGAGACCTTCAAAAACAGGGACGTTTTTGAAGAGCCTATAGGGACATACTCGTGGCGTGTCTCAGGGGGGAGGTGCCCGCAGCGCGGCGGTTGGTTGGCACGGACCTTACAGAATTCCAGTTGAAGGAGATTGTGGGTTGTTGTGTTGGATTGCCGTGCTAGTTGTATAAGCCTCACGCCGCTCCTGCCGTAGGGTTGCCGTGCTAGTGGGATAAGCCTTACGCCGCTCCTGCGCATCCCTGCGCCCGCGGCATACCGTTCATCCTGAACATAAAAAAACCCTGCCGGATAGACCGGCAGGGTCAAAAAAGGACTCGGCTTGGGGGAAATAACCGATTCCATGATCCGCTTTAGGGGATGCGGATCGACTGTAATGAACAGTCAGGTAATAAGACTGGGTTTTAACCGATTGGTTCCACGCAGCTGAAATTTCAAAACGGGCTCAGTAACCGGTATGGATTATATCAATGCGCAGTATCCCAATCTGCGCCATGGCCTGCATCCACGACCAGCGGAACATCGAGTTTTGCCGCGGATGACATGTGTTCGATAAGCTTTTCGCGCACGCTGTCGAGACTGGATTCTTCGACTTCCAGGACCAGTTCATCGTGGACCTGCATGACCAGCCTTGCGCCCGGCTCTTCGCTTTGCAGCCAATCGTCCACCCTGATCATGGCGATCTTGATGATGTCCGCCGCCGTACCCTGCATCGGCGCGTTGATTGCCGCCCGCTCTGCGCCCTGGCGGCGCATCATGTTGCTGGCTTTGATATCCGGCAAATACAGCCTGCGTCCAAACAGCGTTTCCACGTAACCGTTCTCACGGGCCTGTTCGCGGGTTTTCTCCATGAACGCATGGACGCCGGGGTAGCGCGCGAAATAGGTGTCCATGTACGTTTGGGCCTCGGGCCGGCTGATGTCCAGCTGACGCGCCAAACCGAAAGCCGACATGCCATACATCAACCCGAAGTTAATCGCCTTGGCGGCACGGCGCTGGTTGTCTGACACAGCTGCATAATCTTCCCCAAACACCTCGGCCGCAGTTGCCCTATGAATGTCGACGCCGTCGTGAAAGGCTTTCAGCAGGCCCTTGTCACCCGACAAATGCGCCATGATGCGCAATTCAATCTGCGAATAATCCGCGGCCAGGATGACATTGCCGGGCGGGGCGACAAATGCTTTACGTATTTTTCTTCCCTGGGGTGTGCGTATCGGTATGTTCTGCAGGTTCGGGTTAGAAGAGGATAACCTTCCGGTTGCCGCCACCGCCTGGTGATAGGACGTATGAACACGATGTGTGTGTGGATTAATCTGCTCCGGCAGCTTGTCGGTGTAGGTGGATTTAAGCTTTGAGATCGAACGGTGTTCGAGGATCAACTTCGGCAGCTCGTAGTTGCCGGCCAGTTCCTTCAGGACATCTTCGGCCGTGGACGGCTGACCTTTGGGTGTTTTGCGGATAACCGGTAACTCCAGGACTTCGAACAGGATATGCTGCAATTGCTTGGGCGACCCCAGGTTAAACGGCTGACCGGCAGCCTCATGTGCCTCGCCCTCCAGTTCCAGCATGCGCTTGGCTAGCTCGCTGCTTTGCTGCAGCAATATTTTGCCATCGATGAGTACGCCGGCCTGCTCCATTCTTGCCAGCACCGGCACCAGTGGAATCTCCAATTGCGTCAACACTTTTTCCAGCGCCGGCTCAGCCTGGAGCCTGGGCCAGAGGTGCTGGTGTAAACGCAGGGTAATATCGGCGTCCTCGGCGGCATAGTGGCCGGCCACGTCAATGGAGACCTGGCTGAAGCAGATCTGCTTGGCGCCCTTGCCCGCGATGTCTTCGTAATGGGTAGTTTGCTGGCCCAGGTATTTCAATGCCAGCGAGTCCATGTCATGGCGACTGCCGGTGCTGTTGAGCACATAGGATTCCAGCATGGTGTCGAAGGCTACCCCCTCAACGGCGATACCATAACGGGACAGGACATTCATATCGTACTTGATGTGCTGGCCTACCTTTTTAACCGAATCGGCCTCCAACAGCGGTTTGAGGGCTTCTAACACGGTATCGCGATCGAGTTGCCCTGGTGCGCCGGCGTATTCGTGACCAACCGGTACGTAGGCCGCCTCGTGCGCATTCACAGCGAAACTCAAGCCCACCAGTTCAGCCTGCATTGGATCCAGGCTGGTAGTTTCCGTGTCAAATGCGACCAGCTCGGCATTCTTGAGCCGTTCCAGCCACTGTTTGAATTCCTCCGCATCCAGCACGGTCGTATAGTCCAACTCGACCTTCTTCGCCTGCTCTGATTCGTCGGCGCCCAGTTCCTGCAGCCAACTGTTGAACTCGTTGTGCTGCAAGAATTCGCGCAGTGCCCCTTCATCAACCGGCTGACGTTTCAATTCACCGGGAGATTCTTCTATGTCCAGGTCGCAGCGAATGGTCACCAGGTCGCGCGATAGCGGCAGGGTTTCGAGTGCTGCGCGCAGATATTCACCTATCTTGCCCTTGATCTGGTCGGCATTCTCCATCACGCCATCGAGACTCCGCCACTGGTTCAGCCACTTGGCAGCAGTTTTCGGACCACACTTTTCGACGCCGGGAATGTTGTCGGACTTGTCGCCGGTCAAGGCCAGGAAATCAACGATTTGAGCGGGCTCAACACCAAACTTTTCAACAACACCTGCGGCGTCCATGTGGGTATCACTCATAGTGTTAATCAGTGAAACATGGTCATTGACCAGCTGCGCCATGTCCTTGTCGCCCGTCGAAATGACGCAGTCCAGCTTTTCTTCCGTGGCGCGGGCCGCCAGCGTGCCAATGACATCATCGGCCTCCACGCCCGGAACCTGGATCAGCGGCAATCCCAGCAACCGGACGATTTCGTGGATCGGCTCTATCTGCCGGCTCAACTCATTAGGCATGGGTGGCCTGTTCGCCTTGTATTGCTCATACATTTCATGCCGGAAGGTAGGGCCCTTGGCATCAAATACCACCGCGATGTTGTCCGAATCGGCATCCTTGAGCAAACGCCGCAACATATTAGCTACGCCGAGCAAGGCGCCTGTTGGCTCACCGCTGGAGTTGGTCAGGTTGGGTAGTGCGTGAAATGCCCGGTAGACATAGGATGAACCGTCGACCAGGTAGATGGTATTTTTAGCACTCATAGATGGGGCCTGTTAACAATTGCCAGATTCGATTTCACGGGTCTGTTATGCTGAATATAAAGGGTAACCCGCGCATGCCGCATGCGCACTTTACCAGTTTACCCTGAAGGGAGCGAAGCGAATGAAACTTAAATGGACAGCATGGTTAACCGCCGGCATATTTGCCTTTGGCCTGGCCATGGCGCAAGAAGACCAGGGCGAGACCCCTGATCCGGCGGCGCCGCCACCGATTCCGCCCATCCCGCCCAAGGTGCCCGGTGAAGAGCTTGAGCCCAGTGTCGTTATCACCGAGCGCGAAGGTGAGCGAGTCGAGGAGTACAGCCAGAACGGCCGTGTTTACATGGTGAAAATCACCCCCATCAAGGGGCCGGCATATTATTACCTTGATGAAGATGGAGACGGCGAGCTCGAGTTGCGGCAATCCGACAGGAAGCTGAACCCGGTGCGGCCGGTTTATTGGAAACTGAAAGAGTGGTGAAAACATCTTCGCAAACGGCGCCGGTTCCATATGCCGCTTTGCGCAACTGGATCGGTCTTTGCGGCAAGGCCGCAGCCTGGCTGACCCTGGCCATGGTGTTGCTGACGTTCACAATCGTGGTGCTGCGTTATGGCTTTAACCTGGGCTGGATCTGGCTGCAGGAATCCTTGACCTATCTTCACGTGGCGGTTTTTACCGTCGTTGCCGCCTGGACATTGCAGCTGGACGGACATGTCAGGGTAGATGTTTTTTACGCGGAAATGACCGCAGGCAAACGGGCGCTGGTGGAACTGGCGGGAACAGCATTGTTCCTGGTGCCTTTCTGTGTTTTTCTGCTGTATATCGCCTGGCCCTACGTCGCCAACTCCTGGCAGCTGCTGGAAACCTCTAGGGAGGCCGGCGGCCTGCCACTGGTGTTCCTGCTCAAATCACTTATTCTGGTCATGCCCCTGCTGTTGCTTTGCCAGGCGTTTATTAACATCACGGATGCCTGGAAAACCCTGCGTCAACACAAATCCGGATAAACAATGACAGCGGAACGTGTCGCAAAACTGGATGCAGTATTGGCCAGGCGCCAGCCTGATCTGACGATTTTTGCGGAAAACCTGCACAAACCCAGGAATTTTTCTGCGATGGTGCGTGACTGCGACGCCGTCGGTATTAACGAAATGCACGTCTTGCCCGGCGAAGATGGCCTCCGTAAGCATTGGAACACCTCGCAAGGTGCGGAAAAATGGATGCGGATAAAAACCCATCGAAGCACCGAGGAGGCATGCGTTTGCCTGAAATCGAAAGGGTTTCAACTGGTGGCGGCTCACCTGGGCGATGCCAGCGTCGATTTTCGTCAACTCGACTACACGCAGCCTACTGCACTGGTGCTGGGTACGGAGTTATTCGGCGTCAGTGATACCGCGCTGTCTTTTGTCGACCGGCAGATCAGCGTCCCCATGATGGGCGTCAGCCAGTCGCTCAATGTTTCGGTCGCCTGTGCGGTTGTGCTCTACGAAGCCCAGCGGCAACGCCAGGCTGCCGGCTTTTACGATCATTGCCGGCTCGACGAAGAAACACTCGCAGAACAGCGGTTTGAGTGGCTGCATCCGGTGCTGGCCGACTACTGCCAGCGACACCGGTTGAAATACCCCGCCCTTGACGAGTCGGGCGATTTGGCAGAGCCCATGCCACGGGCCTGAAAATACGGCTGGCTCCCGGCGAATCGGCCCAGGCACGTGCTTCAGGCCGCGTGCTTCAGGCCACCCTTTCACGGCATAAACTGGTCACTGTTTTGCTGTTTGGACGCTCGCCTGTCCAGATGAAGAAGCTCTCTGCGGCCTGCTCTACCAGCATGCCCAGGCCATCTACGTAACGGTGCCCCAGGGATTCGACCAGCGCCTTCAGCGGCAGGCTGGCTTTAAAGTAGTTCATGTCGTAACACATCGCGCCAGCGGCAAAGACCGCGGCGGTAAGTCGAGGTGCCTCGCCATGGTGACCCAGCGAGGTGGCGTTGATGACCAGGTCAAAACGGCCCCATGACGGCAGTTCCTCCCAGCTCGTGACATCGAGGTTCCCAAGCGTGTTGAACCTCTCTGCAAGATCCCGCGCGCGCTGCTGGTTGCGGTTGACGATAACGACCTCCTGCGGCCCGTCCGCCAGCACCCTGCCCAGGATTCCGGCGACCGCTCCACCGGCTCCCAGCACCAATACCCGCCGGCCCGCCAGCGCAACTTGGTGGTTGCGCTTCAGGTCGGTGACAAAACCAATGCCGTCAGTGGTATGGGCGAACCAGCCGGACGACGGCTGCAACACCAGCGTATTGGCCGCCTGCGCCTGTTCAACTTCCTTCGACGCCTGCGCCGCCAAGCGCCAGGCTTCCTGTTTCAACGGCAGCGTGATATTACAACCGCTACCGCCGGCCTGGCGGAAGTCCTCCAGTGCAGCCGGAAAACCTTCCGCGGCGGTTTCTATCAGCTGGTAGCTGATATCGAGGTCGAACTGCTCCGCGAACGCATGGTGAATGGTTGGCGAAAGAGACGACTTGACCGGTTGCCCGAACAGGGCCAGCTTGATCAGTTTTTTTCCTGGAGCCACGCCGCTGCCTGCAAGGCGTAATAGGTCAGAATACCATCGGCACCGGCGCGTTTGATCCCGGTAAGGGCTTCCAGCACTACGGATTTTTCTTCCAGCCAACCGTTGATCGATGCCGCCTTCAGCATGGCGTACTCCCCGGAGACCTGGTAAACGTAGGTCGGAACTCCGAAAGTATCCTTGACGCGCCGCACGACGTCCAGGTAGGGCATGCCCGGCTTGACCATGACCATGTCAGCACCCTCCTCCAGGTCCAGCGCCACTTCTGAAATCGACTCGTTGCTGTTGGCCGGATCCATCTGGTAGGTGTATTTATTGCCGCCGCCAAGCGCCGCTGCTGAACCTACCGCATCCCTGAAAGGCCCGTAGAAAGACGACGCATATTTGGCCGAATACGCCAGGATGCGCGTATTGACATGGCCGGCCGTTTCAAGCGCATCGCGGATTTCTCCGACACGGCCGTCCATCATGTCGGAAGGCGCCACGATATCTGCACCCGCTTGTGCATGTGACAGGGCCTGTTTGACCAGCGCGGCCACGGTTTCATCATTGACGATATAGCCACTTTCATCCATCAGGCCATCCTGGCCGTGACTGGTGAACGGGTCGAGAGCCACGTCGGTCATGACGCCCAGTTCCGGAAAAGACTGCTTCAGCGCGCGCACGGCACGCTGTGCGAGACCGTCGGGATTCCAGGCTTCACAGGCATCGTCAGTTTTTGCTTCGGGTGCAGTCACCGGGAAAAGGGCAATCGCCGGAACACCCAGGCGCACGCACTCTTTGGCTTGCAATAACAAGCGGTCAATGGTCAGGCGCTCAACACCCGGCATTGAGTCGACCTTCTCAGTACGGTCCTCTCCTTCAATGATAAACACAGGCCAGATGAAGTCGTCAGCGGTCAATACAGTCTCCCGCATAAGACGGCGGGAAAAATCATCTGCGCGCATCCGGCGCATGCGGGTGTAGGGAAAACTCATGCTTTTATCCTTTTCAATTCATGTGAAGTCGCCAGGTGAATTTTAACTCTCTTTGCCACCATACTCATACCATTCGCTCAGCTTATCCAACAGTTCATCCAGGCCGGTTTTTTTGAGCGAGGAAAATACCTGGGCGCTGGCGATGGCCGGCAGGTCACGGCGCAATTTGAGCAGGGTGGCTTGCGCCGGTCCACGTTTCAACTTGTCCGCCTTAGTCAAAAGAATGTGACAGGGAATTTGCGCCATGTCACACCAGTGCAGCATTTGCTGGTCAAAGTCCCGCATCGGGTGGCGGATATCCATTACCAGGACCACTCCCCGCAAGCATTCGCGAGTTTCAAAATAGCGTGCCATCACATTGCGCCAGTGGGTCCTGAGTTTCTGCGGCACCTTGGCGTAACCATATCCCGGCAGGTCCGCAATACGGCGATTTTCATCCAGTTCGAAAATGACAATCTGCTGGGTGCGGCCCGGCGTCTTGCTGGTGCGGGCCAGTGACTTCTGGTCGGTAAATGCATTGATTGCGCTCGACTTGCCGGCATTGGAGCGGCCGGCGATAGCGACTTCTATACCCTGGTCAGCGGGCAACTGTTTCAACTGGTGCGCGCTGAGGACATATTTTGCGACGCGGAATGGATTCACTTTTTTCATTCAAAGATTCTCAAGTTTTCCTGTTTTACCGCTGGAACGAATGTGCTTAAAACAGGATAATAACGAGTTATTTCGATCATTGTACGCAAACATTCTGGGAGAGTACGAAATGAAGTATTTTTTGCAGTTCGCCGTCGCCCTGTCACTCCTGGTGTCTTTACCGGTTCTGGCAATGGGAGATGCAACCGCCGGTCAGGGCAAAGCGGCCGTGTGCGCTGCCTGTCATGGAGCCGATGGTAACAGCGTCATACCGAACTGGCCAAAGCTGGCTGGTCAGCACGCCGCCTACCTCGAACGCCAACTGGTCCTGGTCAAGGCCGGCAAACGACAAATTCCCGAGATGACCGGAATTGCGATGGGCCTCTCCGAACAGGACATGGCTGACATTTCCGCCTATTTCGCCACCCAGGTGATTAAAGCGGGATTGGCCGATGAAGCCCTGGTCGCAGCCGGCGAACTGCTTTACCGCAGTGGCAATCCTGATACCGACATCGCTGCATGCATGTCCTGTCATGGCCCGGCCGGTGAAGGCAACCCATTGTCCGGTTATCCGGCCCTGGCGGGACAGCATGCTGTCTACTCTGAAAAGATGCTCAAAGGTTTCAGATCGGGTCAGATGTGGGGGGAAGATGACGCCAGCAGCAGAATTATGACGGAAGTTGCCAAGCGTCTGAGCGATGATGAAATCAAGGCCGTTGCCAATTACCTTCAGGGTCTGCACGCCGCGGAATAACAAGCCAGCGGAACAACGGGGCCCGGAAGCGGTCTGTTATCCGACAAGACTATAACGTGGAGAAGTTAATAATGATTCAAAAAGCGATACTCGCGCTCGGCTTGCTTATCGTCAGTCAACTGGCCATGGCGCAGGAAGCCGCCTTCCAGGAAGGTGTCCACTATTTCAAGATAGGCCAGGTGCCGGCAGATACAGGTTCGGACACGGTGGAAGTGACCGAACTGTTCAGTTACGGCTGCTCACACTGCTTCACTTTCGAGGCCTATGTGGAAAGTTGGCGGAAGAAACAGGCTGAAGACGTCAAGTTCAACCGTATCGCAGTCGGTTTTGGCCGCAGGGCCTGGGAAATGATGGCACGCGCCTACATTACTGCAGAAATGCTCGGCATTGTTGAAGAAAGCCACATTGCCATGATGAACGCCATCTGGAAAGAGAAAAAACAATTTCGCAGCCTTGACGACCTGGCGGAGTTCTACTCCCAGTTCGGTATTGAAAAATCAAAGTTTACCGCTAACTTCCAATCCTTTGCGGCTGACAGCCAATTGCGCAGGGACCAGCGCGATGTGCAGTTATTTGGTATCACCGGAACCCCAAGCCTGGTGGTCAACCGCAAGTACCGGGTCGTCAGCAGCAAGGACGTAAAAGATTTTGACGCCATGCTTGATGTCGTCGATTTCCTGGTCGCCAAGGAACTGGCGGCACTCTAACCCTTATTGACACACACCCCGGCGCAAGCCGGGGTTCCCTCCTGATTCCGCTCCAACCATCAGTGGTTGACTCCCCAGCCCATTGGGGTATTCTGTTGTTTCCCTACCACACCGTGTCAGAAACCTATGTCACAAGCCCAAATTCTGGTCGTTGATGACGAGCCCGATATCCGGCAGCTCGTACAGGAAATTCTTGAGGATGAAGATTACGCCGTGCAGGTTGCCAAAGACGGTGAAAGCGCACGCCTGATCTACACGCAACAAAAGCCCGACCTGGTTTTACTGGATATCTGGATGCCGGATATCGACGGTATTTCGCTGCTGAAAGAATGGTCTGCCGCCGGCAAGCTCGAGTCACAGGTCGTGATCATGTCCGGTCACGGAACCCTGGAAACCGCCGTAGAAGCCACGCGCCTGGGTGCCTTTGATTTTGTCCAAAAGCCATTGTCGCTGGCCAAGTTACTGGCCACTGTCCGCAAAGCCCTTGAATCGAGGCCGCAGGGCGCGACGACAAGATTATCCGGGCAGAAAGCGTACCCCCTGGAACCGCTGGGTAACAGCCCGGTTATGCAATTGTTGCGGAACAACGCGAAACAGGCTGCAAATAATGCCTCCCCTGTAATGATCACCGGGGAAAGCGGCAGCGGGCGAGAGACCCTGGCCCGCTACATACACCACCTGTCGTCTGCCGGCGGTGAAATGGTGACGCTGGACCACAGCCAGGCCGGTGGCGAGAATGCCTGCAGTTACCTGTTTGGCACCATGGTCAACGAACAGCCGTCCAAGGGACTGCTGGATCAAGCGGCAGGTGGAGTGTTGTTCATACCAAAGCTTGACGAACTACCAGCCAAAACACTGGATCTACTCAACAACATTTTAGAGTCCGGAGGTTATACGCCCCAGGGCGGCACCGGATCGAAGCCGCTGGGCTGTCGCATCATCTGCAGCGCCGGTGAAAACCTGGAACAAATGGTTCAGGACGGGCAATTACCGGCACCGCTTTACTTTCACCTGAACGTATTGCCACTCAAGGTTCCCGCACTGCGGGACCGTCCCGAGGACATTCCGGAACTGATCAGGTATTTTTCCGACTGGTTCCCCAATCATGAAAACCTGCCCTACCGTTCATTTTCAGTATCGGTGCAAAACCGCATGCGCAACCATAGCTGGCCGGGCAATGTGCGCGAGCTTCGTAATCTCATCCAGCGATTGTTGGTGTTGGGGGGAGAAGGCGAAGTTTCAGCCAAGGAGGTCGATGATACCCTGAACCAGAGTGCAGCCAGCATTGAATCGGGCGGCTCGCGACATGAGGGGCTGTTTGACATGCCCCTGCGTGAGGCACGCGAACAGTTCGAACGTGATTACCTGATCTACCAGTTGAAAAAGGCCGGCGGCAGCGTTGGGAAACTTTCCGAGTCAGTTGGAATGGAAAGAACACACCTCTATCGTAAGCTCAGATCACTTGGAATTGATCCCAAGTCAGTGAGCAGTTCATGAAAATCGTCATCCTGGGGGCCGGACAAGTAGGCTCCACAGTCGCCAGTGCCCTGGCGCATGAAGACAATGACATCACCGTCGTAGACAAAGACGAGCAACGCCTGAAAGAGCTCCAGAACCAGATGGATATCCGCAGCGTACTCGGTTACGCCTCGTATCCCAAGGTGATGGAAAGGGCGGGTATCGAGGATGCCGACCTGGTTATTGCATTGACCAGTTCTGATGAAGTCAACATGGTTGCCTGCCAGATCGCGTACACCTTGTATAACGTGCCTACCCGCGTGGCGCGCGTCAGGGCAGCAGCGTATACGGACCAGGTAAAGTTGTTTCGCCGTGAGCACACGCCGATCGACGTTCTGATCAGCCCGGAACTGCTCCTGACCCAGTATATTTCCCGCCTGATTGAATATCCCGGCGCGCTCCAGGTCATGGATTTTGCCGACGAGAGAGCACAGCTCGTGGCCATCAGGGCTGAAGCGGGCGGACTGTTGGTGGGACAGAAACTATATACCCTGAGACACCATATGCCCGGCGGTTCAGATGCCCGGCTCGCGGCCATTTATCGCCATGGCGAGCTGATTTTGCCCAAAGGCAATACGGTCATCGAAGAGAACGACATGGTGTATTTTCTCGCGGCCCGCAGGGACATTCCCGCGGTCATGAAAGAACTGCGGCCGATGGACAGCCCGATCAGGCGTGTCATGCTCGCCGGTGGCGGCAATATCGGCAAAAACCTGGCGCGGCAACTCGAGCGTGACCACCATGTCAAGATCATCGAAAAGGATCCGGCCCGGGCTGAATCGATTGCCGAGGAATTGTCCAAGACCATCGTACTGGTAGGGGACTGCACCGATGCCAACCTGCTCAGGGAAGAGGCGGTTGAAAGCACGGATGTCTATTGCGTTATAACCAATGATGATGAATCCAACATCCTGTCTTCCTTGCAGGCCAAGCGCATGGGGGCAAGGAAGGTCATTACCATCATCAATCGCCTTTCATATGTGGACCTGATGGAATCCGGCGCCATCGACATTGCGGTGTCTCCGCAGCAGATCACCATCGGCTCACTGCTGGCGTATATACGCCGCGGCAGCATCGAGCGCGTCCACTCGTTGCGACGCGGCGCCGCCGAGGCTATCGAGGCGATAGCACTGGGTGACCGGCGCAGTTCACAAGTTGTCGGCCGTTCGATAGAAGAACTGAACCTGCCGGAAGGGACCACCATTGTGGGTATAGTCCGGGGTGAGGATGTCATCATCGTTCACCATGACACTGTGATTGAAGAACATGACCACGTCGTGCTGTTCGTTCCTGATAAGAAACAGATTCATGCGGTAGAACGCCTGTTCCAAGTCAGCGTGACCTTCATATGAAACACCGCAGAACTGCGACTGTTCAAAGAATTCTTGGTTTCCTGATCGCCGGTGCCAGCCTGATGATGCTGCCCCCGGCGCTGGTTTCATGGTGGTACGCGGACGGCACGGCCAGCCTGTTTCTGGTCAGCGCGGTTATCCTGCTGGTCACCGGAATGGCGATTTTCCTGCCCGTACGGCATGTTCATGAAGAACTGCGGTTGCGCGACGGCTTCCTGGTGGTCGCAGTTTGCTGGATATCGCTGGCACTGGTCGGGGCGTTGCCATTTCTGTTGCTGATGCAGCCCGAAATTTCCTATGTGGACGCGGTATTCGAATCCATGTCTGGACTGACCACCACCGGCGCCACCATATTGACCAACATCGACAGCCTGCCACGCGGCGTCCTGTACTACCGCCAGCAGCTGCAGTGGCTGGGAGGACTCGGTATTGTCGTGCTGGCGGTCGCCATCATGCCGATGCTCCGTATTGGTGGTATGCAGCTTTACCGCGCGGAATCGCCAGGCCCACAGAAGGACAGTAAATTAACCCCGCGCATCACGGAAACTGCCAAGGCGCTCTGGCTGATTTACCTTGGAATTACCGCGCTGTGCGCACTGGCTTACTGGCTGGGCGGCATGAGCCTGTTTGATGCCATCGGACACGCATTCAGCACGGTCGCCATCGGCGGTATGTCAACCCACGATAGCGGCTTTGCCTGGTTCGATAATCCCACGCTGGAGATTGTTGCCATCTTTTTCATGGTGGTTGCCGGGATCAATTTCGCTATTCATTTCACCTCGTGGAAGCGGGCCAGCGCCCAGCCCTACTTTCAGGATGCGGAGTTGAAGGTTTATGCATCGCTGCTGCTCGGCTTCGGCATCCTGACGTCGATCGCGCTGTACCTGCATGGAACCTACGGATCAGTCGCCGAATCCTTCCGTTACGGCGCTTTCCAGGTAGTCTCCGTGATGACAACAACCGGATTCAGCACCACGGATTTCTCCATCTGGCCGGGTTTTATCCCCATCATGTTGATTTGCATCGCCTTTATTGGCGGCTGCGCCGGCAGCACCTGCGGTGGCATGAAAGTCATTCGCATCATACTTTTATACCGCCAGGCTATTCGGGAAATCGGGCGGTTGATTCATCCTAACGCGGTGATTCCCGTGAAGATCGGCGGCAGAAAAACATCGCCGACAGTCATGGATGCGGTCTGGGGGTTCTTTTTTCTGTATGTCTCGAGTTTCGTCATGATCACCATTGCACTCAATGGCGTTGGCGTTGACCCGGTAACCGCCTATGCAGCGGCGGCGGCATGCATTACCAACCTCGGCCCCGGCCTGGGCGATGTCAGTTCAAACTACGCCAGCCTCAACTCCACGGCCAAGGTCATTCTCAGCTTTGCAATGCTGATGGGGCGGCTGGAAATTTTTACGTTGCTGGTCTTGTTCTCGCCATCATTCTGGCGTCATTGATCCAGCGGTCAAATTACAGCAAACAAGGGTTGGAATTCAGTGCCAGGGCGGCACCCGGGTGTCCGAATCCGAATCTGTTTAGCTCCCTTGATCGAACTGCGATGCGAGGTGAAGTTTGCGCAACATGGAGCGTTTCTTGCGGTGATGACCCTGCATGCGATGCAGGATGTCATCCAGAACTTCCACCGCCTCGATAATATGCCGGCCTTTATTCAACATGACGGCCTCGGCCTGCTGGGCCATGGCCGCATCAGTGATTTCAGCGCGCGAAGCATGCCCGCGCTTGGTCAGGCCCTCCAGCACCTGGGTTGCCCAAATGACAGGAACATGCGCTGCTTCACAGATCCACATGATCTCCTCCTGGGCTTCCGACATGCGGACAAAACCGCACTCCACGGCCAGGTCTCCACGCGCAATCATTACTCCGCAAGCGTTGAACTTAAGCGCCTCCAGCAGGATGTCCGGGAGGTTTGAGAAACCCCGCTTGGTCTCGATTTTCAATATTGCGCCAATATTTTCCCGGCCGAGTTTCTGCATGTGCTGATACAGGGCGCGGACGTCATCGGAGCAGTTGGTAAAAGACAAGCCGATCATATCCGCATGCCGCGAGGCAAACTCGATATCCTGCAAATCCTTGGTGCTAAGCGCGGCAAGGTTCAGGTCGGTATCAGGCAGGTTGACACCCCGGTTGCCCTCCAGTTGCTCCACTGGTTTCCGTGTATGGGTTATGCGAATCTGCAGTTGTTCCGCACTGCATTTTTCAACGATGCCGCCTATCCGGCCATCATCGAAAAAGATAGGCTCACCCAGGCGCACATCCCGATAAACCTCGGGGATCGCGAGCGAAACCCTGCCCGGATTCAATAGTTCGCCATCACTGTCGAGGATCGCCTGTTTGCCCGGTTCCACCGTTGCCGATACAAACAACACATCCCCCGGCCGGACCAGGCAAACGCTGTCCTGCGGGGCGAGACCGGCAATTTCGGTCTTGGCCATAGCATCGCCGTTTACGCGATGTGACTGCAAAACGGTCCCATTGGCGACATAGGAAGTTTTTTTGGACTCCGCCCAGCAACCGTCTGCGGTCACATCCCTGATACGCCAGACCCTGGACGAACCACGAAAATCCTTAAAACGAATCCGGTCACCGGTCTTCAGTTTCGAAAACCATTCCGGATCGAGAGCGAGCGTGGCATCCGCGGCAGGCATCTCGGAGAAGAATTCCCTGGTCGGGGTTAACCAGATGCGGGCCGCTCGCCGGATACGGCCGTTGGCGGCCCTGACTGGCCTGATCTTGAGAACCGCCGGGGTGGTTTCCATCGGCCCGAGGCGAAGCTTTGGACCGCCAAGATCCATCAGAATTTTGCACGAGCGGCCCGTTGCCCGTTCGGCGCTGCGCAATGTCTTGATCATGCGGGACCAGATTTCCGGATAATCATGTGCACAGTTGATACGCATGCAGTTCATCCCGCTGACCAGCAACTGGTGCACCATCAGGTAATCATCCGCCGCTTCGACCGGCATGGTCACGATGATGTGGCCGCGCCGTTGTTTCGCCGGAGGACCGAAAAGCCTGGCGGTGTTATCTATCAGGCAATCCGCTCCCGTGTCGAATGCGGAAAAAACTTCGTCGACCGTTTCCCCGCCTCGCCGGCGGCCGCTCAACAGGTAGAGGTTGTGCAACACTGCATCGATAGTGGCCAGAACATGTGGTTCCGCCCGGCCCAGCGAAGACAGCCCGAGGCAAGTCAGTTCATCCTGCAGAGGCCTGATATCCTCACTCCTCAAGGCCAGGTAATGCAGAAGATTCTGCGCGCACGATATGCGCTCTGCTGGCAGTGCCGGAAGAGATTTTTCAGCAAGTTCTGCCTGCTGAATGACCTTGAGGCGCAAAGTCTCCACACGCTTGATCAGGTCATCAAAGGCATCATTCGACAGATGTTTGTGTGTACTCGGGCTCATGCTCACAAGCTCCCAGTGTCACTGTATGCCCGCGATCATTTAATTGTATTGACCCACGTCAAGCCGGTGAGCGATTTCGGCTCGAGTTCCATCGTCCTGAATTATGCATGCCGGTATACTGACTCAGCGCTTGTAAAACGACTTTTCGCCTTCCGGCCGGTTTCTGAAGCGCTTATATGCCCACAGGTATTGATCGATATCCACGTTGATACATTGTTCAATGCCATGGTTGACGGCCGTCAATGCATCGCGTTTGTTGTCACTGTAAAGCGCCTCATCCGCCTTGAATAAATGCACACGATAGCGCCCGCCTTTGCGCCGTTCGCAAACCGCAAAAATGACCGGCGCACCCGTACGTTGCGCCATGCGCGGCAACAGTACCCCGGTAAGCGCCTCGATACCGTAAAAAGGTGCGAATGCGCCGCTGCCACGGCTGGGCTCCTGGTCGGGCAGCAGGGCCACACAAAAACCGTCTTTGAGCAGCTTGTACATTCTCTTCAGGCCGCTGCCGGTGGCGGGCACCATCTCGGCACCGGACCTGCTGCGCTTGTCCCTGAGCAGTGCATTGATATCCGGGTGCTTGCTGGGCTTGTAAAGAACCGCCGCTTTGCCCTTGCTGTGCAAATAGAGATTTAGCATCTCCCAGGAACCATAATGTGGTACAGCCACGATCAGGCCCTTGCCGACCCTTCTGGCTTCCTCGACGTGCTCCATGCCTTCCACACCATCGAATAGCTTATACATCTTCTCCAGCGGCCAGTGCCACAATATGCCGGCTTCGAAAATGCCCTTGACATAATGGGTCATGCTGGAGCGGCCAACCCGGTTGCGCTGCTCCGCATCCATGTCAGGAAAGACGGCGCGCAAGTTCAGGCGGGTTACACGCCTCAGCCGGGGCACCGAATACCAGACCAGGGCGGCCAACGGCGGTGCAAGGTACTCGGCCGCACGTGGTGTTATCCAGCTGAACACGCGCATGGCGACACGGATTGCTAACAGTTTAATCATCAGTGTTCATATCCGGGCGCCAAGCGATGCTAACATTAGCTCAGGGTGAGAGTTACCCGCACGAGTCAAAGCAAGATAATCCAGGAAAAGTCTGTTAAATGATCGCATTATTACAAAGAGTATCGGAAGCCAGTGTGCTTGTTAACGAAAATTCGTCAAATCCCTCGCTAAGCGGCGAAATCGGAGCGGGAATCCTGGCTTTGATTGCGGTTGAGCGCGGCGATTCGGAGGCCCAGGCCGACAGGCTATTGCAGCGCATACTTGCATACCGGATATTCGATGATGAGAACGGCCGCATGAATCTGAACCTTCGACAGGCCGGCGGGCAACTCTTGCTGGTTTCCCAGTTCACCCTTGCCGCCAACACCAACAGCGGCAACCGTCCCAGTTTCACCCCGGCTGCCGATCCTGCTGAGGGCAAAAGGCTGTTTGACTACCTGCTGGATAACGCGCGCCGCGAACTCGGTGAAGTACCCAGTGGCTGCTTCGGCGCACACATGCAGGTAAGCCTGGTCAATGACGGGCCCGTGACATTCAGCCTGCGTGTTCCACCACCGGCCTGAAGCGCTACTTTTCCTCCAGCTCCTTGAGTTTTCGGGTCAGGGTATTGCGCCCGAGGCCGAGTAGTTTTGCCGCCTCTACGCGTTTGCCACCGGTGTGCTCGAGCGCACAGGCAAGTATGACTCGCTCCAGTTCGGATCGCGCCTCGGACATCAGGTCCTGGTTGCCGTTCAACAACGCTTTTCGGGTCCAGGCTTCGAGGGCTTCGGACCAGGATTGGCCCGGCTCGGCCGGATCACTCTTTTCTGCCAGGCCGGGCGGCAGATCCACGGGCAGAACCTGTTCTCCCGGGGCCATGACGCACAGTTGCTGGCACAAATTCTGTAACTGCCGGACATTGCCAGGCCATGCTTTCTGTTGCAAAACCTGGATAGTTTCAGGGGTCAGGTATTTTTCCTCGAGACCCATTTCCACCGCCGCCTGGCGTAAAAAGTGCCGCGCCAGCAGGGCAATGTCTTCGGCACGTTCGCGCAAAGGCGGTATTTCGATTGTGATGACATTCAGACGGTGATAGAGGTCTTCCCGGAAGCTCCCGTCGGCAATCTTTTTCCGCAAGTCCTGGTGGGTGGCTGTCAACAGGCGCACATCCGCACGCAACAGGTCCCTGCCGCCGACCCGGTAATAATCTCCCTCGGCGAGTACCCGCAGCAAACGTGTTTGCAGCGGCAGCGGCATGTCACCGATTTCGTCCAGGAACAGCGTGCCACCGGCAGCTTCTTCAAATCGTCCCGAACGCCTCGCGTGTGCACCCGTAAATGAACCCTTTTCATGACCGAACAATTCCGACTCGAGCAGCTCGGTCGGGATCGCAGCCGTATTGATGGCGACAAAAGGCCCCTTGGAGCGAGGACTATGTTGATGCAAGGCGCGCGCAACAACTTCTTTGCCAACACCTGTTTCGCCGGTCAACAACACGCTGATGCCAGACCGTGAGAGCCGGCCGATGGTTCTGAAGACTTCCTGCATGGCAGGCGAGTCACCGATCAGCTGGCGTGGCTCCAACGCGTTTTCAAGCACCGGTTCAGGATTTGTGACAGCCGATGCGCGCGCAACCACGGCGATGACCTTTTCCAGGTCGAACGGTTTCGACAGGTAGTCGAAGACGCCCGACTGAAAGGCGGAAACTGCCTGGTCCAGATCAGAAAACGCCGTCATGGCAATGACCGGAATGTCCAGGCCACGCTTTTCAAGCGCTTGCAAAACAGTCAGGCCATCGGCATCGGGCAGGCGGATATCGGTAATGATCACGTCGGGCGCGGCATCGTCCAGCGCCCCGGTTACCGCCGCCACGCTGGCAAAACTCCGGGTGACATAGCCGGCTTTACCCAATGCCCTTTCCAGCACGAAGCGAATCGCCTGGTCATCATCGATCACCCAAACCAGCACAGGCTCAGCCATTGCCAGGCTCCAATGGCAGTCTCAGGGTAAAGCGACTGCCGGTTTCGAGCGGTGCGTAGGTCAACATACCCCGGTGGGCAACGGCAATCTGCTGCGCCAGGGCCAGACCAAGACCGGTGCCATCGCGACGGCCGGTCACCATCGGCAGAAACAGCATGTCGCGCAGCGATTCCGGCACACCGGGACCGTTGTCCATGATGTCCAGCCGCAAAACACGGTTGATTCCGGGTTCGAGCAAGGTGCTGTCGTAATCGACCCGGGTACGAATCTCGATCTCCTCCGCACCCGACTGGAATGCGTTAAGCAGCAGGTTGAGAAACAGCTGTCGCAACGCGGAGGAATCGGCGGATAGTTCCGGAATACTGGGGTCGTAGTTCTGAATAATTTTGACCCGCTCGGCGGCCTCAAGGCGCAACAGTTCTGTCGCTTCGCCTAAAACATAATGTATGTCAACCGGTTTGCACTCAAGCTCCGGTTGCCCGAACTTTTCGATTAGTTCATCAATGCGATCCACTTCACGCATGATCAGCTGCGCCAGGGTGCCGAGCTCACGTTCTTCCAGTTCGGCAGCCATCATTTGTGCTGCGCCGCGAATTCCACCCAACGGGTTGCGGATTTCGTGGCCGAGATTGCGTCTTAACAGGTCCATCATCGCGGTCTGCACTTCGCGTTGTTGCAACTTGTTCTTCTGCTGCTGCCACTTGAGATCGTAAAACTCCATCAGTATCGCTTGCCCGGGCAGCGGTTGAATCGTGCAGTCGAACCAGCCGCCTGCCAGCCTGCACTCACGCAGGTGGCGGCCCCGTTGTTCACTGGCCGTCGCTGATATGGCTTCGGACAATGCTACGGGAACGCCTTCAATATCGGCGAACAGGCGCCCAAGGGAGCGCGCCCGGCTGGTTGCGAGACAGTGTTCTGCGGCCGCGTTCATTTTCTGCACGCAGCTACGGTCATCCAGCTCTATTATTGCGGTCGATAGTGAATCAAGCATTGGATGACCGGCACGTGTTTAGCCTCCGCCACCGGGGACCGGGCGGACGCGGTTGTATAAGCCGGGCTGCCTGATGAAAAAGGTCACTGGTTGCGCCGTTGCTACCCTGCGGTTTCTCGAGTCGGTAAGTTCAGCTCCCACCGTGTGTTCACCGCGCTCCAGGCCGGGCACCATGATCAGCCTTTCGGTGCCACTCGCCAGTCTCTTGCCATCAACCGTTACGGCGACTTTCATTCCTGGCATCAGTTGGGTTCCCGTATTCCAGGCAATAGAGACAGGCCCCTCGGGACTCCAGACGGCCTCTTCCTGCTGTGGTGAGATAATCGCAAAATCCCTGTACCTTGCGCGCAAGGTCCGCAATGACTCCTCTTTTGCTTCAGGTTCCTTACCCTGGGCCCTGGCCTCTGCTTCGGCTTCGGCCGCAAGTTCGCGCGCCGTTTTCTTGTATTCCGGTGTTTCAATCACGCTGATCGGCGCCAGCTCGACGGGCTTGGAGCCGTCACCGGGCGGCTGGTCGGTGTAGGTTACGTTGCCGTTTTCGTCAACGACCTTGTAAACCTGCGCCATTGCAGAACTGGCAGGAATTACCAGTGCCATGATCAGCAGGATCAGGAAAAGTGTATTGTCAGTGATCAATTTCATCGTCGGACTCCGTGTTCGTAGCGGCCGGAAACACCCCGCAACCGCGGGGTGTACCGGCTTCCATGGAGCTACCGGGCGACAGCTCCTCCTATATAGAATAATACATATCGAATTCGACGGGATGGGTAGACATGCGGAAACGCGTGACCTCTTCCATCTTCAGGGCGATATACGCATCGATCATGTCATCATCGAAAACACCACCTGCCTTCAGAAAATCCCTGTCGCTATCAAGCGCTTCGAGCGCCTGGGCGAGGCTGGCGCATACAGTCGGAATGTTCTCGACCTCCTCCGAGGGCAGATCATAGAGATCCTTGTCCATCGCCGGGCCCGGTTCGATCTTGTTCAGAATACCGTCGAGACCCGCCATCATCATGGCGGCGAAAGTCATGTACCCGTTACCCGCCGGATCGCCGAAGCGGACTTCGATTCGACGCGCCTTCGGGCTGCCGACATGGGGTACACGAATGGATGCGGAACGGTTGCGGGCCGAGTACGCCAGCATGACGGGCGCCTCAAAGCCCGGAACCAGGCGCTTATAGCTGTTGGTCGAGGCGTTGGAGAACGCATTGATCGCCCTGGCGTGCTTGAAAATACCACCAATGTAATGCAGTGCCGTGGTTGACAAGCCACCGTACTCTTCACCGGCGAACATGTTCTCGCCATCTTTGAACAGGGACATGTGAACGTGCATACCGGAACCGTTGTCACCTACCAGCGGCTTGGGCATGAACGTTGCAGTCCGGCCGCTTACGTGCGCGGCGTTGTGGGTTGCATACTTGAACATCAACAACTCGTCCGCCTTACGCGTGAGCGTACTGAACTTGGTGCCAATCTCACACTGACCGGCCGTACCGACTTCATGGTGATGGACCTCAACTTCGACGCCCATCGACTCAAGTAATTGGCAAATGGTGGCGCGCAGATCGTGCAGGCTGTCCACCGGCGGAACCGGAAAATAGCCGCCTTTGACCCTCGGGCGATGACCAATATTGCCGCCCTCGTATTCCGCGCCGGTATTCCAGGCGCCCTCTTCCGAGTCAATATTGTAAAAAGTCGAATGCATGTCGGTGCCGAAGCTGACGCTGTCAAATACGAAAAACTCGGGCTCAGGACCAAAGTACGCAGAATCAGCGATCCCGGTTGACTGCAGGTAAGCCTCGGCGCGTTTGGCCAGCGAACGCGGACAACGGTTATAGCCTTCCATCGTATCGGGTTCGAGCACATCGCAGCGCAGCACCATGGTGCTGTGCTCCATGAAAGGATCAATCACGGCAGAATCGAGATCCGGCATCAATACCATGTCTGATTCATTGATGCCTTTCCACCCCTTGATGGAAGAACCATCAAACATTTTGCCTTCTTCAAAGAAGTCTTCATCAGCCGCCGCCACCGGCATGGTGACGTGCTGCTCTTTACCAGCGGTATCGCAAAACCGCAGATCGACGAATGCAATTTTTTCATCGGCGATCATTTTCCGAATTTTTTCTACGCTCATGTCATATATTCCTATGTCGTTACCTGGAAAGATGTCCAAAATTGGTCACTATTAATATGCAGAAGTCATGCCAAAATCATTACGAGAACAGAAAACAGATTGGAATTCAGTTACTCGATTCTGGAGGCGTGATAGCAACATTTAGCGACATATTGGCAGCATTTGCACTGTGCTAGAGAAATCTGCGCAGATTGAAGAAATCAATAGCGCACCATTATCGCACCAAACGAAAATTAATGCACTGTTTTGGTGCGTCTATTGTCAGAATGCGATCCAAAGCAGGGCCACACCCAACGCCAGGCGATATAGTACGAACGGCACCAGTCCCACGCGCTTCAATAGCGCGAGGAACGCGGCAATACATAACCAGCCCGCCAGTCCTGAAAGCACGATTGCGAGACTGAACTGAAACCAGTCTATCGGGGTGTCGTGCAGAAACATGCGCAACACGCCATAAGCGCCGGCGGCGGCGATGACCGGAATCGAGAGCAGGAAGGAGAAACGCGCAGCACTGTCGGCATCAAACCCCAGCATACGCCCCACGGTAATGGTGATACCCGAGCGTGATGTGCCCGGCACCAGGG